>NZ_JBAFWZ010000005.1:0-180756 GCF_036662795.1 Lysinibacillus sp. 54212
GAGATATGCTACAGCAAAAGTGGTGGCGAGCGATATGAAAAAGCTGAAGAAAACGCAGTACAATATATTGCTAAATTACTCTATCAGCACGGATGGGGAATTGATCGCGTGAAAAAGCATCAAGATTGGTCGGGGAAATACTGTCCCCATCGAATCTTGTCTGAAGGTCGCTGGGAGTCATTTAAGCAGCGTGTGCAAGTCTCTTTAAATAATTTGAAAAACCCAGTTAAAAAGGAGGAACCAAAAGTTACACAATTACTGAATGAAACAGGTCGTAAAGCAGCACGAAACATGATTAAAAAAGGCGTAGAGGAAAAATTATTCACTAGTAAACATGAAAATGTGGACAAGTATAGTGATAGCGAGTTAATCAGTTACGGCTTTGCTTATATCGACCGAAAATCAAATATTAATTAATTTGAAGCCCGATACCTTCGTTGGTAGCGGGCTTTTTGCGTTTATTCATTATTTATTTTTTGGTTACTTTTAAAGCGTTCAAACTGTAATATATCTAGCATTTTTCCTAATTCTTCACTTGTTACTTCTTTATTGTTGAAAGTAAATTTATAACGACTTTGTAATTCTATTTTATCCAATTCTATAATCGTTTCATGTTGAACAACACAGCCATCTCTTGTATAGAGAATGGAATCAATAACTATATCGATAGGAACCTTAATGATTTTTGAAATAATTTTTATTTCTTCTGCATCATCTGGGAAGTGGACCCCATTTTCGTAATTTGAAACGGTTGCTTGTTTCTTATCAATTAATTTACTAAACTCACTTTGAGTTATTTTATTCTCATCCCTATACTTTTTTATTAAATCACCAAAACGAATAATACCCACGTGCATCCCCCTTTTTGAATCTTATCGGGTTTAAATTAAATTTTTACAGTAACTTACAATCCGAAAACGCTGTTATAGCAGTAATCATTCTACTAAATGTTCCAAATTTCGAGTTTGGAACATTGAGAAGGTATTCGCTCCCTTGTATCGAATTATGTCGTAAAGGAGGAGGTGATAACATGCTAACAAATAATACTAAACGCATTGAAGTTAACGTATTTTTTAGCTTAAGTGAAATTCCAGAATACGCTGTAGTATCGATAGATCGTCATGAATTAGTTGTAAAAGTACTATACTTCAGGGCGGAAGATGATGAAATGATTGACATTGATTTAGACAAACTAGAAGTCATAAAAAGTTTTGAATGCTCCGATTTAGCGGAAGCAGAACGAAAGTACTTAGAATTAAGCGATGCGAGTATAACCATTCCGATGGTTATGGAGTACCTAAAAAATCAAAGTCATTGATAGTGAAAAGAGGATACGATGAGTAAATACTAAAGCCGTCCACAATGTAAAATGTAGGCGGCTATTTTTTATTGCAAAAACACAAACACTTGTTCTATAATAATTGCAAACGAATGTTCTAATTTTAAGGAGTGTTTAAACAGTGCTATTTAATTATACAGGTTCGAAACAACGAACATTTAGAGATATAACGAAATTAAGACCAGATGTAGTACAGGCTGTATTAAGTACGTCACCATCGGATGAAATAATAAAGATTTATGAATGTGGAGAATCTAGAATTATTCATAGCAAGAATGATAAAACTAATCGCGCCAGTATATCCAACAGTAAAGGTTGTGACTTTATTCAAGAATGGGAAATTACATATATGTTAGATCATATCTTAAAAGAAAGTAATGAAAATGTGGTTATGTACGTCAGTCCAAACGGAGTTATATATTTACAGACAAAAGAGGCTAACTCACTTGTAAACTGAAGAAATAGTGAAAAATAAAGGGGAAGTTTTAGTGCCAATAATAAATAAAAGTGTTCAAGTTGTATTTGGAACAGGAGATATTTCAGCTCAGGTAGGGTGTCTGAGTGATAGAAGTTCGGGTGCTATTCAATTTACAGAAATAGAACCTAGACCAATAGGAGAAGAATTTTTTGGTGATAAAAATAAGATGGAAATTGACGATGCTCCTGTAACGTTTATTTTTAATAAGGTCGAAAGTATAGATGCTGTAATTAAACAATTACAAAGGTTAAAAGATCTTATGAGTGCGGAAGGTGAGTATGAGTGGACCGGTAGTGGTAGAATTATCGAAAAGAAGTAACAATAAAAAGAAAATCACTCATCTAAAAAATGAGTGATTTTTTTCTATAATAACGTTTCAATTAATCTTCTTTGAAATCTGGGTGAATAAAATAAGATTTAGCATCTTTTTCAAAGTTGTCATTTAGATATTTATCCCAATCAATGGATTTTATTTTGTCTGCATCAAATTTAATACTCATGACACGCACATCATTTGTTTTATTGTCTAATTTGTACTGATCAATATACCCTATAGTCACTACACTTAAATTCTCGTATTGAGAAATTTCATTGAATAGGCCACGAGCATCTGACAGCATAGATGTACGTATAAGCTTCATACTTAAATTTTCGTCAATATTTAATAATACTGTTAGACCTTCAGCGTCATTTGTGACACTTACGACGCGAGTTTCATCAGTATTTGTTTTCTCTCCAAGTACTTTATTGATATACTCTGTAACACGTAGGTCGTTAGGTAAGCTAGCATCACTAACAAAATCCGAATTATTATTACTATCAGTAGCTTCTGTTTTATTTTCCTTTGGTTTATCTTTTGTAGTATCTCCACCACATCCGGCCAATCCTAAACTTAATACTAGTGCAGCACTAAAAATTAGTTTCTTCATATATAATATCCCCTTTCTAGTTAAATATTACCTATTGCGAAGACAGTTGTCATTGATATTTTTCATATAGAAAGAAAAGTGCCCAAAAAGTGCCCAAATTCAGATATGAATATATAAATAAACATAAATATAATAGTTAGTCTTTTACAAACTAAGATTATAATCACTGTATTTATGTGATTATATTAATTCAAATAAGTGTATATAATATTTTCCACAGCCTTCTAAGCCGTCGGTCGGGGGTTCGAATCCCTCCTGGGACGTAATTTACAAATCGTTGGTTGTTATAAAACCAAAAAGAAAAACGCTTGAAACCTTATTAATACAAGGTTTCAAGCGTTTTTTTATGTTGTATAGAGAATATCGAGTATCGCATTAAATAACATATAAAATTTAAATTAGGTAATCAAAATGTAAACAAGGTCAAGCTTAATATATCGTTTTACAAAGTGTTGCGTAAATGTAAAATTCTAATTATTATGTATTTTCTTTTTGTTATTGAACTAAATTTAATGCTACCGTAATTTACCTTTCTTTTCCAACCTATTGTATTTAACGTGTGGTCTAAGAACATGGTAAGCAAAAGGTAAGCATTACAAGAGTGAACTATTGGTATACCTATATTATTATATGTCATCCTTGAACGTAATCAGCTTCAGATAGAATAAGTTTGAAGGGCCAAAGAAAAGCCTGTTATCATTATTACAATGGTAGCAGGCTTTTTGCATATAATTTTAATATTTTTTTTGATTATCTAATAATGTTTCATTATCAATATACACATCTATTATGGCACCAATGCTATTTGCAAAAGCAATGACACTAGGATCTATTCGCATTCCAGGTGTTTGGGCATCATAAAAGTTGTAATGGACGAAGAATATACAAGTGAGATTATATTTCTTTCGATATTCATTGATTACATTAATTTTGGGTTGTAAAGGGACAATTATAGAATCAAAAATTTTTTTATCCTCATCTTCTTCATAACGTAAAAAAACGTCACCAGTATGTAAGCTCCATACAGTTTCAAATCTGCTCAATTTTCTGACTCCACGACTATAAGCATCTCCTTTCTTATAGGATTCGGTTGGCGTTATTCCTATTTCTTTTATAAATTTATCTATTGGCCACTCTTCTGCTACGATACTAAATCTGATAGAAGCACAATCTCTATTAAATATAAATATTGCTGAATCTTTATTCATAGAATCCCTCTTTTCAAAAAATTACATCTATCCCACGTGTTTGAAGTCCAATTTCGTAATCTTTTACATGTTGTGCAGCGTTTCTTCTACAATTACATTTCCTATAAATCATAACAAAAATGAATAACTGTGTGGAAGGCAATAATGTTTATGATAATATAAAGACCACCCTATAATAAGTGACCGTACTTTTGAAATAATCATTCTGTGAGCTTATTAAAAATATGTCATTATATTAAAAGGTCATCCTGATAATTATTCAAAATTTTTATCATATAATTAATAAGCTGTTAGACTATATTTATAGTTGCCCTTGTGAGGAAGAGGGCCCTATTTTTGGAATCCAAAATGCATATACCTTTGCCGTAGTTATAGCTATTATTTAACTGATGTATTCCATGTTTATTAAGAGGGTCCTCGTCACTTACGTTATTGTACATAGGCTCCTTAAATTTCAACAGCTCTAGAGTTTAATTATTTAAACAAAGAAATTCATAAAGGGGAGAGATTGTTTTGACATTATTATTAAAGAATGTGCGCTTGGAAACGGGGTATTCCTATGATCAATCGTTTGTCACAGCTACAGAAACGAAAATAGTAGATATCTTGATTGAGAATGGTAGGTTTGTTGAAATAGCCCCAACGATTCAAGCAAGCGCTGCAGTTGTTGTAGATGCCAAAGAGCAACTACTCGTTCCATCGTTTAAAGAAATGCATACACATATCGATAAAACTTACTTCGGTGGTGAATGGAAAGCACCATCTCCAGCTACAGAGGGAATTTTTACTCGTTTTAAAGAAGAAGCGATTTTATTACCTCAACAACTGGAAGTAGCTGAAGAGAGAGCACATGGAATGGTGCAGCATTATATAAAACATGGACATACACATATTCGCACACATGTGAATGTTGACCCTCATATTAAGACAAAGCATATGGAAATAGCGAAGCGTGTTTTAGAAAGTTATCAAGATAGAATCACGTATGAAATCGTCGCATTTCCGCAGCATGGTGTATTACGTAATGGTCCAGAATTTTTAACGATCCTTGAGGAAGCATTAGGAATGGGCGCTACACATATCGGAGGGGTCGACCCTGCTTTAGTCGATCGTAATAGCGGGGAAGTGTTAAAAACAACTTTTGCATTAGCCGAAAAATACGATGTAGGAATTGACATTCATTTACATGAGCAAAACACCTTAGGGGAATTTGAAATCCATCAAATTTTGAATGAAATCGAACTAAGATCATTCAATAAGGAAGTAACCCTTAGTCACGCATTCGCATTTGCAGATTTACCACAACAGTCCTTAGACAATCTAATAGATCGGGTAGCTGCAAACCATGTTAGGGTGACAACAACGGTTCCAATTGGTGCAGGTTCGATTACAATTCCTGTGAAATATATGGTTGACCGGGGCGTAAAAGTTTCTTTTGGGCATGATAGCCTGATGGATCACTGGTCTCCTTTTGGAAGTGGCGATACGATCCATAAATTAAATAGGTTTGTACAACGTTTTAGCTACATTGATGAGTGGCATATTGGAAGATCCTTGAAATATGCTACAGGCGGAATCACACCATTAAATGAGGATGGCGAGCAACAGTGGCCAAAAGTTGGAGATGCAGCTAATGCGCTACTCGTCGATGCAGTAAGTTCTGCGCATCTGATTGCCAGACAATGTCCTATATCGACAGTGATTTCAAAAGGGAACATAATCCATGAAGAAGAGATAGAGCTAAAGGGGGAGTTCCGATGAGTACATGGCTACGGAACGTTCGACTAGAAATTGGTGAAACAACATATGAGGATGGCAGCATTCAAACAAGAACCGATTTATTTCATATTAGAGTTGCAAAAGAAGGTGTCATTCAGACGATTATTCCCGCAACTGAAGATATCTCGGAAACAGATGCCATTGATATGGAAGGAAAATTAGCACTTCCTGCATTCAAAGAAATGCATAATCATTTGGATAAGACCTATCTTTCATTAGGATGGAGAGCTTGTCGTCCTGTGAAAAGCTTATCCGAGAGATTAGCTCTTGAAGCAGCTGAGTTAGAGGAACTTGCTGAAACAGTGGAACAAAGAGCATCTGCCATGATTGAACTGCACTTGCGTAATGGTGTCAATCATATTCGAACACATGTAAATATCGACCCATTCATTAGATTGAGAAATTTAGAAGGCGTTAAAAAAGCATTGAAAGCTTACCAGCAATATTTAACATATGAAATTGTTGCGTTTCCTCAGCATGGCTTACTCCCTCATGAAGAAATGCCTGACTTATTAAGACAAGCATTGGAATCTGGTGCAACCATCTTAGGAGGACTTGACCCCGCAGGCATTGATAAAGACATCGAAAAATCACTGCAAGTTACAATGGATATAGCTAAAGAGTACAATGTGGATGTCGACATGCATCTCCATGATAGAGGACAAGTAGGTTTCTATACAATGGATAAATGGTTGGACATGGTGAAAGAACAAGACTATAAGGGAACTACTGCTTTTAGTCATGCATTTGGTTTAAGTAATTTGACGCCTCATATGCAAAAGCGATTTGCCAAAAAATTAGCAGAGCATAATGTAGAGATTATGTCTACGATCCCTATTTCTATTAACTCTCAGCTCATTCCTATTGATATTTTGAGAGGGGAAGGCGTTCAAGTTGCATTAGGTTGTGACGGTTTTTTTGATTCTTGGAGTCCTTTTGTTCCTGGAGATGTTTTGGAAAAAGTGCATAATTTTTGCGACTATACAGGGAAATCAAGCGAACGCTCGTTACGCGAAAGTTTATGCCTAATCACCCAAGGAGTAACACCATTGAATGGTGAAGGTGAACAAGTGTGGCCTATGGTTGGGGATGATGCTAGTTTTGTATTTGTAGATGCCAGCTGCAGTGCAGAAGCCGTTGCAAGACTGCCGAAAAAAAGACTGTTAATGCATAAAGGTAAGTTATTCAAACAGAAGTAGGTGTGGTAGATAACAGTCCAGCTTACTTCCTCTTTCTTTTCGCTTAATAGCAATAATGGGTATGCAAATATCCAAT
The DNA here is from genome assembly GCF_036662795.1 of Lysinibacillus sp. 54212. Classification (NCBI taxonomy): domain Bacteria; kingdom Bacillati; phylum Bacillota; class Bacilli; order Caryophanales; family Bacillaceae; genus Lysinibacillus; species Lysinibacillus sp. 54212. The sequence goes on from NZ_JBAFWZ010000005.1 coordinate 7,009, forward strand.
AAAAAAGAGCCTGTATCGATAATCAGGCATTGAATGTTATTTTGGAGACAGTAAGTAACAACCAGTCGACGGTAATTCACCGGGGACTGGTTGTTTAGTTTTGTTTGAATACGAATATTGTCTGTAATACGATGGGCTAAGTACAAGTACTAATCACTAACATATAGAATTATTAATCTTTAATTGAGGATAAGTGCAATCAAATGAAAAATATTATAAAAATTTAGTGTTTATCACTAATCATTATATTATTGTATTTTTAAGGTATACTTTATTTATAGGAATATACGTTCTTTCGTAGAGGAAGAGTTTTGATGAATAAGAATAAACTATATAAATGATGATTGGAGTACTAGTAGATGAATACAAATAAAGTATATCTTTATGTCTTTAGCACAATGTCAGATTGAGGATATGGATATTTAATTGCTGAACTCAACTCAGGTAGATACTTCAAAAAGGATTTAGAAAGGTTAAAAGTAATTACAGTAGGAGAGAATGTAAAAACTATAACATCTACGGGGGACCTGAGTATAAAACCTGATTTTTCAGTTGATGAGTGTACTTTAATCGTGAAGATCTTGTAATTCTACCTGGAGGTAATACTTGGGGAGAAGTTATTCATCAACCTGTATTACATAAAATTGGCGATGCTTTAGAGCTAAAAAACTATTTTTCTAGAGCAATTACGCGGATACTAGGTATTATTGAACGAGCTGTATAGGGATTTTGAACAAGAATGGTTAATCCCAAATGGAGGCGGATATTTTGTCGATCATTAAAGAGTTTGCATCAAGCATATTACTTATAGTTAGCTGGTTTATATTTGCTATTAGTGCATATTTATTGTTTTGGACAATTATTATGCCTGGATTAGCAATCGTTCCCTTTCTTATTTCTTTCATTTCCGGGTTATTATGTTACAACATTTCAAGAAAGCTTGATGCTAGTAAAAAATCAAATAGTTCATCAACTAATGAACATTATGGTTAATAAGTAAATTATACGCTAACTGATAATAAGCGTTGGGCTAAAGATAAATAGAATTTGGTAATATTCATGTGATTACTATTGAAGAGTGCGTCTCCTGAGACGTCACAGTTTGAACTAATTAAAAACGCTTCAAATCCTTCGTTATCGAGGATTTGAGGCGCTTTTTTCTTTTGTTGAATTTGGTATTATATCGCAAAGCATCTATGCTTTAATAAATCCTTCTTCAACTAAAGCCGCGGTTAGTTTAAGTAAGGATTTACTCTGCTTCATAATGAATTTGCTTTTTAATGTAATCGGCATCATTTTTATTGATTTTGAAATAATCGACTCGGTCCCAGCTTTCCCCAGAACGCATACCAATTATGGCACCTTCATCCGTAAACCACAATCTGGAATCAATTAAGCCAGAAGACATCCTCGGACTAAGTACCGAAATATGAACATCAGGATACTCTACATTTGGATTAGAAATTTTCTCCTTGTTGAGATAAATCATCATAATGTTATCAACTATATCTTGATCTTCGGTGTCTGTTATAATTTTTTTAATATCAATTTGACCTACATTTTCTAAGTTATCATAGCCAATTCTAATTTCCCGTGAAGCCTCAGTAGAGTTTACATTTCCAGTCATATATCCACCAAAAAATGCTACTACAATTAGAGCAATGAGACTGATTATTTTAAAAAATTGAATGACAATCCCCCCTTGTATTTTTAGTGATTACATAATATGTTAATTGTAATGTATACAAATGTCCACATCGGGATGTCCTTTTTTTGTATGTACATAAAAGCGGAGTTAGGATAATGTCCTATTTATTGAGTTTGCGATCACATTTCCTTGTATAATTTTTTCCGAAAAAGAGGGTCGCTTAAATAGTTAAATATTTTAAAAAGCTATTACTGTTTTGTCTCGAGAGTCTTTGTAAACTAATTTAAATTTTCGAGGTGCTAGAATGAAGAAAACGATATTAATAGGATTAGCAATAGGTCATGTTTTTTTATCGTTTGCTATTTTTATTGTTGGAAGAGAATATGAAAATGCAGTAGAGTATTCGAACGTTTGGGTAATGAATTTTTTTGTTAGTGTATTACTTCTTATTGCTTTCAGTGTCAGAAAGAACAGACAAATAATACCCAATTCTCTGTTGATAGCTTATCCATTAGGATTAGTTGTAATTGGTTTTATAGTATTTAATCATCTACCCAATTTTACTTATAAAGAAGCTAAAGAAATTGTACTGTCAGAAACAGCTGAAGAAATTGATGATACTAAAGAAAATGAAATAAAGGGACAATTAAGGATGTATTATATTTATACAAAAGAAAATGTCTATATATTTAATTCCGAGGATGGTAAATATGTAAAGAAAGAAAATATAATTGAGTGAACTATACTTTTTATTAGGCACAGAGGTCGATCAAAAGAAGGACCTTTAACAAAAGTAGTTTAGTGGTCAATGGAGGGCAAAGGTAAGGTTCCTTTGTATAAAAAATATCTTAGGGGGTTCATATCGAATAATTTTGTAGCGAAAAATCATAATGCATTCGAGTTGTGGTAAAAAAGCATGAGTTTGGATATCGGTAAAGGAGGCAATTTATGTTTCAAGATTCGTGGTTTACGGTACAGAGGATTGATCCGAATACTTTCGCAATTAGTGAATATGGACATTGGGAGAAGGTACATTCCTTTTTATTATTGGGTAATCAGAAGGCGGCACTAATTGATACTGGTCTAGGGATAGATAATATAAAGAGAATCACGGACCGTTTAACTACTTTACCAATTGATGTTATTACGACTCATGTCCATACTGATCATATCGGAAGTCATGGCGAATTTGAAAGAATTTATGTGCATGAGGGAGATCGGGATTGGTTAGTGCATGGAATAAAGGGACTATCAATTGAACAAATAAGAAAAGAAATTAGTAGAGATATAACCCTGCCTACTCCAGCTACATTTAATCCAGAAACCTATCAACCGTTTCAAGGTGAACCAACATATGTATTAATTGACGGGGATAGTATCGATTTAGGTAATCGTAAATTAACTATTTATCATACGCCTGGACATTCTCCAGGGCATATTTGTGTTTTGGATGAAACGAACGGTTATTTGTTTACCGGAGATTTATTATATGATGAAACCCCTATTTACGCTTTTTATCCGTCAACAAACCCTGTCGATTTAGTTAATTCATTGGAAAGGATTTCAGAAATCCCAAACATTTCAATGATCTACGGTTCACATAACACTTTAGGGCTTGAACCTGGAATTTTAGAAGAAGTAAAGTCTGCAGCTCAGTATTTGAGGGAAAATCAACTTACTCGATTCGGTACAGGAATTCATAAATTTAAAGGGTTTAGTGTACAGTTTTAACAATTTCATTTGAAAGAATATATAGAAATCCATGATGACTTTTGAAATGTCATGATGGGTTTTTTGTGATGTGAGACCAGTTTTTTCTAATCTCTTTCTAATATAACTCTAAGAGTCTACTCATTTTCTTAATGTAAATTTGATGTATTAAGAAGTTAGAGGAGAGTAAAGAAATGAAAATTGTAATTGTACCGTCAGGCTTTAAAGAATGCATGGATGCTGAAGAGGTGGCTTTGGCGATGGAACGAGGCGTGAGACGTGTTGATCACTCAATGGAAGTAGACGTGATTCCGATGATTGATGGCGGAGAAGGATTTGCGCGGACTATTGTTAATATAAAGCGTGGAACATTAATCGAAAAAGAGGTCACTGGTCCGGTAGGTCAAAAAATTAAAAGCTCTTTTGGAATTTTCGAAGAGCATGGTAAACGAACAGCAGTCATTGAAATGGCAGCAGTTGCTGGCTTGAAGCTTGTGCCACACCATCAACGAAACCCTTTGAAAACAACTACCTACGGGGTGGGAGAGCTAATACAGGCAGCACTCGACGCTGAGGTTGATAACATATTAATTGGCTGTGGGGACTCTGGGACATCCGATGGCGGAGCAGGCATGGCACAGGCATTAGGTGTCCAGTTTATCGATAAGCAAGGTCAGCCTATTAGGGTCACCGGTGGAGAGGATCTGATAAAAGCTACCTCGATTAATACGAGAAATGTAGATCAGAGACTAAAAGAAGTGACGATAGAAGTAGCCTGCAATTGGACGAATATTTTATGTGGGGAAAAAGGTGTTGCACATGTATTTGGTCCACAAAAAGGAGCAACGCCAGAGCAGGTCGAACAATTGGCAAAGGGATTAGAGCATTATGCGAAATGCATTCAAGAAGCGATCGGAATTGATGTTCGTTCATTACCAGGTAGTGGAGCGTCAGGTGGGCTTGGCGCAGGACTAATCGCCTTTACAGGTGCAACATTATATCCAAGATTCGATATCATCATGAATTATATTAGTATAGAAGAAAAAATTTCAACAGCAGATATTGTATTTACAGCAGAAGGTAGTTTAGATTTTCAAACACCGAATGGTAAAATTCCATCGGAGGTAGCACGTATTGCTAAACAGAATCATGTTCCGGTTATTGCGATTACAGGTACGATTGGAAAAGGTGCAGCAGTTAACTATGACGCGGGAATCGATGCTTTTAGCAGTATTATTCAAAGACCAACTTCCTTAGAAAATGCGATAAAAAAAGCCCCGCTATGGATAGAAGAAAGTACCGAGTCCGCTTTTAGGCAGGTTTCCATTGGATTAGACATCGCAGCAAAAATGTATTATAAGGAAAGTATTTGACACAATGAGCACAAGGATAGAGAAATTAAAGGCAAAGCATACATGGATGGATCAATTCTCTGGAAAGTCAAAAGCAATCATCAGTGTACATATTCTATTAATTATCGTGATCTTATGGATCAATGACCTCGACTACTCAGCAAAAATAGCGTTATTTGCATTCCTATCTGCGATGATCCTATGGGTCACGACGAAAATTCCAGCCGGATATGTCGCGCTGGCGCTCATTGCTTTCATTATCATTATGAAGGCAGCAGAACCAGAGCTGTTATACCATTCGTTATCTGAGGAAGTTGTTTGGCTAATGATAGGTTCTTTTATCATTGGTGAGGCTGTCAAACAGTCTGGGCTAGCTAGGCGGATAACCCTTGCTATTTTACGGAGGACTACTAGTAAAAATAATATACTATTGAGCATGACCTCGGTATTATTTACATCCGCTTTTTTTGTTCCATCTACGTCTGGAAGAGCGGCGATGGCGATGCCGATAATCAATCAGCTCGGTCAGAAATTTTCACGGAATGAAAAAAGTGTGCTTGCTATTCTAGCACCCGTGATTATATTAATGAGTACATCTGCAACATTAATCGGCGCAGGCTCCCATCTCATTGGTGTCAGTTTGCTAGAAAGTACGGTCGGTGAATCTATTTCTTATATCCAATGGTTCATCTGGGGAGTGCCATTTGCAATGGTCATCACGCTTATTTCGTATGCTGTTATAAACTGGATGTTATGGCCAAAAGATGGTACGAGACAAATAGAAAACATAGGAATAGAAGAGCAAGCTGATCTTACTGAAAAGATGAATAGCGAAGAAAAAAAGACATTGATATTACTTGGAATGTTAATTGTAGGTTGGATGACAGAGGGGATACATGGTTATCCTATAGCGTTTGTCACGATGGTCGGAGCAGTTATTGTTATGCTTCCGGGATATGGAATTCTCAATTGGAAAACAGGCATGAAGTCAGTATCATGGAATTTAATTATATTTATTGCAGCAGCGACTGCTCTAGGAAGAGTGTTAGTAGATACAGGGGTCGTTGCGTGGATTGAAAAAGAGATGCTAAGTGTTTTACAGTTATTTGTTCATGCACCCGAGTGGCTCATTGTTTTTATCATCTTACTTGTAACGGTCACAAGCCATTTATATATTACCTCACATACAACACGCGCCATTGTTTTTATCCCTAGTTTACTATTATTTAGCGAAACAATAGGGGTTGATCCTACAACAGTCGTATTTTTAAGCTTACTAGGCATGAACTATTGTGTGACCGTCCCTGTCAGCTCGAAGGCGTTATTGCTTTTTTATGAAGAGGGAGAAATTTCATACGACGCAAAACAACTTATAAAAATTAGTCTGTTCTTAATGCCGCTTTATATAGTAATCATGATGTTGTTCTATTTCACTTATTGGCAGTGGATGGGGATGCAATTGTAAGGAGCATCATCGAAACCTCGGCCTAGACGATATAGGCTGAGGCTTATGCACAATCTCTCTAACCATCCATCAAGACTAATGAAAATAACCCTGATTTCCGCCCAATATTGGGGGGAGCTGCATATAATAAGTAAAACCTTTTTCTGTTAAGTACTCGTATTGGTTGTAGGAAGGGGAGGGCTTGATGGTGAAGACTTGTAGTCAATGTAAATCACAGATGATAGAGGATTGTGAAGTGCGAAGTGTTTATGGCGTTGAAATATTGAAAAAGCGTAAAGGATTTTTTAGAAGTATTAGAAGTAAGCCATTTGCAGCGGTGTGCCCTACATGTGGGTATGTTGCGCTATATGTAGAAAACTATGAGTCCTATAATGAATAATGCATCCTGTTATTTTACGTATCAAGAGTAGATTGAATAGACCGCCTAGACCAATATGGTAAAAGGACGGTCTATTTATTTATATTAACTATCTTCTTCTACCGCATTTGCAAGGCATATGTGGCGTACCGCACATTGTATTTTTTACGCAGCATTCATTGACGACGGATTCTGTATGTGGGAAGTAAAATTGATTTTCAATGACTCTTCTATTGACAGTTGTAGTATGGGAAGGTTGTATATGTGGGACGACTGTTGGGAAGATATTTGTTCTAACAAATTCTTGTCTTGGTGCAACTTGTGGTGGTGCGTATCTAGTAGGGAACGTTTGAGGTGGGAAACGAACGGGTGACGTGCCCCAACCACCGGGTGCCATACCAGGACCCATACCAGGAGCAGTACCCCAACCACCCTGTGTCATGCCAAATCCATTGCTATTACCAGATGGTCCATTCCAAAATCTATTAACCATGCTTTATCCTCCTTTTATTATAAAGTGTAATTCCTTATTAACATATGAAAAAGAGCATAGGTTGGAATAGTTATATACCTATGCTAGAAAAAATTATAAGAATTTTTTATCTAGTAATATGACCTAATAAGTCAAAGCATCTCCTTTTTGATTGAATGATTTATGTAACTGTAGGAATAAAAAATATATACCCAATTTTTATTTATCCTCGTTTGATCTTCAAGCATCTTACCTTATCAAAACTCAAGAATGTAACAACAATTTTTGTCTTTAAAGTGTTAAAGGATAAAGATAGTAGTGGATGGATTTTTTGAGGTATTGAATATTCTTTTGCTCTGCTGCCAATACTTTAATGAAAAGAAATGTAAGGTAGAGATAATGAACAAATCTGTGAAAATAAGTATTTTACACGTTGTATTTTTATGTATGACAGTTATTGGACTTAAAACACATGTGACAATTTTACCGCCTATATTAGAAGTGGCAAGACGTGATGGATGGATCAGTTTAATAATTGCAGCTGCTATAGTTATGCCATGGTTACTGCTCCTAGCAAGTATCACTAAAAGGATAAAGGACCAACCATTTATACTTTTCATAGGACAAAAAAATCCTAAATTAACAAACGTTTTTAAAGTGATAATTACGTTGCTTTTATTATTATTTAGTGCGTTTACAATGGTCGAAATGCTGCAGTGGGTTAATACAACTTTCTTGCCGACAACCCCAATACTAATCCTATTTTTCCTATATTTTATCCTTTGCATTTCACTAGCGGTAAGGGGAATTCAAACAATTGTTATTCTAAATGTCATTGTTCTTTTTGGGGTACTTGTTTTTGGCTTCCTCGTTGCTTTTATTAATATGAGGGTTAAGGATTATAGTTTACTTCAACCGGTACTAGAGCATGGGATGGAGCCGGTTTTATTAGCGACAGTTTTTCCGGCAGCCGGCTTTGTGGAACTTTTAATGTTTGTTTTTATACAGCATCATGTAAAAAAGCAAATTAAGTTTAATCATTTTGTCGTGATGCTCTTGCTTCTTGCATTTCTTACAATCGGTCCCTTAGTTGGAGCAATTGTTGAGTTTGGGCCAGAAGAAGCCTCAAAGCAGCGATATCCAGCTTATGAGGAATGGGGTTTGGCGGCACTAGGTCAATTTGTCAATCACATGGATTTCTTATCTGTTTATCAATGGATGACGGGGGCGTTTATTCGTATAGGATTTTATGTTTTTTTGATTACAGATCTTTGGGGGATTGAGCAGCAACCCAAAAAAATATGGACCTATATTGCTCCAGTATTTGCCGTGTTTTGTTTAGTTTTATTACTTGTAGATGAGCAAGTATTTTTAAATATGAATAATTATCATATTTTAATTTCAACCTGTATTTTAATAATACTGCTTGGCTTTGTACTGGCTGTACTTACTTGGCGAAAAAAAGGAGGTAAGCAGGGGGATGTAAAACATGCAAAATAAAAATAGTGTTACATTTAACGAATTAAAGCAAACGTTTCAAAAAACTGCTGATGTAGCGTTTCAGCATTTTGCTTTTCAAAATGAAACGGTGCATATATTGACATGTGAAGCGATGATTGATGAACGATTATTATATGAGCTTGTTATTCCTGAATTGAAAAAGGGAATAGAATCCTTTCAAAATGAGAAGGGAGACAATGCACAGCAACAAAGTGAAAGTCAGCCAGCGAGTGTACAGGATAAGGCACAGCAACAAAAGCAGAGTCAAGGTCAAGAGCAGTCAGGGAATAAGCAAAGTATTGAAGATATGCTACCACTGCCTCAATTGCAGAAGGTAACAGATATCGATAGCTGTATTTCTCTCCTATTTAGTGGGAATTGTTTAATTTATCTCACTAAACAAGAACTGCTGCTAGCAGTAAATATTTCAAGTAGACCGAACAGAACGCCGGAAGAAACGAATATTGAGGTCGCAATTAGTGGACCAAGAGATAATTTTATTGAGGATCTTGCTACAAATATTGCTCTTGTCCGTAAGCGACTCCCTACAAAGTCATTGATTGTAGAAAAATTACAGCTTGGTGCTAGATCAAAGACTAATATTGCGATTATGTATTTTGACGATATTGTTGATAAAAAGATACTAACAGAAATAAAGCAGCAACTTGAAAAGGTTAATAATGATGTTGTATTTTCAGGAAATATATTAATGGAAAATATAAATAACGGTATGTTTGCTTTTCCTCGCACAGATAATACAGGTCGTCCAGATACCGTTGTACAAGCTTTATCAAGAGGACGCCTTATCATTTTTGTTGATGGTACAGCGTATGCGATGATTTTACCTACAAATTTTTTCTTACTTCTTAAATCGGGAGAGGATAATGAAACCTCTGTCGTTTATAGCTCATTTGAACGTTTCCTACGTCTACTAGGTCTATTTCTAGGATTATTGCTTCCTGCTTTTTGGCTCGCACTAACAACATTTCACCAAAATCAAATTCCGCTTCAGCTATTAGCGACAATCGTTCAGGCGAATACAGGGTTACCTTTTTCTACTGCACTTGAAATGCTAATTATGCTTCTGTTCTTTGAGCTATTTAGGGAAGCCGGCTTGCGTTTACCATCTGTTATTGGTGGAACAATAAGCGTAGTAGGCGGGTTAATCATTGGAGATGCAGCTATTCGAGCGGGTGTTACTAGTCCGGCGATGGTCGTGATTATCGCCATTTCCACAATTGCTGGTTTTACGCTTGTAAATCAATCCTTAATGGCTACAATTAGCTTACTTCGAATTGCTTTTGTCATAATTACTGCATTTTTTGGCTTGTTTGGATTTTTTGTTTCGCTTCATTTTACGTTAATGTATTTAAGTCATATCAGAGTATTTGGCGTCCCTTATATTAATATCTCGGCAGACTTAAATCTTAAATCAATTGGAAAAACGCTTTTTAGATTAGGACCGAAAACATATAAAAAGCGACCGAGTATGCTAAAAACAAAAGATGATACAAGAAGTGATGATGAGAAATGAGAAAGTGGTATAAATGGCAAGTACTATTATTATGCTCGCTCCTATTAACAGGCTGTTGGGATGTAAATGAGCCTGAAAGAATGTACTACGTATTTGGCGTAGGTGTCGATTTTGTAGATGAAGAATATAAAATATATGTACAACTTATTGATTTTACAAATGTGGCGAAAACTGAACAACCGAATCCAGAGGCGATTCAATCTGAAATAGGAACGGGTAAAGGTGAAACATTAGATGAAGCGATTTTTGATTTGTATCATACATTGGATATGCGAGTTTTTTGGGGACATTTATCTTTTGTGATGCTGTCAGAGTCTGCTTTAGAAGATGGAAGAACGAACACGATAGTGAACCTTTTTAATCGATACCGTGAAACAAGATATCAAATTTGGATGTATGGAACAAAGGATAATCTACAGGAGGTTATGCTCGCTACGCCTGTCTTAAATAAGTCTATTTCGCTATCAAAATTAGCAGAGCCGTTTAATTCCTTTAAACAGGAGTCTTTGCTCGTACCAGTTAATTTTCGTCAATTTATTATTTCATTAAATGAACCAAACTATAGTATTCCAATTCCATATATCAAAATATCTGAAAATTGGGTTTCTGAAAAGTCGAAACAAAAGACGATTGAATTTGAAGGCGTAGCTGTCACTGGCACTAGTGGATTAAAGGCGATTTTTAAAACGGATGAAATAGACGGGTTACCATTTATGAAGGAAGAAACAAAGCGAGGAGAGCTAACCTATGATATTGATGGAGCGCCTGTAACAGTAGTAGTTGAAAACATTAAGGTGGATGTAAAGCCTAAGTTAGAAAACGAAAAGTTTAAATTTGATGTCACGATAAAGCTAAATGCTATTGCCAGTGATTTTCATTCGGAAATTACTAAGAAACAAGTACGAGAGACAGTGAAAAAGGAAGTTGAAAAGAGAGTAATGGAAACGTATCAAACCGCACTTGAAAAAGATATTGATTTGTATAATTTATCAAATTACGCTTACAAGAAATATGTAAAGCAGTGGAAAAAGTTGCATGAAGATGGTCAAGTACCGCTGGATGAACATTCGATCTCCTCTATTGATGTATATATTGAAAAACTAAGCGCGGCTCGAAAAGAATTTACAAAAACGATTAAAGAAGAGTAATTTTCCTTTATATCGTTTGTAAAAGAACTGTATGCTTAAACAAAATTATGATACAAGAAGTGATGATACACAATGAAAAAATGGTGGGCGATAATTCTAAGTGCAGTCCTTTTAGCAGGATGCTGGGATTTTACGGAACCAGAAAGAATGTACTATGTGTATGGAGTAGGTGTAGATTTTGAAGATGATCAATACAAAATCTATGTACAGCTGATTGATTTTACCAATGTCGCGAAAAGTGAGCAGCCTAACCCAAATGTTGTTCAAGCTGAAGTCGGGACTGCATCTGGTCATACAATAGCTGAAGCATTTTTTAATTTATATCATTCACTAGATATGCGTTTATTTTGGGGACATTTGGCTTTTGTTGTTATGTCTGAATCGACCCTTGAAGATGGCAGAGCGAATTTAGTGGTGGATTCTTTTAGTCGATACCGAGAAACAAGATATCAAGTATGGGTGTATGGTACAAAAGAAAATTTAGAAGAATTTATGCTAATAACACCTGTGCTAAATAAATCCATTACACTATCTAAATTAACGGAGCCATTAAATTCCTTTGATCAAGAATCATTTATTGTACCTGTGGATTTTCGTAAATTTATCATCGGACTTAATGAGCCGAGCTATAGTATCCCGATACCTTATGTTGAAATAAGTAATAACTGGGCATCAGAAAAGAAAAAGCAGCAGACAGTTCACTTTAACGAAATTGCAATCATTGAGAGCGACGGGTTAAAGGAAGTTTTTAAAGAAGAAGAAATTACAGGCTTGCGGTTTATGAAGGAGGAAACACAACGAGGAGAGATAACATACGATATTGAAGGTGCGCCTGTTACAATTACTGTAGAAAATATTAAGGTAGATGTAAAAGCAAAAGTAAAAAATGAACGATTTTTATTTGATATTAAAGTAGGACTAACAGCAATAGCTAGTGACTTTCATAAAGAGATAACAAAAAAGCAAATTAGAGATACGGTTATAGAAGAAGTTGAAAAAAAGATTAAGGAAACGTATTTAGCGGGGTTAAAAAAAGATGTTGATATTTACAATTTATCAAATTACGCCTATAAGCAAAACGTAAAGCACTGGAAAAAAGTAGAGGAACAGGGGAGAATTCCGCTCGATGAGGATTCGATAGCTTCTATTGAGATCTATATTGAAAAGCTAAGTGCAGCTCGGAAGGAATTTACCGAGACGATTAAAGAAAAGGACTGAATAAATACTGAATAAGAACGTAAAACCAGCCATATTGGACAAATACGGCTGGTTTTATTTATAGTAATATTTCAGTGACCGTAACGAGCTCATAGCCTTCCTTTGTTAAGTATTGCAGGATGCTTTCTAGACTATCGGCGGTTGTTTGATGAATATCGTGCAGCAAAATAATACTGCCATCCGTAGCTTGTGATTTTACATATTGCAATGTCTTTTTTGCATTCCGATGCTTCCAATCAAGAGTATCAATTGTCCATAGAATGATTGGCATATTTAGTTGTGCTTGAACGGTTTTGTTGATTGATCCATAGGCTGGTCGAAATACAGTAGGATACTCGCCTATTGTAGCGTAAATAATATTATTAGTTTTCGTAATCTGTGTTTTCACGCTCTTTGAGGAAAGAGAGGTTAATTTAGCATGGTCCCACGTATGATTGCCTATTTCATGGCCATCATTATAAATAGCTTTAAGGATATCCTTATTCGCCTGCACTCTATTTCCTGTAATAAAGAAAGTTGCTTTTGCATCATATTTCTTTAATAACTTTAAAACTTGAGGTGTTACTGATTTATGAGGACCATCATCAAATGTTAAGGCTACACGTTTCTTTGGCACACCCGAAATGCCTTTATTATATATTTTATTACCTGTGACAACTAGTGCCTTTAAACGTTCGGATACAACATAGCCTTTTATATTGTCTCCTTCTATATAGCTCCAATCCTTCTTTTGCGTATAGACTGTTACTTTCGTTTTGTTTGAGATCGTGCCAATTTTTTTATCAGAATGACTAGCGGTACCTCTGACGATCACGCCGTCCCTATGGCTGACCATCATCTTTTTAGCTTGAGGAGCTTTTAACGAGCTTGTTGGTACATAACCGTAAATATCTCCATAATTTATGAAGGACCAACCTCCAGCGGCAGTGCCATAAACATTCACGATTAAATTGGGGTTTATTTTTCCTGCAGGGGTTGCTATCGGACTATTACCTGTTCGAACTACTAGATCTTCCTTTCTACTAATTAAACTAATCGTTGGGATGATTTTTTTTACGGATTGGTTAGAAATGTAGCCTGTATGTGTTTTATATGTAACTTTAAGTCTATTGTTTTCTTGCGAATGAACAATTACTAGATCATTTACATTTAGTGTAATACATTGTCCCAACTCTTTATTAATAATTAATTTGACCTGTTTTGTAATGACATTAACTTCTGTATTTTGAATAGCAGAAATTTCTGTTGAAAAGAAGATAAAAAATAATAAGCTTAATAGAACGAGGCTGCAATATCTTATCAACACATACCCTCCTGGTCTTCGTACAATGAATTAAATGGATCCTGTGAGATATTGAAGAGAGAAAGATCTAATACTCACGGGAAGCTAAATCATTTTATTGTATGGGTAAATCCTGAAAAATTGAACTAAAAATAAAAATATACTATCGTACAAAATGAAAAGGCATTGGTGATAATTAAGCAACTTTTTTTCGTCTAGATTTAGCGCTATAATAGGGTGATTAAGATGTTCTCTTGTAAGAAAGGAAGCTAGCAAGCATGAAAAGATTTACAACATTACTCTTTATAATATTTAGCCGCTGGGGATTCATCACGTTTATCCTTTATTTTGCTGTCTTTTATATGATTATATTAAATGTTTTTCCAGGTGCAAGCATTGGAAGCTTATCACAATTAGTAAATCCTTATTATGTACCAATTCGCTACGTCAGCTTCTCGCTAAATTTAATGATATGCTTTATGGCGATTCGTTTTATTTGGAAGTACGTAAATAGGAAAAGCTATATTATACGTAAAAATGTATTATCATTTGTTATCGCAGTTAGTGTAATCCAATTTTTTAGCTACTTTTGTTATACAAACCTGCCATTAGTAGGTGAAAAAACAGAGCAACTAATGAATTTAAATACATTTTCCGAAATGTATAAAACGAGTATCATTGAAAATACTGCATTATTTTTAACAGGATATATTCTAGCGTTTTATATCGGAGCGCTATCTCGTAGTAATTTTTATGGGGATGTTGTACTGGCTGCCCCAAAAAACGAATAAATAAAGAAACCTGCTCTCAAATCGAGAGCAGGTTCTTTTTAGGATAGGCGGTTACGGTAATCTTCATATTGGAATGTACGAATAACCTTCATGCCTTCTTCTTCATTGTATAAGCAGATGCTCGGTAGGTTAACACCATTGAACATATGCGTTTTCACCATCGTATAGTGCGCCATATCGGTAAATACTAATCGGTCACCAGGCTTTAATGGCTCATCGAATGAATAATCACCAATAACATCACCAGCTAGACATGTCATACCACCTAAACGATACGTATATTTCTTTTCATTTGGCATGCCAGAACCAATAATCATTGGTCGATATGGCATCTCAAGTGTATCAGGCATATGGCAAGTGGCTGATGTATCTAAGATCGCTAAATCCATACCATTTTGAACTAAATCAAGTACAGTAGAGACAAGGTATCCAGTATTTAAGGCACAAGCTTCACCAGGCTCTAAAATAACCTTTACATCATACGTATCCTGAATACGATTGATCAGTTGGACTAATAATTCTACATCATAGTCTTCACGTGTAATGTGATGACCTCCACCGAAGTTCACCCATTTCATTCCGTGTAAGTACTGTCCGTATTTTTCCTCAAAGTGTACTAAAATGCGCTCTAGTACATCTGCACCTTGTTCACACATTGCATGGAAGTGAATACCTTCAACACCATGGAGCTCATCGGGACGAAACGACTCGAACGGAATCCCAAGACGAGAGTTAATATAACAAGGATCGTAAAGAGGCGTTTCTACCTCGGAATATCCAGGGTTTACTCGTAAACCAATTGAGATATTTTTTTCGTGATTTAAGACTTTTTCTTTATATTTGCTCAATTGGTCAAATGAGTTAAATACAATATGGTCCACATACGTTAAATATTCATCAATTTCATGCTCTGCATATGCAGGGGCATAGGCATGAACTTCCTTGCCAAACTCCTCAAACCCTAGTCTTGCTTCAAATAAGGAAGAAGACGTTATACCTGCAAGATAATTACGAGCTAGTGAAAAAGTTGACCACATTGAAAAGCCTTTTAACGCAAGTAAAATATCGCAGCCTGTACGATCCTGTACGGATTTTAAAATTTCCCAGTTGCGTTTTAATAAGCGCTCGTCTACTACAAAAGCAGGGGACGGTGCCGTTTTCCAATCGATTTGCTTCATTTTATTTCGCCTCTTTTGAAGTGAAGTCTAAATCGATTAGTGCTGGGTTTTCAGTTTCTTGCCATGGAAGACCCCATTTATTTAACCCATCCATGAATGGATCTGGATTGAAATCTTCTACATTCCAAACGCCAGGCTTTTGCCATTCGCCATTCATTACAAGCATTGCACCAATCATCGCTGGTACACCAGTTGTGTAAGAAATCGCCTGTGAACCGACTTCATGGTAGCATTCTTGATGGTCACACACGTTATAAACATAGTAAGTTTTTTCCTTGCCATCTTTAATACCACGAACGATACATCCGATGTTTGTTTTACCTTTAGTTAGTGGACCTAGAGTTGCTGGGTCTGGTAAAACAGCTTTTAGGAATTGAATTGGTTGAATCATTTTGCCTCCAAATTCGATTGGCTCAATTGACGTCATTCCAACGTTTTCTAAAACGCGTAAGTGCGTTAAATATTTTTCACCAAAAGTCATCCAGAAGCGAATTTGCTTTAAGCCTTTAATGTTTTTCGCTAAAGATTCTAACTCCTCATGGTAAAGTAGGTAGCAATCCTTAGGACCAATCTCCGGTAAATCATATACCATTTTATATTCTAAAGGCTCAGTTTCAACCCACTCGCCTTCTTTCCAGAAACGACCGTTTGCTGTAATTTCACGGATGTTAATTTCTGGGTTGAAGTTTGTTGCGAACGGAAGACCGTGGTCACCGCCGTTTGCATCAACGATATCGATGTAGTGAATTTCATCGAAGTGGTGTTTTTGTGCATGCGCTGAGAATACGCCTGTTACACCTGGGTCGAAACCAGAGCCTAGAAGTGCAGTAATACCTGCTTCTTCAAAGCGCTCTTTATAAGCCCATTGCCATTTATATTCGAATTTAGCAGTATCTAACGGCTCGTAGTTAGCAGTATCTACGTAGTGCGTTTTTGTTGCTAAACATGCATCCATAATAGTTAAGTCTTGATATGGTAAAGCTACGTTAATTACCACATCTGGTTTAAATCCATTGATTAGTTCAATTAGCTCGTCCGTATTGTCCGCATCCACCTGTGCAGTATGGATGATTGTTTTACCGCCGTCTAATTTTTCTTTTAAAGCATCACATTTCGATTTTGTTCGACTCGCGATCATAATCTCTTCGAATACTTCAGAGTTTTGTACACATTTGTGTACCACTACGCTAGCAACACCGCCAGCTCCAATAATCAATGCTTTACCCAATTTCTTGTCACGCTCCCTAATGTTTCAGTATTTAAAACAAGATTGATTATACAGAATAGAATCCGTGCTATCAATCATTTTTTTAAGAGAAATTTCTTGGGCGTAATAGGCTAAAAATAGAAACATAGACTGATTTTTAGTTATTGCTAAGTAATTTATCTAAAGGATGAAAATGACTACCTAAAAAATGCCGGTAGGAGGTTAGAAAAAAAGTGGCTCATGCATATACTATATAAAGCTGCTTAACCTAAATTTTATTGAGGCATAAGTTGTGTTTAGGGTTTTTAAAGTGAAAAAATTTAATAGAATTTTCCAGTGAGAATAATGTATAATTTAGAGAAATATCGTTTAAAAGAGAATATATTTATTTTTCTAAGGGTAAATAGTGTTTTTAATTGTGGGAATGAATGTATTAGGGACAAAATACCCGAGTCTACTTCCTATTCCATCATACTTTAAGAAAAGAAGGTGAAGACGATGTCAAGAGTATTTATGCTAGGTTTTATTTTAAGTCGAATGCTTAATCCATTAAGTTACTCAGTCTTTATTTTATTTTTTGTCGTCGTCAGTATTAGTGCTGGTGGCATAATACCGCAAGTGATGCTACATGGATTCGCTGAAGTGATGAACCCGTATTATTTACCACTTTTAATGACGAGCATTATAGCTCATATCATGATTGTTGTATTTTTAACAAACTTTATATATCGCGTAATTGTTGAAGGAAAGTACATTGTTAAGCTTTCAACATTAGGCTTACTAATTGCTTTATCAGTAGTTCAAACTTTTACCTTCTTTTGTATGAATGCTTTACCTATTGTCAGATTGCCTGGTAGTCTAGAGGTCGGAATAACAAATTTTATTCAAAATAATGCACTTAGTTATTTTGAGTTAATCTCGTTATTGTTTACAGGAATTTTGCTTTCTCTTTATGTTGGTGTTTTAGGAAGAGAAAAGTTTAAGAAAAACATCGGTTTTATCGATGACACATTGTAAGCGTTAACTTTCTCCAGCAGACTAAAATATTTAATTTGATCTTACTAATATATGAAGTTGTCTCATAGCCCACTTGAGACAGCTTCTTTTTTGTACAAAGGGTTGAGATGAACGCCTAGTAGGGGGTGGTCAGAATGAAATACAAATCGAAAGAAGATATTTGGAATGCCATTGTTGAAAGAATTAGTGATATCGATTATCCATCACAACATCCGGTAAAAAATCGTGCATATATTTTATTTCAATACTATTCACAAATGGAGAGTGGTGGTCACGAGGATGTATTAAACTGGCTGTTTAATGAAAAAAATATAGATAAACCACTGAATGTTATATTGAATACATTAGTAGAAGCTAAGGCTATTTGCTATATGGACATTATAGATAAGTATGGTCAAGAAATGGTAAGTCTTTACGAATTACTAGAGCGAAATCAAGGCTGCGAAGAGGCTTTTTACCAAGTAGTGAGAGAAGCAGATGAGGCATATTGGACGATGAATTCTTTTCAGCAAATCGTTGAGACGTATTTTTATTCACATTGTGATGAGCTCTTACAATAAAAACATCCCGAGAAATGTTAGAACATGAACTAACATTTCCGGGTTTCTATTGATTATTTATAACAGTTGATTCGTAAAGAGTCACTTTGTTACGTCCATTATTTTTTGAGGTATAAAGTGCCTGGTCAGCATAATGGATAAGCTGCGAAATCGTAACAGCACCTACTTCTAGTCGTTCTGCTACGCCAATGCTAACAGTTATTGGAATGTAGAGTTCATTTTTTGCGAATGGATTTTCTTCAATTGATCGTAGAACCTTCTCTGCCACTATGCTAGCCTCTTTCAAAGTCGTGTTTGGTAGTAGGATGATAAACTCCTCACCGCCGTAGCGAGTCACGATATCGGTTTTACGAACTGTTTTTTGCATGAGCTTTGCGATGAATTTTAACACATCGTCACCGACTAAATGTCCATATGTATCGTTTACATTTTTAAAGAAATCGATATCAACTGCAATGCATGCACAGGACTGATTATCAAGTATAGCTTGATGTAATAGTACCTCTCCCTGCTCCATCAAATAACGACGATTATAGAGCTTTGTAAGTGGACAAGATAAGGATAATGCCTCTAGTAAATTAACATTTTCCTTTACTTTAGAACCCATATGATTTAAAGCGTTGCCAAGCTCCTGAAATTCAACTGCATAACGGTTTATGGAGGATTCATCGATTTTATAATCGTAATCGCCTTGCTGAATGTTATGTAATCCTTGAATTAACTTGTGAACAGGCTCTTCAAATTTTCGTGCAAAATATAGCATGATTTTTATTGTGGCAAAAGCTCCAACTAAGATCGAAATGATGAGTAGAAACATTTTTTGGAAAACAGCTGTATGTGCCTCTAACACGGGAACCTCAGATATTAAGTACCAGTTTTCACGGTTAATCGGATTGCTTGCACCGAGCACCCATTCACCATTGTAATTCTTATAATAATTAATTTTCCCGTTATTATCTTTTGCTATTTCTAATATGTGTGGGGCGATGTTGTAGTTTTCTGTAAAATTCTTTTCGGAAGCGGCACTAGCTTCACCTTTTTTAGGTGCAATATGCTCAGTTAGCAGCATACCGTCCTTGTTTACAATGTAAGCGTGTCCAAAAAAACCTACCCTAGATTCAAAAAGAAGCTCATCAATTGTAGATAAGTTCACTGTACCAAAAACAACGCCATTAAAATTATTATTTTTATCGAAAATAGGGGATGCAAATGCTAAAATCGGCTTGCCTGTTACTTTACTGATTAGTATATCTGTAATAAATTGTTGCTGCCCTGCCTTAGCCACCTGAAAATATTCTCGGTCATTTACATCAATAACGACTCCATCCATCGATTCACGTTCTACTGTATCAAATTGTACGAAGCCTTCCTTGCTGACGAATATAATATCTGTAAAATCAGACTGGTCACGATGCTCAATAAAAACCTCTCTAGATTTTTCAAATTCATAATTTTTTACCATCTCTAAATTGGCAAGTGTATGAATATCACGGGACCTTTCTGTTAGCCAACTTTCAAAAAAATAATGCTGACTGTCTAAAAAGAAATCCATCTTTTCAGACTGATCCTTCAAAGTTTGGCGGTATTCTATAATAAACGTCGGCAATAAAATAAATAAACTAATGATGATTGTAAATAATACGACCCACCTGCGAAGTTGGTCGCGAATAGTATCAAGGCGGAAAAATTGCTTGCTCATTTTCAATTTTATCCCTCCCGAAAAAAGGATAGCAATTTTAACAACTTTTTACAATCTATGTTTTCGTGAAAAAAAGTATAAAAATCGAAATTTTCAAAATTTTATGGGTAGGCTAACAAATATGGAGCGAAAGGAATGTAAAAAGTGATGATAAGCATTCGATGCCTTCATCACTTCTTCTGTAAAAAGTACTTTTGTTATTGTAAGCTCTTGTCCTTATTTGTAACTGCTGCTACTGCATCGTAAATCGTACTTTCAAAGTGATTAATTTGAAGTGAAGTTACACCTTGTATCGTTGTGCCACCTGGTGAGCAAACTTGGTCAATTAATGACCACGGATGATCACTTGATTCTAGTACCATTTTAGCGCTTCCTAAAACAGCGTTTGCAGCAATTTGGAGCGCCATTTGTTTTGGCATTCCTTCGCTTACTGCTGCACGAGCAAGAGAGTCAATATAAAGGTACGTAAAAGCTGGAGAAGCACAGCCGATTGTAGTGAAGATGGAGAATAAGTTTTCTGGAAGTTCGACAATAGATCCAACGGTTGTAAACATTTCTTCAACTAACCTCTTATGTGCCGAAGACGTAGTCGGACTTGTTGAATAGCAGCTTGTTGATGCGCCAATCATTGCATTAATATTAGGCATAACTCGGAAAATAGTCGTATCCTCTTTTAAATTTCCCTGTAAGTATTGAAGAGTTTTACCGGCGGCAATCGAAATAATGATCTGACCGTCTCGTAAATTTTGTCGTACAGTGGGGAGTATGGAAGGTAGTACTTGTGGTTTAACAGCTAGCACAATTACTTCTGATTTTGACAGTATTTCTTCAATAGTTGTACATGCTTGTATATTATATTCCTTTACAAGCGACTCTGTTTTTTCAAGTGAGCGATTTAGTCCGTATATGGAGTTACTATCAAAAGAACCGCTCCCAATCATCCCTTTAATAATAGCCTGTGCCATGTTTCCAAGACCAATAAATCCGTAATTCATATTCAAACTCCTTCATTTTACATATCGTAAATTATAGCATATTAACCTTTGAGTTAGATTAAAAAGTAGATTTTTGATCGAATAAAATCAATAGAGGGGAAACATAGAATGAGTACATTTCGTTTTATCATAAAACAATATTGTTCATTTTGACTATACTATGTAAAATACAATTAATGAAGGCATTGCCTTACCGGGAGTGAAGAGGTTTTGAAGAAAAAGAGAAAACCGCTACAGAAATTCGAAAATGTCATAATGTTTCCTGGTGCAGTGGAAAGATTACTTTCGCAGGCGCATTCATATGCGGAAAATTATCAATATGATCTGGCCAATACGACTTTTGAAGAGGCATTAAAATATTCGGAAGGCGACGAAATGACATTAAGTGTCTATGCATACTCGTTGTACGAGGCGAAAGATTTTGAAAAAGCGAAGGAAATATGCGAAAGATTGCTTGCTATTGGACCATCGATGTATTTTGAAGTAATGGAGCTTTATTTAACAATTAGTATGCAACTTAGACAGTTTAAACAGGTTGAAAAAATCATTGAATCATTAGTAGAAGAGGATGCTATACCAGATGATCAACTAGAAAAGTTTGAACGTTTAAGAAAATTAAATGCTGAGATTGCTGAAAATAAACAGCATCTTGAAGAATCATTTTCGAATGAGCCACCTCTAGCTGAAAGTGATTTTTCCTTAGAGCATTTCTTATCCAAGCCGCCGAATGAGCAGCTTATGCTTGTTCATGAATTAACCTTAGCAAATATAAGACCAATAGCGCAAAGCTTAAAGCAAATAATAGAGTATGATGAAACGCATCCATTTATCAAAAGCCTGC
The DNA here is from genome assembly GCF_036662795.1 of Lysinibacillus sp. 54212. NCBI lineage: Bacteria > Bacillati > Bacillota > Bacilli > Caryophanales > Bacillaceae > Lysinibacillus > Lysinibacillus sp. 54212. Next base: position 28,984 of record NZ_JBAFWZ010000005.1, read on the forward strand.
TTCTTATTTTATTAGTAGAGCAGGAAGTGGTTATGGAAATAACGATTCGAAAATTTGGGCTTTCACAAATAGTGAATCCTGCCGAATTGAAGCTACCTACTCGATTACCACATTTTCAAAATGTGTCCGCTATTATTGGGGGGAAGCTTGAGCAAGAGCCTTCAACATTAGAGCTTGTGCAATATTTAATATCAAAGCATGCCATTGTCACATACCCTTTCGAATGGTTACACTATGAGGATGAAGATGTGGCTGCTAGCTATATCGATTATGTGAACACGATGTTTGGCAAAGTGCAGGAAATGGACGATGAAATAATTGAATTTTTACAGACTCTAGAAAAACTAACTGAATTACAACATATGTGAAAAAAGTTGAAACTAATCGTATCTATGTTATACTAAAATGGTTGTCAAAATCGTATAAAACGAACAGTTTGGTTAACAACCTTAAACTTATTTTGGAGGTCGTCTAAATGTCAGTAAAATGGGAAAAGCAAGAAGGTAACCAAGGATTATTAACAATCGAAGTACCTGCTGAAGATGTAAACAAAGCTTTAGATAAAGCATTTGCTAAAGTAGTAAAAAATATTAATGTACCAGGTTTCCGTAAAGGGAAAGTACCTCGTCCAATGTTTGAAAAAATGTATGGCGCTGAAGCACTTTATCAAGATGCTTTAGAAATTATCATTCCAGATGCATACTCTAATGCAATCGACGAAGCTGGAATTGAGCCAGTTGACTTCCCAGAAATCGCTGGAACAGAAAACTTCGCTAAAGGTCAAGATTTCACATTTACAGCAACTGTAACTGTTAAACCAGAGCCAAAATTAGGCGAATACAAAGGTCTTGAAGTAGCTAAGCTTTCAACAGAAGTAACAGATGAAGAAGTAGAAGCACAAATTCAAGAACAATTAGCAAAAAAAGCTGAATTAGAAATTAAAGAAGACGAGGCAATCGTTGACGGTGATACAGCTGTAATTGATTTTGAAGGTTTCGTTGGTGACGAAGCTTTCGAAGGTGGTAAAGGTGAAGACTACCCATTAGAAATCGGTTCAGGTTCATTCATTCCTGGCTTTGAAGAGCAGTTAGTAGGTGTTAAAGCTGGCGAAGCTAAAGACGTTATTGTTACTTTCCCAGAAGAATATCATGCTGCTGAATTAGCTGGTAAAGAAGCTACGTTCAAAGTAACAGTGAAAGAAGTAAAAACAAAGGTTCTTCCTGAACTAAACGATGATTTCGCAAAAGAAATCGATCCAGAAGTGGAAGGCTTAGATGCTCTACGTGCGAAAATTAAAGAGCAAACTGCCGAGCAAAAGAAAGCTGAATCAGAAGGCGCTCTTCGTGATGAGCTAGTTGAAAAAGCAGCAGAAAACACTGAAGTTGAAATTCCAGCTTCAATGATCAACACAGAAGTAGATCGTATGCTACAAGAATTTGGTCAACGTCTGCAAATGCAAGGTATGAATCTTGATTTATACTACCAGTTCTCTGGTCAAAACGAGGAAGCTTTACGTGAGCAAATGCAAGCTGATGCAGAAAATCGCGTACGTGTTTCTTTAACTTTAGAAGCAATCGCTGCTGCTGAAAACGTTCAAGTTTCAGAAGAAGATATGACGGCTGAGTTAGATTCTATGGCTGGCCAATTCAACATGACTGTAGAGCAAATCAAAACAGCTTTAGGCGGCACAGCTGTTCTTGAAAACGATATTCGTACGAAGAAAACAGTTGAACTTTTAGTTGAAAACGCTAAAATCTCAGAATAATTTTGGTTTTCAAATTTGAACGGCCGTTATAGCCGATTCTGGTAAGATAGTCTTAAGAATGTAAAACAAGGTACGGAATATAAACCGTGCCTTGTTTTATCACATATAGAATGAATAAAAAATAGCAATTAATACATATATGAGATATTCTTAGTAATAAATTCATCTATTAGAAGCAAGGAATATTGATAAGGTAACTTTTTTACAGACAATATATTTGATAATGCATGCATAATCTTGTAAGATTGTTGCTTGAATAGGGGTGAAACAAATTGTTCAAATTTAATGATGAAAAAGGCAATTTAAAATGCTCTTTCTGTGGAAAACCACAAGAACAAGTTCGTAAACTGGTTGCAGGACCAGGCGTATATATTTGTGACGAGTGTATTGAGTTATGCTCAGAAATCGTCGTAGAGGAGCTAGGCGTAGAGGAAGAAATCGAGTTTAAAGATATTCCGAAGCCGAAAGAGATTTTAGGTGTGTTAGATGAGTATGTAATTGGACAAGAACGAGCTAAGAAAGCATTAGCTGTTGCTGTGTACAATCATTATAAACGTATTAATTCTAATTCGAAAATCGATGACGTTGAGTTGTCAAAATCTAATATTGTGTTAATCGGGCCAACTGGTAGTGGTAAAACATTATTAGCTCAAACATTAGCACGAATTTTAAATGTTCCGTTTGCTATTGCAGATGCTACTTCATTAACAGAAGCGGGTTACGTTGGGGAAGATGTTGAAAACATCTTACTAAAACTAATCCAAGCTGCAGATTATGATATCGAGCGTGCGGAAAAAGGGATTATCTATATTGATGAGATCGATAAAGTAGCACGTAAATCTGAAAATCCATCAATTACACGTGATGTTTCAGGTGAAGGCGTTCAGCAAGCGCTTTTAAAAATTCTTGAAGGTACAGTAGCAAGTGTACCTCCTCAAGGTGGACGTAAGCATCCACATCAGGAATTTTTACAAATAGATACATCAAATATTTTATTTATCGTCGGTGGAGCATTTGACGGTATCGAACAAATTATTAAGCGTCGTCAAGGAGAAAAAGTAATTGGTTTTGGCTCTAATGCGAGTAAGCAAGAGGAACAAGGCTCCTTACTAGCTCAGCTAATTCCAGAGGACCTATTAAAATTTGGCTTAATCCCAGAATTTATCGGTCGTCTACCAGTATTAGCGAGCTTAGAGCAGTTAAATGTTGATGCGCTAGTACAAATTTTAACTGAGCCGAAAAATGCTCTTGCAAAGCAATACCAAAAAATGCTTGAGCTTGATAATGTAGAGCTAGAATTTGAAGAGCAAGCATTAGTTGAAATTGCTAAGCTTGCTATCGAGCGTAAAACAGGTGCTCGTGGATTGCGCTCAATCATTGAATCAACAATGCTAGATGTGATGTTTGAGTTACCTTCGAGAGAAGATATTGTGAAATGTATTATTACAGCCGAAACGATTACAGAAAAAGCTGAACCAAAGCTATTATTAGCAGATGGCTCGATTTTTGAAAAAGATAACAATAAAACGTCGGCATAACATCGTTTTTAAAATGCGCCTTTTTAATAGCGTATGATTATTTTAATGAGCTGGCTACGTACGTGTAACATATAGCACAGTCGTAGTCAGCTTTTTATTCCATATTCTTTATACATACAATCTGATAAATGAATGAAAAAACTAACTAACTTAAACACATACTACAATTGCGGGTTGGTACGGATTGATTTGGATGGAGGTGAATACCCGCGTGAAAAAAATACAAGAAAATATCCCATTATTACCTTTAAGAGGCTTGCTTGTTTATCCATCAATGGTGCTACATATTGATGTTGGTCGTGAACGCTCAGTTGCTGCACTAGAGCATGCCATGTTAAACGAGAGCCAAATATTCTTAGCAACACAAGAAGATATGCGAGTAGAATCACCGGATCAGGACGATTTATATGATGTAGGTACGCTAGCGAATGTAAAGCAAATGTTAAAGTTGCCGAATGGTACTCTACGCATTTTAGTGGAAGGTATTGTACGTGCTAAAATGACTGATTATCAGGAGGGCAAGCAGTTTACTACGGCTACGATTGAATTGCATGAAGATCCAGTTACAAAGGATGCTGAAACAGAAGCATTAATGCGTACGTTACTAACGTATTTTGAAAAGTATGCAAAAATGTCGAATAAAATAACAACTGAAACGATTGAATCTGTCCTAGATATTGAGGAGCCGGGCCGTTTAACGGATGTTATTTCTTCACATTTGCCTTTTAAAGTAGGAGAAAAACAGGAAATCCTAAGTATTTTCAATGTGAAAAAACGACTGGATCATTTAATTATCCGTCTACACGATGAACAAGAAGTATTGAATTTAGAAAAGAAAATTAACACTAAAGTTAAGCAGGCGATGGAGCGTACTCAAAAGGAATATTTCCTGCGAGAGCAAATGAAAGCAATTCAGGCGGAGCTTGGTGATCGTGAAGGAAAAACGGGGGAAGTTTCTGACCTGCGAAAAAGAATTGACGAATCAGGTATGCCGGAATCTACACGTAAGGTAGCCCTAAAAGAGCTTGATCGTTATGAAAAGCTACCTTCTGCTAGTGCTGAAAGTGGTGTTATTCGTAACTATGTGGAATGGTTAGTATCCATCCCATGGAGTGAGAAGACAGAGGATCGATTAGATACGGCGCATGCAGAGGAGATTTTAAATCGTGATCACGAAGGCTTAGAAAAAGTGAAAGAACGTATTTTAGAATATCTATCCGTTCGTCAATTAAGAAAGTCTTTACGTGGTCCGATTATTTGTTTAGCAGGACCTCCAGGTGTAGGGAAAACAAGCTTAGCGCGTTCAATTGCTGAAAGTTTAGACCGTAAATTTGTCCGTATATCACTAGGAGGCGTTCGTGATGAATCTGAAATAAGAGGTCATCGTAGAACGTACGTAGGTGCAATGCCTGGTCGAATTATTCAAGGGATGAAAAAAGCGGGGACATCGAATCCTGTATTTTTACTTGATGAAATAGATAAAATGTCGAATGATTTTCGTGGTGATCCGTCAGCAGCGATGCTGGAAGTTTTAGATCCAGAGCAAAATAGTACATTTAGTGACCATTATATTGAAGAGCCGTATAATTTATCAGATGTACTATTTATTGCAACAGCGAATGATTTAGGAACTATTCCTGGACCTCTACTTGATCGTATGGAGGTCATTACAATTGCAGGCTATACGGAATTAGAGAAAACAGAAATAACGAAAAATCATTTAATTCCGAAGCAAATGGAAGAGCATGGATTAAAAAAATCCCAGCTAATTATGAAGGATGAAGCGATTCTTGATTTAATTCGTTATTATACTCGTGAGGCTGGAGTTCGCGGGCTTGAGCGACAAGTTGCGACGGTTTGCCGTAAAGCTGCTAAAATAATCGTTTCTGGAGAAAAGAAACGAGTTACAGTGTCATCTAAAACATTAACTGAGATGCTTGGAAAACATCGATATCGATATGGACAAGCAGAAACAGAAAATCAAATTGGTATTGCGACAGGACTAGCCTATACAACGGTTGGTGGCGATACATTACAAATTGAGGTATCATTAACGCCAGGTAAAGGAAAGCTTCAGCTAACAGGTAAACTTGGTGAAGTGATGAAAGAATCTGCACAAACAGCCCTTTCTTATGTTCGATCATTATCGAATAAGTTAGGCATCGATGCTGATTTCTTTGATGGACATGATTTGCATATTCATGTTCCAGAGGGTGCCGTTCCTAAGGATGGCCCTTCAGCGGGGATTACGATTGTTACTGCGATTGTTTCGGCAATTTCGAAAAAGCCGATTAAACGAGAAGTTGGTATGACAGGTGAAGTAACTTTGCGTGGTCGTGTGTTACCGATTGGTGGATTAAAGGAAAAGTCACTAAGTGCGCATCGTGCGGGCTTAACGACCATTATTTTACCAAAAGACAATGAACGCGATATTGATGATATACCAGAGCAAGTTCGCGAGCAGCTGTCATTTAAACTAGTGTCACAAGCGGAGGAAGTGCTTAAGTTGGCACTTGATGGAGGGTTTTAAAAAGAATGAAAGTCCATAATGTCGAAATGGTCATTAGTGCCGTTAGACCAGAACAATATCCAGAAGATGGACTGCCAGAATTTGCGCTAGCAGGACGTTCAAACGTCGGAAAGTCTTCATTTATAAACCGTATGATTGGGCGTAAAGCGTTAGCGCGTATTTCGTCTAAGCCAGGTAAAACACAAACGTTAAACTTCTATAAAATTGAAGAAAGTTTGTTTTTCGTAGATGTACCGGGCTACGGGTATGCAAAAGTTTCTAAATCTGAGCGTGCGGCTTGGGGGAAAATGATTGAAAAGTATTTCACAGCACGAGAATTGCTAAAAGCGGTTGTCCTTATTGTAGATTTACGTCATTCTCCTACAAATGATGATTGTATGATGTACGATTTTTTAAAGCACTATAATATTCCGTGTATTGTCATTGCAACGAAGGCTGATAAAATTCCAAAAGGAAAATGGGATAAGCATAAAAAAGTTGTAAGAGAAACACTGCAAATGGATAAGCAGGATCCGTTAATCGTCTTTTCCTCTGAAAAAGGACTTGGGTTCGAGCAGGCATGGGCAGAAATCGAGGCACGTATGTAATAAACAATGCTGTTAGTTCATTTTAAAATGAACTGGCGGCGTTTTTTTGTTATTTTGAATTTACACTTGATGAACGCTAGATCTATCCGATAAAAAGGATAGGAGGTGCTTCTATGGATATTGCAGCATTATCAATGGCAATGAGTCAATCTCAATTAATGCAAAACGTCTCACTAGCTGTTACTAACAAAGTAATGGAAACGCAGCAACAACAGGCACAACAATTAACGGAGCTTATGGTGGATGCACCACATCCAAGCCTAGGACAAAGTATTGATATTTCAATCTAATTTATATTAGCGGAATGACTCAAATATCATTCCGCTTATTTCACTTATTCTACATAGGTGATCTATAAGTAATATACTGCCGTTTGTTTATCTATAAAATGGTTCTATTACATAACTTTATTAATAGAGAATTATTCTCTCATTTTTGATATAATTTTGATATTGTACAAGAGTAAAGGAGGAAATATACGTGTTTAAAAAGCTTGCAATCTATATTATAGCGATTTTAGTAACTTTTACTGCACTACCGATAGCCAATACGGCACAGGCAGCCACTGTGTATAAAGGGACATTTGAAAGTGCTTCCTATAAAGAGGTAGTAGGGAAAAATGGTACAGTTGAGCGGAAATTAAGCTCGATGACAATGCGAAATAGTTCAGGAAGAACAGTTTCCTTTAATATTGATGAGGGTGCGTATTTCTATATTAACAATACGCCAACAACAATTGAGGGCTTTAAATATGGAATGGCGGTAGAAGCTACAGTAAATTTACGTCGAGTTTCAAAATTAACAGGTACATCAAAAATTGATGAAGGAAATATCCCTGAAAATGGGAAGGAGCTTTCCGGAAGTGTCACGAAAATTGATCCGAATGGGATGTTTATTCGTGTGAAGCTCGATACAGGAAAAGAGCAGGAATACTATATTAATAACAGTACAACGTATTTCAAAGGCTCATCGAGTGTGGACTTAAGTACGCTATACGAAGGCGATCGAGTGAAAATTAGGTTTTCCTCACCAAATACTGCTGTAATCTCTGAGCTGGAAATTATTCAGACGGGTGCAATTATTGAAAATTTATATAAAGCAACAATACGATCAGTAAACTCGATCGGTAATCGATTAACAGTTGTTAATGCTCAGCCGTTTACGGATTGGTCATTTGGAACAACCGTTGATAAGGATCAGCAAACAGTTAAGTTTAATAATGCAACTTCCATCTATGTTGGTAATAAAAGAATCACAAAAAATCAACTGCGAAATTATAAAGACAGTGATGTGTATTATGTAACAACAAAATCATTCGGTTCGGAAATAGTAAAAAAGATTATTGTTTTAGATAACTATGAACGTACATTCTTTGATCAAATTAATTTAGTAGATACAAGATTAAAGTTTTTCCGCTTAAAGGATGCCGGAATAATGTATTATCATAATGGGTCGATTCTAGTTCGAAATGGACGACTAGTAGAGCCATCTACATTAACGTCAATTGGTTCAGCATTTGTTTTAACGGACGGTATTAATAAAAGTAACTACACACATTTGATTAATATTACAAATGATAGCTTCTTATCACCGAACCTAGCGTCACATGAGCTTTACTTTGGTAAATTGTCTGTAGTAAATGGCTCTAAATATATTTTAGAAGCAGATAATTTAATGAAGCTTAAAAATAACTATTGGAATTATGAAGAGACAAAGCAATTATCCTTCAGTAATAATACAGTAGCTACTCGAAATAACGGTTCTGTGAAAGTTGCAGTAACAAGCTTAGCAACGCAAACAAATAAATACGGTTACTTCTATGTAAAGGATGGACATGTGCAGGCCGTTCATTTCTTAAACAGTGACCAAACGGAATCGTCAGAGGTCATTACAGGTCGCATTGCTTCAGTAAATGCTGCAAATGAAGAGATGGAAGTCAAGGATGTAAGTCAATGGCAAAAGGGTGCATGGTTAGACCTAGCACGTATTCCGACGATGAACTTATCTCAGGCTGTCATTATTAAAGACGGTAAGACCATTTCAGCCTCACAGCTAAAACCTAAGGACCGTGTCGTATTGATGACGGATTCACAATTAAAGGCACATATCATTCTAGTAAATGAATAATAGAAAAGGCATGTAGATTCCCTGCATGCCTTCTACACATATTAATAAGAGAGGGGCTTCTATGTATGCGGAAAAGCCAAGGATTATTGATAATCTTGCTAGCCTTTCTACTAGTGGTTGTCAGTATTCCACAAAAATCATCGGCTAAATTTGTTGATTTAACAGGTGGTATTAAAAACGAATATACATATGAGGAATACATATTCCTTACAGGACAGCCAATTAGATTTACAGGTACGAGTAAAGATGTAAAAGTAACGACAACAAAAAGTGGCAACAAAATAACTGAAAAATATTCAATTAAATTAGTAGGACCAAACTCGTCTACGCTGACAAGGGACTTTACGTATGTATCCAATGTGAGTGATTATGATACGATCGGGCAAAGTACAGCAACAGGAGACGTCACTAGATTTAAGGAGATAATTAAAATCGGTAGCGTTACCTATACTTTAGCGGATTATCAATTATCGAAAAGCGTCATTACGGACAAGCGTGCTGCTTCTGATTATTTTTCGGGTAATGCTATTTTTAGAAAAACATATACGTACAAGCTACGTAATGGTTTACAGCAAGAAATTACAGTGAATGGTTATGGTAAAAATGTAGGATATGAAAACTATTGGGGTGCTACAGAAACACAAATAATGGAGTATGTTTATAGTTTTGCAGATGGCAGGGAGGGACTTGTGAAAAACCGAGTTTCTCATTCAAAATCGAAAACATTAAATTATGAAGAAAACCCTGCCTCTCAATCGAGCTTTGATGGTGGTTATTCAGTTAATACAGATGCAGACACGATGTCTGAATACACATATGAACTACCATCAGGAACAGGAACAATTGAATTTAATAGTGAATATATGCCACGTATTGAACGATTAATAGTACCAAAGTTTCGTGATCTATCAAAGCATTGGGCAAAGCCTTCGATTGAAAAGCTATATTCATTAGGGATCTTTACAGATAACTCTAATTTCTTCTCACCTAATACGCCGATGCTACGCTACGATTTTGCCATTGCGGTCGCTAAAGCAACTGACAGACGTGTTGAATTAGAAAAGCAAACGCAAAAACCGGTTGCAAAGCCTAATTTATTCAATGATGTGAGAACGTCTCGTGTTGATTACAATTATTTAGTATCTGCAGTTAATAAAGGTGTAATCGCTGGTATGGGTCCTAAAACATTCCAGCCAGAAGGAAGGCTAACAAGACAGCAAGCGGCTACGATATTGGTAAGGGCGCTCGGGTTTGAAGGAAAGGCACCAGATCCAGGCTATAAAACACATTATACCGATGATGCAAAAATCGCGAATTATGCTCGTGATGCGGTGTATGTTGTAACAGAATTAGGATTAATGCATGGAGACGGAACTAAGTTTAACCCAACTGGTACATTAACTCGTGCTGAATCGGCATCGCTTATTGTAAGGTTTTTATTATATTTAGAAAATGATTTAAAACAAAATTATCGTGATGACATACTATTTTTTGAGTAAGGAGGCGGGAATATGAAAAGAATAATGGCGATTATTATAAGTTCTGTCCTCTTATTTGCATCGTATTTGCCTTTTGCGATTGAAGCACAAGCGGCATCAATCTCGGATATGAAAAAAACAGATGCAAAATATACAGCGGCAAACTGGGCTGTTGATAACGGATTGATTTCGTTAAATACGGGGAGAAAATTTAATCCCAATAATGCAATTACAGAGGCACAATTGGTCCGTATGTTTGCGAAGTTAGATAGAAATTATCCGCATTCACTTTCAACGGATATGCTCTATAATTACTACGGTGAAATCCACATCCCTTTAAATGGAACTTTAAGTGTTTCTAAGCGTAATGGGAGTGTTACACGTGGTGGCTTTGCAAAAATATATGCGGCGATGCATGGGCTTGACCTATCAGAGGTTCATGCGGTGCAATATTTGTATGTAAATGAAATTACTTCAGGTACTTCTGGAAAGAAAACATACGAAAGCTACATGCCTAAAAAGACATTAACTCGCGGAGATGCTGCAGTATTTTTATATCGTATGGCTAAAAAAGGTAAGATTGCTGTCGATGGCTTAACAAGTCCAGCAAAGGGCAAAGATAATAATAAAATTACGTTGCCAATTAATTTTGTTGAATCAGGTGGCTCATCGGTAGATTTAGGTGATGGGCAGGATGGAAACAATGATGTCTCGGATAATACATCATCAGCTAATAAAGCGGTACAAAAAATTACTGTTGAAAATGCAGAGTTAATTGCGAACGGTAAAGATTCAACACTTGTTTCTATTAAATTAAAGGATGGTTACGGTAAAACAATTCCGTATGAAACATCTCTTCAATTTAAAGTTAGCTCAAAGCTCACATTAAGTGGGAAAACTGATGAAGATGGGAACCTTATACAGGGAGGGTTTGCGAGCAACTCGCCAAGTGGTGCACCAACTGCAACAGTATTCTCTGATGGGGGCGATTTAGATTTTTATATTAAAGCGCCGAAGCTTCCACAATCAGTAAGAGATACAATTTATTTAGAGCTTGTTAATAATAATGAAGCTCGTTATTCCGTATTTAAAAACAAACGAATTGAAATTCCGATTCAGTATGTTCCACAGCCTGAATTACAAGTAACCTATGAAATTTATGATTCATATAACGAGGAATATGTTGGTGGAGATGACGGAGATGAGACGAAATATCCTATAACGTACCCGACATTAAAGCCAGGACCAATTTCTGTTTCTGCCATTGACCCTGATGATAAAACGTTATATTTAGCTTCATCGAATCAAGATAGTTCATTAGGGACTGTTGTGACAGAACCAGTTTATGAGCATGCTACAGTTCGTTTAGCAGGGTTTGATATATCAGAGCAATTATTCGAACATATTATTAGCGATTACCTGAAGGAAGGTAGCTCTACTACGATTACGCTAGATTACTTTTTAGATGGCAATGGATTTGCTGGTTACAACATTCCGTTCTCAGCTATTCCGAATAAATATACGAGTCCTTTTAATGCAGATGATCCGCAGAGTCACGCAGTACTTCTTTATTTAATCGATTTGTTGCCGAAAAAAATTGATAGCTTCTCAATGGCAAACTATAAGAGCATTAAAGCTGTTCAAGCGATTTATGCTCGATTAAGTGAGGCTGAAATAAATAACTCTGCGTTGGCAAATTATCGTTCAGAGCTAAATGGTTTACTAGCCCTAGCAGAGCTTGCAGATAAAACCCTGCAGGATATAAAGGATGCGGAGCGGGAGAAGCTTGAAGGTAGCTTTACAAAAGTAATGGTTTCATTAGTTGCACCAGGAGGATTACCAATTACAAACTATCGTGGACCTGTAAATATTGAGTATAACGGTGTTGTTAAACAAACTTACTTTAATACAAATACGGTCGACAATGTAACGAATACAGGCGGAACAAAGCAGGCTATCGCTATTTTTGAAGGATTAATTTATGGTACTTCTGAGGTAAAGGTGACGTTACCAAAAACAAATAGTGATACACGTTATCATAAGCTGCTAGCAAGTTTATATGATAAGCCCGTTTCGAATGAAATTTTTGCTACGACTCCTATAGACGATCGCTCTTGTAGTCTTTTAGCAGAAATCGCGTTCGTCGTTGACAATTCAGCGTCGATGAAAAAGGTAGATCCTAGAAATTTAATTGGAGCTAAAACAAAGGAGTTAATCAAAAAAATGGATGCAGAACCTACGATTGCAGCTACCTTCTCTACAAAGGGTACGCTAGAAAAGAAAGGTACTGTAGATCAAGTATTATTCCTTGGTGATGATTTATTTAATGCTGGTAATCGTAATGGTGGTACAAATATGCTGGAAGGTGTAAAAACGGCTATTGCTAACTTTGAATCAGCCGGTGACCGTACGATGCCTAAAGCATTAATACTAGTATCAGATGGTAATACAAAGGCTGGAGAGGTTTCACAAATGATTCAGCTTGCTAAAAATGCTGGCGTGAAGATTTATACAATAACAGTTGGGAAACCATCTGAAACAAATCAAACGTTAATGAAAAAATTAGCAAATGATACTGGTGGAATGAATTATCACGTAACTAACCATGAAGATATTAGTGGTGTTTACCAGACGGTATATGACAAAGTTATTTGTAATTATACGGGTTCAACTGCAATGTGCTCTATTAACGTAAATATGTTTAATGAAGCAAAAATTACGATTTTACGTAATACAATTTTCTTTGAGGCAGCATTAAATCCAAACTGTACCGATGTAAACAAAGTAAAAGTTAACTTCTACTCTGTTGGCGGAAATCTACAGTATGATTTATTCTCAATCGGACATAATATGTTTGAGCTAGAATACGATATACGTAAAGTACAAAATTTCGACATTTATGAAGAAGTAGAGTTCTTTGCCTATGATAAAAATGGTGCCATTATTAATAGTAAAAAAGTAAAAATTCAATAATGATTTTTACCTCCAGTAACATAATAATTACTGGAGGTTTTTTTATAGTCACTAAGTGAAAACCATTAAAAAGTAATCCTTATTGAATATATCCGAGACTTTTGGTACACTTACATTAGAATTATTATAAAGTAAAAAAACGGTTCATAGCTTGTTCACAAACTTTAGCGTGAATTATGTTTTCTTTATGTTACAATAAGTATTGTGAATTAGATCGGGTGAGGTGTGAGGGGTTCATGCATACACTAGTAGTAGGTTTAAATTATAAAACTGCGCCTGTTGAAATTCGTGAAAAGCTGTCGTTTATTGAACGTGAGCTTCCGAATGCAATGTCAGCGCTACAAAAAGAAAAAAGCATACTGGAGAATGTGATTGTATCAACATGTAACCGGACAGAAATCTATGCGGTCGTTGATCAATTACACACAGGACGTTATTATATTAAGCAATTTTTGTCGAAATGGTTTAATATACCAGTAGACCAATTTGAGAACCACTTATTTATTTGTGAAGAAGATGCATCTTTAAACCATTTATTCCGCGTAACTGCGGGAATCGATTCAATGGTATTAGGTGAAACACAAATTTTAGGGCAAGTTAAGAAAAGCTTCCTTCAGGGACAAGAAATTGGAACAACAGGAACGGTTTATAATCAATTATTTAAACAGGCTGTCACTTTTGCAAAGCGTGCACACAGTGAAACAGCTATAGGTGAGAATGCCGTATCAGTATCTTACGCAGCAGTTGAGTTAGCTAAGAAGATTTTTGGCTCTCTCCAACGTAAGCATGTTGCAATTTTGGGTGCAGGTAAAATGGGTGAGCTAGCCATCCAAAATCTTTACGGAAACGGTGTTGGAAAAGTTACGGTTATTAATCGTACTTTTGAAAAAGCGCAGTCACTGGCAACTAAATTCGAAGGTGCAGCTAAGCCTATGGACGAATTGCAATGTATTTTGCTTGAGGCAGATATTTTAATAAGCTCTACGGGTGCTACCGAATATGTCATTGATTATGATTTAATGCAATATGTAGCGCGCATGCGTAAAGGTGAGCCGTTGTTTATGGTAGATATCGCTGTTCCACGTGACTTAGATCCGAAAATCGCAGAGCTTCCTAATGTATTCCTGTACGATATTGATGATTTACAAGGAATTGTCAATGCAAATTTAGCAGAGCGCCAGCGAGCGGCGGATCAAATTACGAAAATGATTGGTCAAGAGGTAATTCAATTTAAAGATTGGTTTGCAACATTAGGTGTAGTACCGGTTATTTCAGCACTTCGCAAAAAGGCAGCTCGAATTCAAGAGGAAACAATGGCGAGTATTGAAAATAAAATGCCAGAGTTAACGGACCGTGAGCGGAAAATTTTAAATAAGCATACGAAGTCGATTATTAATCAGCTATTAAAAGAGCCTATTTTACAAGCGAAGGAAATGGCTAATTCATCTAAGGCTAATGAAGGGCTACAGCTATTCCAACAAATTTTTGGAATAGATGATGCTGTTCAAGAAGAAGTTGCTCAGCAAAAACAGATAGAAAAGCAGCGTGCTCAATCAACCCAAGCGGATTCAACAGTTCGCCCTGAATTGTCATTTTAAATAAATGAAATTTTCACAAGCGTTTTCGTATCTGTATGGTAAAATTGTATAGATATGTAAAGCGCTTTTTGTTTGGAAAAGAATGAAATGAAGTGTGTGATTTGTATAACAAAAAGAAGGGTTGCCTATGACAGAATTAACAATGGCTAGATTATACGAATTGATGGTCATACTGTATGCATTGGGGATTGTGTTTTATTTTATCGATTATTTATATAAATACGTAAAAGCACGACGTATTGCATTTTGGCTCGTTTGTATTGTCTGGATTTTTCAAACAATCTTTATTGTTTTATTTGTGATTGAAACACAACGATTCCCAATCCTATCGTTATTTGAAGGGATTTATTTTTATGCATGGCTGTTAACGACGCTTTCAATAGGTCTGCATTGTATTGCTCGTGTAGATATGCCTGTATTTTTTATTAATATATTAGGTTTTGTTTTTGTAACAATTCATTTATTTGCTCCAGCAGAAAAGGTACAGCCAATGGTAGATTCGCTCGTATCTGAAATGCTCGTTATACACGTAAGTATAGCGATGATTTCTTATGCTGCATTTTCATTATCATTTGTTTTTTCGGTACTTTATTTAATCTTATACCGAATACTAAAACAAAAAAAATTTACATCGATTTGGTCAAGATTACCGTCATTACAGCAAACAAGTAGTTGGATGAGCAATTCAATTCTTGTCGGTGTGCCTTTACTACTAATTAGCTTAATACTTGGGTTAGAATGGGCATTAATGACATTGGATGGATTATCTGTTTTCGATGTGAAAATAGTAGGTTCATTTATCATTACTGTTATATATTTAATTATTTTATTATTACATCGCAGTGGGAAATTGGTTGGTACAACATACGCATGGGTACATGTGTATGCCTATTTATTAACGGTTATTAATTTCTTCCTCGGCAATAAATTGTCCAACTTCCATCTATGGTAGAAGCAGAAAGGTAGGATTATTTTGAGAAAAATTATTGTAGGTTCAAGAAAGAGTAAACTCGCTTTAACACAAACAAACTGGTTTATTAATGAGCTAAAGGCTGCAGGTGTTCCGTTTGAGTTTGAAATTAAGGAGATTGTTACAAAAGGGGATCGTATTTTAGATGTCCAACTTTCAAAAGTAGGAGGGAAAGGTCTCTTTGTAAAAGAAATTGAGCAAGCCTTATACGATAAAGAAATCGATTTTGCTGTCCATTCTATGAAGGATATGCCTGCTGTTTTACCGGCAGGCTTGGTTATCGGTTGTATTCCGCCACGTGAGGATGCACGAGATGCTTTTATTTCGAAAGGGCATGTCAAATTTGCGGATTTACCGAAAGGAGCAGTAGTTGGTACAAGCTCGCTTCGTCGTAGTGCACAGCTCCTAACGCTTCGTCCAGATTTAGAAATTAAATGGATTCGTGGAAATGTAGATACACGTTTAGCTAAGCTAGAAACGGAAGAATATGATGCGATTATTCTAGCCGCTGCTGGACTAAAACGTCTTGGCTGGAGTGCGGATGTTGTGACGGAATATTTAGATATTGATGTGTGTTTACCTGCTGTTGCACAAGGCTCTTTAGGGATTGAATGTCGTGGCGACGATGAGGAGCTACTAGCTCAACTCGCAAAGTTAACAGATGAAAACACTTGGAGAACTGCACATGCTGAACGTTCGTTTTTGGCGGCAATGGATGGTGGCTGTCAAGTCCCAATCGCTGGATATGCGAATGTTAATGGTGAAAAGATTACGTTAACGGGCTTAGTAGCGGCCCCTGATGCATCGGTTATTTATAAAGAAACGATTACAGGTACGAATGCAGATGAAGTGGGCAAAGAAGTAGCCAAGCTTTTAACTGCTCAAGGTGCATATGATTTAATTCAAAAAGTGAAGGCTGAGGAACATGCCTAAGCCACTAGCAGGTAAAACGATTTTTCTAACTGGGACACAAAAGATCCAAACGATTGCGGAGCAGGTAGAGGAGTACGGAGGAAAGGTATTGGCCTTTCCACTCATCACGATACAAGAGAGAATCTCATGGGATGATGAGGAAAGAATTTGTAACAGTGCAAAGTATGACTGGCTAATTTTTACTAGTCAAAATGCAGTGGAGCATTATATGAACAAGCTACGGCGTGCAAATCTATCGCCATCAGCAATTTCATGTAAAATCGCTGCAGTTGGTATCAAAACAGCGAAGGCACTTCAGGATGAAGGGTTCGATATAGATTTTATGCCAACAATCTTTAGTGCAGATAGATTTGTTCAAGAATTCCCTGGTAATGCAGTAGATGTACACTGCCTATTTTTACGAGGCTCACTAGCTAAAAGTACAATTCGAGATGCGCTTCTCTGTGATGAATGGACAGTATATGAAACGGTTGAAACAACAGAACATGTTGGAGCACTCGCCGAAAGTTTATTGCAGGAAAAGGAGCCAGTTGTTATTTTTGCTAGTCCATCAGCTGTTAGAATATACGCAAAGTACATAGTACCGGACTTGCATTGGCGTTATGTAACAGTAGCATCAATCGGTCATATTACAACAGCTGTATTAAAAGAATACGGTGCAAGAGTAGATGTGCAGCCTAGTGTTTATACAATGCAAGCTGTAATTGAAAGATTAATTGGAGGAGTTTCATCGTGACAGAATTATATTTTCAACGTCATCGTCGCCTACGTCATAACGCTGGCATACGTTCAATGGTAAAGGAAACATACTTACACAAGGAAGATTTAATTTATCCAATTTTCGTTGCAGAGGGCGAAAATGTTAAAAACGAAGTACAGTCAATGCCTGGTGTTTTCCAGTTCTCATTAGATTATCTAGGAACAGAAATCGATGAGGTTGTTGCTTTAGGTATACCGTCAGTAATACTATTCGGTTTACCAGCTGAAAAGGATGCAGTGGGCTCTGGTGCCTATCACGATCACGGGATTATTCAAAAGGCAACACGTTTTATTAAAGAACGTTATCCGAATTTAATTGTTATTGCAGATACTTGTCTTTGTGAATATACAGATCATGGTCACTGTGGTGTTGTAGAAGGCAATCAGATTTTAAATGATCCATCGTTAAATCTATTAGCACAAACAGCGATTTCACAAGCTGAGGCAGGTGCGGATATTATTGCACCTTCTAATATGATGGACGGCTTTGTTGCTGCTATTCGAGCAGGACTAGATGCTGCTGGCTTTGAACATATTCCGATTATGCCTTATGCCGTTAAATATGCATCTGGCTATTATGGACCATTCCGTGAGGCGGCGGACGGGGCACCGAAGTTTGGTGATCGTAAAACATATCAAATGGACCCATCCAATCGTATGGAAGCTATTCGTGAAGCAACATCAGATGTAGAAGAGGGTGCTGATTTCTTAATCGTGAAGCCAGCTCTTGCATATTTAGATATTATTCGCGATGTGAAAAATAATTTTCCATTACCGATTGTAGCGTACAATGTTTCTGGTGAATATGCGATGGTTAAGGCAGCTGCTATAAACGGATGGATTGATGAAAAATCTGTTGTTATGGAAACATTGCTTGGAATGAAACGTGCGGGATCGGATTTAATTATTACGTACCATGCAAAAGATGTGGCACGTTGGTTAGGGGAGAAATAATATGCGTTCATATGAAAAATCTAAACAAGCTTTCGCTGAAGCGGTAAATAGGATGCCAGGTGGTGTAAATAGCCCTGTTCGTGCATTCAAATCTGTTAATATGGATCCGATTTTTATGGAATCAGGCCACGGCGCTATCGTGAAAGACATTGATGGTAATGATTATATTGACTACGTGTTATCGTGGGGACCACTAATTTTAGGTCATACGCATCCAGAGGTTGTGGAAGCAATTGCTAAACAAGCTGCAAAAGGATCATCTTTCGGAGCACCAACCCTATCGGAAAACAAATTAGCCGAGCTAGTGATGGATCGTTTACCATCCATTGAACTGATTCGTTTCGTATCAAGCGGTACAGAAGCGACTATGTCTGCACTTCGTGTAGCGCGCGGTTATACAGGTCGCAATAAAATATTGAAATTCGAGGGCTCCTACCATGGGCATGGGGATTCTCTTTTAATTAAAGCGGGTTCTGGTGTTGCAACGCTAGGTCTTCCAGATAGCCCAGGTGTACCTGAGGATATTGCGAAAAATACGTTAACGGTTGCGTATAATGATTTAGAATCAGCCAAGCTTGTTTTTGAAAAATTTGGTGATGATTTAGCCGCTGTTATTTTAGAGCCAGTTGCAGGGAATATGGGTGTTGTTCCACCGCAGCCAGGTTTCCTAGAAGGCCTGCGTAAATTAACAGAGGACAATGGTACCGTGTTAATTTTTGATGAGGTAATGACTGGATTCCGTGTAGATTACGGCTGTGCACAAGGTTACTTTGGCATTACGCCAGACCTAACTTGCCTAGGTAAAGTTATTGGTGGCGGCTTACCAGTAGGTGCATTTGGTGGGAAACGTGAGATTATGGAGCGTGTTGCACCAGCAGGACCGATTTATCAGGCGGGTACTCTATCAGGAAACCCACTTGCAATGACTGCTGGCTATGAAACATTATCACGCTTAGACCGCGATTCTTATGAGTACTTTAAAAAGCTAGGAGATCAACTTGAGGCTGGCTTCCGTGAAGCTGCAACGAAATACAATATTCCACATACAGTAAATCGTGCAGGCTCAATGATTGGCTTCTTCTTCACGAATGAAGATGTTATTGATTTTGAATCAGCGAAAACGTCTGATTTAGAGTTATTTGCCGAGTACTTTAAACTAATGGCTGAAGAGGGGATTTTCCTTCCACCATCTCAATTCGAAGGAATGTTTATTTCGACAGCTCATACAGAAGAGCATATTGCTAAAACAGTACAAGCATTCCACACAGTATTTGCAAAATTAGCACGTTAAAGTGATAGCGAAAATACGTTCTTTTTATGAAGTAGTGTAATTCTCAATCAATTAACAAATTAGTAACCACTTCTTATCAATTCTAAAATTTGATAAGAGGTGGTTTTTTGTATGCTTTTAAAATTTGCTTATGAGGACTTTATTGCAGATAGACGATTTAATAACACATCTAAGGCAAATGTGCAAAATTATAAGTATTTACTCTATCCATTTATTGAATATTGCCTTGAAAAGGGTGTAATTAATGTTGAGGACGTAACTCATGTACATTTGCGTGATTATCTTATGCAATGCCAAGAGAAAGGTAATAAACCTAATACAATCAACTCAATCATTTTGCGTATAAGAGCCTTTTACAACTATTTAGTTGATGAAAAAGTAGTAAATGAAAGTATTACCAAAAAAGTTAAATTGCAAAAAACAGACGTTAAAATTGATGTTTTTACGGATGAACAGATTTATCAAATGCTCGCTTATTATCGCAGCTTGCGGAGGAGAGACTTATCTTACTCTAGTTACCGTGGGTATATGCTTATACTATTATTACTTGGAACAGGAATACGCAAAAAAGAGGTTATCATGTTGAAATGGTCTGATATTGATTTTAAAAATTTGACCATGAATGTATATGGTAAGAACCGTAGATATGAAACGGTCTTCTTGACTGAAAAATTAGTAAAAGAATTAAGCATTTATCGTTCATTTTGCATCCAACATTTTGGACATGACAATGAGTATGTCTTTCTCAATCGTGATAACACACCAATGACTTCAAACTCTATTACGCTAGTGTTCAGAAACTTAAAAGATAAGATGAATTTTAAAGATGTAAGAGTAAGCCCTCATACGTTTAGGCATACTTTCTGTCACAGACTTGCAATGAGTGGCACGTCAGTATTTGCTATCCAAAAGTTAATGCGTCATAGCGACATTTCAACAACAATGCGCTATGTTGCTATGTGGGGTAACGAGTTAAAAAAAGAAAATGATAAGCATAATCCATTAAACGATTTAGACGTATAGGGATGGGGGAGTACGTGACAGCACGTAGAGCGATAATTTAAATGATAGCTTCAGCTGTCTATGTCATAGAATCAGATTAATTGATTCTATGGTGTAAGCAGTCATTATTGCACCAAGCAGTTGTCGATGCTTGATGCAAATATCAATGCTCATGCAATTAGGAGAGCCTATGCTAAGAACCTACACAACAATGGAGCTAGTGTAGCTTTAATCAGTAAAGCTCTGGGACATTCAGATTTAGACGTAGAGGAAGTAGCAAAGGATTTGAGGGAGTTTCTTTAGATTGACTTTCAAAAAACTTTGTATTAATATTTAATACAATAAGTATTATTTTTTAATACGAGGAGGTTTAGTTATGGAAAGTATCCCAAAAACTATTAGCTTTAGGACAGATGAAATAACGACACAAAAAATGGAGAAAATTAAAGAGCGTGTTTTCGAAGGTAGAGAAGTAAGTAATGCTTTAATACTCAGAACAGCAGTAGATTTTCTTTATGACAATTATGGGAAAGGTCTATCTGATACAGAAGATGTTTTTGAAGTAGTAAAAGCTTATGTCATAACTACTTTCTTGAAGCAAGATGACTATAATTCAGGTGAACTAGAGAAATTCTTGGGCGAACTAGAACAAGTTTATGAGGAGTTGCTTCAAGAAGAAACAGAAGAAATAGCCAAGTTGTATGATATGGAAAATCCAATTGCAGTTGCTCAATTAATTAGGTTTAAAAGTAGAGAATTACCTGTAACATTTTTGAGAATAATGGAAGTAGTAGAGAATGAATATAAACACTTATCGGATGATGAATTAGCGACATTACTATTAAATAAATTCTCTAATGAGGATTTTAAATTGAAGGCAAGTGAATTGTTCTTTATGGAGTTTTAGTTCTCAAAAAATGAAGGGATGGATAGATTATGCGTTATGATGAGAAGTACAATCGTTTTTTTAAAGATGAAAGTGCATTGCATTCTTTTAATTGCTTACCAACTGAACATACTACTCAACAAAATCATATCAAGTTACTAACAATGTTATTTGAGCAATGTCTAGTTGAAGGTAATATCTATAACCAAGAAGAAGAGTTTTTTGAAATAATAAAAAAACATCTTGTTATTCATATAGTAGCATTACCCACAGGAAATGTAGCTTTCTACAAAGAGGACAAAAAAAGTGGAGAGATGACAAGTTATGGGATGAGATATTATCCAGAGGCTATTTATGATGCCCTTAATAGCTTTGGTCTTTTTAAAAAAGGAAATATATTTGAAACATTTATTTATGAGAGAGATTTGCAAAGAGAAAGTGAAAGACTGAATAGTAATGAAGAATATGCTCCTTTAGCAGAAGAGTATTTTCCTATTGAACAACGAGAGCTTTTGTACTCTGAGTTTAATAAAGGGAAAACTAACATTTATTCTAGCTTTGAATTAGACATGAAAAAGGTAATGGAACAAAAAAGTGCAATTATCCAAGCATTAAAATATTATAAATCAAATGATTTAATAAATAGTTATTCACTCGAAAAGACTAGGTTTATAATTGATGCTCCTAGATATATAATTAATTTACTTATCACCCACTATGGAGATGTACTGTACTATACATTCGGTAAGAAAAGTGGAATGAACACCAACTATAATAATACAGGTAGTGTATCTGCTACTTTGAATATTCTGGATAAATATGTAGGCTAATATTTGATTTCTCCTTTTAGCTTAGTTTTAGGCATTTACAGCAAATAATAAGGGACTAATGAATCTCTTGTGCCTAGTGAATTAGCGAGCAAATCAATTACTAATATAAAGAAAGACTATTAGTAGTTGAACATCTCGAAAAATGACTATTAGCTAAAAGGAGCAGATTAAATTGGAATTAACAACATTAGAAGCTATTCAATATTGTATTGATGAAGGTATTGAGGGAGCAGAGAAAAGGTTACAAAGCTATGAACGAAGAGGGAGAATTGATAATTTAAGTGTTCTAGAAGCTTTGATAAAAGACCTCCTTACAATTCATGTAACTTGTGAACTAAAAAAAGATGAAGAAGGCGAGAATTTAAAAGGTAAAAAGCGTAGATTCATTTTAGGTGAGAAACGTAGTGAACGAGCAGACCGTTTAGATGGTCGGAGAAGCAATGGGGCTAACAGAGAAGGAGACAGAAATCTTCTTGACGAACATATCTTTAGAACAATTGTCATGCTAGAACCAAAATACTGGAATTATGAAAAAGATACTGTTGAAATCACAACAACAGAGCTTATTCAACATTATGCTATGATAAATCCAAATGAAATTGAGCATAAAAAAATATTGAAAATAATCCATGATAACATTTTTGGTGAATCGAAGCTAGTCTACGCACATCAAATCACTGAGTATATTCGAGCTTATATTCGAGATACGAATCGTAACATTTTAACAAGTTCTCTTAATGCACTTGAGAAAAGCGACAGAATAATATTATCATTTCGTTACTTTGTTGCTGACAAAACAGGAAACAATGAAGTTGATGAATTTGGTTATACTGCTATGAAGGCACAAATAGAGTCTGAAATAGATGACTTCAATTATAGAAATAATACTAGATACACATTGAACGCCTATCAGAAGATGAGAGCCAAAGAAAAGCGTTTTCTCAAGGAAAAAGAAAGAGATTTTTTGGAGCATATGGAAAAGAAATGTGACATTCTTGTCTATAAGAAAAATGTTATTCGTATTCTTAATAAAGAGAGTGTTAAAGTTCCACCAAAATTGTCTACACAGGTCTATTCAGATATTCTTTTGAAGCGTGTAAAAGCGCATTATATTGAAGTTTCATCAACATTGGATGGTAGTTTTTTTGAGCGATATAGGAGCTTCATCCTTGCAAAAGTGATTGAAGGTTATGATGTGGCGCTTCCTGATTGGTGTTTGGATTATTTTAAAAGATATTCGAGTGGATTTGGTCAAGTAACTTTTCATGAAGACTTACTTTCAGAAGAAGAAAAAAGAGCAATAGGTTTAATCTCAATCTCTCCTTATAGCGAAGAGGAACTTGAAGTACAGATGCCATTTTAAAGATAATTAGCACATCACAATGACGTGGTGTGCTTTTTCTATACCGCCTTCTTAAAACAGCTCTCAGAGGAATCGAGAATCAACTAGGTGCATACTTGGTTGCATGGATTGTTCTCATAGGTCATAGGTCAGTTCTAATGGTGTAAGGTCTAAAAGAAAAGCATTGCTGTTACCAAACAGCGAGACGAGCAGGTCAAAGTTGTTTAGAAGTTTTATGAACAATAAAGCGCAGCTATTCGTGGGAAAATATCAATAAAACGATTTGTTCGATTGATAAGCTAAATAGTCACAATATATAAGGGGAAATGTATCATCATCTAAAGCGTGTGAGTGGGACAGACATTTTCATAGAGAACTTAGAGTTTTAACGATAGCTGATATGATTGGGGATAAGTTGTAATTACATTAAACAACTATTAAGGAAGCACCACATTGTGGATACCTGTTCTGCGTACAGTGCCAACGCAATCGAGATGAGCAGCGATTGACCGTTTGTTCGATTCTCGATGCGTGTGAGAGTGTTTTAGAAGCCCTGCTGTTCCTCTAGACTTAGATTCAATAGCTATTCTATTGCTCATGCGGTCATTCAAAGCTATACAGCGTGATATGAATAAGATTAATGAATATAACAAGCGTAAGAGCAAGAACAAGCTACTAACTGAAATCAAGCGTGTAGCAAAGCTCAACAGGTTTAACTTTGAGTTAGCTTACAACACTAATCGTAGCAACTTCTTAGAAGCGTTTATCGTGCTTGTGAGCTTAG
This sequence comes from Lysinibacillus sp. 54212, assembly GCF_036662795.1. Lineage (NCBI taxonomy): Bacteria > Bacillati > Bacillota > Bacilli > Caryophanales > Bacillaceae > Lysinibacillus > Lysinibacillus sp. 54212. The sequence continues at coordinate 53,331 of NZ_JBAFWZ010000005.1, forward strand.
ATAGTAGAGTAGAGACATTATTTACACAAGTTGTATGATTGGTGTTGCAGGGCTAGGGCTGTCCATTAGCCTGTGAGAGAATAACGAAAGGACTTGTATACATGAAGTCTAATCTTGCAGGCAAGTCCTGTTTCTCTTCAACTAAAGAGTCCATTAATAGAACGATATTTTTACACATAGTCCTAATTTAAATAAATTTGAGAATATTAAGTATGGTAAATATAGCCGCAACGAAGGCGGTAAACTGAACAATGACTATAGGAAGTTTAAATAAAAAACTTTTTTTAGACGAGAACAAATTCCTCAAAATTTTAACAGCTCCTACTGTTGTTCCATAGGTACCGAAAAAAAGTAAAAAAATAGTGATTAAGTTAACCCACCATATAGGGAAAAAATAATAAATAGTTGCCCAAACAATTAATAGACCTAAACCTATCCCTAATTCCTCAAAACCAAGTTTGACTGTTTGGTCTCCTAACTTATTTAACTCGATTCCAAGACCAATTATTCCTATAAATAAAGATACTATGGTTAATAAATACGAAAGAATCATGGAACCAGTATAGTAGGGGTTAAAATAAAGTAATCCTCCTATAATAAAAAAAGTAATCGAAACTGCAATTCCTTGTTGTATATCCTCGACCTTGGATTCAACACTCTTTGTTTTAGAAATAAAATCCCTCCTTTGTTAACTGCCTAGACTGGACTATCATACTATTGTTTACTCTACTATCTGGCTTGTTAGTTGAATGACTGAATAATTGGTCGTTCTGTATAGTGTAGCATATTCACAAATATTGGTGTAAGGAAGAGGTATCCATCTCATACGAGATGGACTTTTTTAATTGTGTGGTACCTCAACTTTTGAGTTAAGGCAATAGAATGTATAACCCTAATAGCTGTGGCGTTATTGTTGTATTTTACTGCCAAAATATTTTTGAAGAAGATGCTAGAAATGCTCTTCAAATATTGAAAATGTTGCTTTTCATAACTTTATAATTCATACTAAAATTAGATAAAAATTACAGACAGGTTGTGAAGTACATGGAACAAAAAGTAATTAACTTTAACCAAGCAATCAAGAAACATGAAGTTAATGAAGCGGTACAAGAGCAAATAGATAAAAAGACTAAAATGTATGAGAGTGACTTCAAGCGATTTCAAAGGTATGCAGAACAAGAAGGCTTAGAATTGTCCTTTGAAACACTTGAAGCATATTTGCTACATACAGTTAAAATAGGTCTTAAACTAAATACCTTTAATCGTAGGTCAGCAAGTGTTAAACACTTCTTAGTCAATGAACTCGGTCAAGTGGAAACAGAGGACAACAACAAGAACGTAGCGTTATTGCGTCAGAAATACAATGATATTCAGTTTGCAGAACAGAAGCAAGTAAGTGGTCAAGTAGCGCAACCTAAAGATGAGGTTGTGGCTATGATTGATAAACTTGATACAAGAGGCAAAGCAATTGCCTTGTTCAATTTGATAACTGCTTGTAGACCTTCTGAAATGATTGCTATCCAATTGAAGCATATTGACCTAAAGAATCGTTCAGTAAATGTTTACTTGAAGAAGCAGAAGGAATGGCATACAAAGCGATTAACGCTAGAGGTTGTCAATGCTATCAAGGATTATATCAACGCTTATGGATTAGATTCCGATAGTTACCTAGTAGGAAAAGTGGACAAGCACAACAACTATACAAATGCACAGGTATCGGATATTGCCTATAGGAAATCAATTCACAAGTGGTTGGGCTTTGCACCTTACACTTTACGCAAAACACAAGTTTCAGCAATGCATGAAGCAGGGGCAGACCTTGCGACAATAGCTAAACAAAGTGGTCACAAGAACCTTGAAACAATCAATAAACACTACCTATCTGTTAATGATAGAACGATTGATAAGTACCTTTAATAATAAAAGGTATCGAACTAAAGTACATTTAGAAGTGGTTCAAGGACAAGGAGGAAACTATCTTGAAAAGGAAAAAGTGGGTAAGTAATGAAGTTCTTAATTGGTATAGTTATTCGGATAGTGCGAGAATACTCGATAAAGACAAAGGCGAGAGAGCATATGCTATTTGGGAACATTCGAAACAGCTTATAGAAAATAATGAATCAGATTTTCATTTAGCTGATGGAATTACAAATTTAAAAAGGGCGCTAAATCACCGATTGAATACTATTGAAGAAATCTATTGTTTTAAGGCAATCAAGATTAAAAACAAACCAAAAGGATATATGGAAATGCTGGAGATTTTAGGTATTGTTAGACCTTTCCTTATGAAACAATTGCTTGTTATTAGAAATGATATTGAACATAGGGATAATAAACCACCTTCTAAAGAGAGATGCTTAGAATTATTAGATGTAATTTGGTATTTTCTGAAATCCACTGATTTTATTGTTCAAATTGAAAGATATAATATTGTATTTGATGAGGATAAAGAGAGGGATGATTCAAGTTGGTTTACATTAGAATACATATATCAAAAAGATATTTTCATTATTAGAGGTAAGATACCTCCTGAATTTGTATACGAAGAGCCTTTAGAAAACACTTTTGGAGTAGTCTTAGGGCTTATTGATGGTGTAGATGATAGATGGGTTTCTAAAGTGTATAGTAAAGAGCCTATTGATTTATTACCTAATGAAATTATAGGGGAAGCCAAATTTGAGGATTCAAATAAAGTTTCACTAATTCAAGATATTTTATTTAACTATTGATAAATCATTCTTTTAAATAAGTTAAAGTAGGGAGGGGCATACAGAAATTGATATGCTCCTTTTGTGTGTTTATTAGGGGGAGCTTGAAATAGCGAAGGTTACGGATAGGAGATTTAGTGAAAAAAGAGCGGTTTATTGGGATTTTGAATCAGCTCATTCAAAATTGAAAATACAGGTAAAATCATCGTTTTATTTGTGATACAGAGTGATAGGAGACTTGTCAGAAGGGCGTAGTGGCGTAGCTAGCTCTTAGAAGTCGAGTTGATACAATTTGAACAGTGGAGGTAGGAAGCTTGTCACAGAGCTATTTCAAGAGCTACATGGCAATTCTCAGGTAGGGAGTATTTTCCGATATTTTGATGATGTTGAGTGAAGAATCTTGGCTACCAGCAACACGCACACCAAAAGGGAAAAGAAGCGACACGAGAACAACCTTGTGAAGTTGAGGCGCATTGGAATCATTGATGATGAAATTAAAAATATAATGGAAGGTTTTATACTTTAGAAGAAATTCGCATGAGTGTAACCTTCGATAATTAGGGGGTATAAACTACATGTTTATATCCTTTTTTTTATGGAAAATGTTATAGTTAATTTACAAATATTTCTTGGTGGTGATATGGGAATGGGAATGTTACAGGATAGAATCAATGAATTGGATAGTGCTATTGTGAATGTTGTAGGTGATTTGGTTAATACTATGGGGTTTTATCATACTGATAGATTAATGTCTTACCTAGAAGAAGGAAAGAAGAATTGGAGTTCAACAGGTAGGTATCCTTTTGAAGAGTTAGAGTTCCATAACATTAAAACAAATGCAACAATCATCTTGCAACAAGATGGAGTTGAAACTACTCGATATAAATATATAAAAGTTAAAAATGGAAGTTTGATGTATGAAAATCGGCAAAATAAGTCAGGGAAAGCTACAGCGGTATATGAGATTAGGAAAGAAGTGTTTAGTTCAACGTGGAATTTAAGATTTGCTGATAATTCGCTAGTGTTTGAAACATGGAAGGATATGCAGAATCATGTATTGACTACTTATCATTATGACATTGGAGAGGAGTTATCAGATGGAGAGAAAGTTACTTCTTGATATTGAAACAGGTGGCTTCCAAGTAGAGGATGAAATCTTTGAGGTAGCAGTTTTAGCAATTGAGAATGGTGAAATAGTGGCTTCACTTCACTTAGGGGAAATTGAAGATGAAAATGAGATTCACCAAGGCATGGGAGCAGGTTATGCGTGTATTAGTGAAAATGAACACTATATCTCCAAATTTCAAAGCTTTGTTACAAAGTATCCTTATCCCTTTATAGCTCATAATGCTTCATTCGATAGAAAATTCTTAGTTCATTTTGGTTGGATAAGTGAAGAAGCTACTTTCTATGATTCAGTAAGAGCGATTAAAAGAGAATGTCCATATCTATTTGGTTATTCACTTGAATACTTGGTGAACTACTTTGGTATAGAAAGAGGTAATGCTCATACAGCAATAGATGATGTACATGTATTGTTTAAGGTATTAGAAGCAGCTCAACCTAATCATTGGTTGCCTTTATATAAAGCATCACCTAAAGCGTTTAAATCTTCAGCTAAGAGTTTCTTAGAAAGAGGATTAGAGCTAAAAGGTGAATCAGAAGCGTTTAAAGGAAAGCACCTTGTATTCACAGGAGCTTCACAGTTCCCAAGAGTATTAATGCAAGAAATAGCAGTTGCCTGTGGAGCAACAGTTGGTAATAGCGTAAACAAGAAAACAGACTATCTAATTTGTGGAGAAAAAGTAGGGGGTAGTAAAATTAACAAAGCAATAGAGCTAGATGTGCCAATGTATGATGATAGTTGGTTTATTGATATTGTTTTTCAGGATTTAGCAATTGAGGAATCTGAGCATAAGCCTATGGAGCTTCCTAGCACTTCTGAGATAGCGCAGTATTCACCGAAGCAATATCCATACAAGATGCTTAGTGAATTTGAAGGTAAGAGAGTGAATATATCTCGCCTGAAGTTACGTGTACAAAGCATTGTCAGTGAGTTACTTGAAAAAATGGGAGCAATAGTTGTCGCAAGCCCAAGTGCAAAAAAAGTAGATTACATGATTTATACAGACAATGGTGAGTACAAGTTATTAGAGCAGTCTGAGGAGTTAGGGATTATTGCTATTCCTGCTTCAAAGTTTAATCGAATGGTCTTGGAAGGTGAACCTGTATGGAATCATTAGTATTAGAGTTGCAAAGAGACGCATTAAAAGGAAAAGGAACAATTGCAGAGTTGGTACGAAAAACTTATGCATTGGCTAGAAAATTACAACTTCATGATTTAGCAGAATGGGCAAAGAATGAACTAAATGGTTACATAGATGAAGAGTCAACTCCTGAATATAGAAGGGTCTATGGTCACTTAAGAGCTTTTAATCCTTATAGAGGATATATACCTGTCTTAGCACCTGAATTAGAGGGAATAGAAAATAGGATTATGCCCATACCTATTGCCGAAATAGAAGAGTTATTCAATAGTAACAGCAAAGATATAATCTATACTTTAATACCTGAATATCAGTTGGAATTAATGAAGCTAAGTGGAAAATCCTGTGAAATTTCGATACATGTGCCCAAAAGCGAGTTTGGTAAAATCATTGACTATATTAGGAATAATATTTTAGATTGGACGCTAACCTTAGAAGAAAAAGGGGTGGTTGGTAAGAATATGACTTTTAATGAGATGGAAAAAGAAAGAGCTGTTGAATCGCTTTCAATAACAAATAATATTGGTGTAATGGTTAACTCTCAGTTACAACAAAGTAGTAATAACTCACCGCAAACTATATCTGTCGGTGAATTTAAAGTTGAGAGTTTGAAAGAAATAATTGACCAAGGGAAAGCTTTAATAGAAGGATTAGCAGATGATAACACCAAGGCAGAGCTGAAATCAGAGTTAACAGTTTTAGAAGCACAAATGATTTCGCCAAATCCAAAGAAAACTATTATAAAAGAAAGTCTAGCTTCAATTAGAAATATTGCAGAAGGTGCTACAGGAAGTGTATTAGTAAATCTTGTACCTAAACTAGTAGAAGTCTTAGCGACGTTGTAAATAAAATCAATTTTAAAACTGTACCCAACCAACAGGTCACAAGAGTATCTCACGAGCCATAACAAGCCCTATAAGCAAGCGGAATGAGATTGATGAAGAATTTTATAACTCATTTATGTGACAATGCTTTACACAGAGCCATTAAGAGAGTCAAAAGATAAAATTCTGGAGGGTAAGAGAAATTGGAGATACATTTAGAGGATTTTCAGCAAAAACTTAGGGAGTATGCAAAGCTTAATGAACAAATAATTTTTCTTGAAGGTGTAGCAGAAGTAATTGCAGCAAACTTAAATGGGCAACAAACTCATGATGATGATTACAGAAAAGATTACTTAATGTTTTGTTTAACCAAATTCACTAAAACCTTAAATTCTATTTTAGTCCTACTTGAAAAGAATTTGAATGAAGATGCTTTAATACTGACACGAAGTAACTATGAAGTGGTAATTCATGCTAAAGCTTTAGTAAATGATAGAGAGATGATTAAACACTTTATTGAATATAAATTAGGCTTAGAGAAAGAAAGGAATTATAGATTTGCAAAAGATAAAAATGGAAGGATATTGTCAAATAAAATTATAGACAAAAGGTTTCCTGATAGGACAATTCGATATATTAGTAGCATAAAAGAAATAGCTATTAAAGCAGGAGAGAAGTCTTCGTATAGGCATATCTATAGATTTTTGTGTGAACAAACTCATTGTAACCTTCTTACCTCAGGGTATTATCGAGAAGGAGTTTATTATAGTGTTGATAATGGTACTGAAGGGGCTAAATTAAATGTTATATTGTTTAATGTTGGTTTGTGCTTAAAACTATATAATGCTTGTCTAGATAGTGATTTATTAGGAGAAGATTTTGAAGAAATAGAAGACATTCTTTGTTCAATTTTAATGAATGATAAGCTAATGTTGCAAGAATGGTTTGAAATTGAAGAACAAAGAGTTAGAAATCTAATTGATGAAGCTAGTTTAGTAGAGCTTAAATCAATAAATGAGTATATAAAGGTAGTTGAGAATAGTAAGTGGGCTTTAATTAAAGACTAATAAATTCATTATTTTAAGCGAACATATGCAAGGATGCCATAAGGTTAATGTAAGGTTAGAGAATGGCTTGTGAGCGTTCCTGTAAAGCCAACTGAGCAAATGGGTGAAGTGAGTTCCAATGAGCTTACAGTGCAAGCTCAGACGTTAGGGGAACAGTTGGATATGGGTAGCAAAGAAGCGGGATAAATTAGGTGTTTATCTCGATTTTATTTTGAGATTAGCTTTGGTATAAGATTTAATAACTGATTTGAGTTGTAGGTCAAGTAAGTCGCATAGGCTATCAGTGGAGCTGTAGGAACGTCTGTGAGCCTTCCTGTGAGTGAGGTTGATTCATTCTGTATTGGTACTGTGAACGCTTGTGGTGCTTGTTCTGAACAGATGGTAGGGGCATGGTTTCCGATATTGAGGTGGGGTGTCTTACTATATAAAGGTGACCTCTAACAGCCACACGAATTGAGGTTGTTAACGAAACGATTCCATTTGATAACCAATTGATATACAATGGAATTAGTAAGGTCTTTGAACCAAGTTCGTAAATATGTAGTACTCCCTAGTGGAGAGAATCATTTAATATCATCGAATAATGTTACATGTAAAGAGAGCTAAATGGTTCTCTTTTTTTATATGCAATTTTAAAACTACTTCTCAAGAAGTAACCATTAATGTATACTTGAAATTAATAGAATTGGATAAGAAGTAGTAATTATAAGTTAATTGAATACATAAACACTATTATAGCGAAGAATAATGCCCATTTAGAGAGAACAAGGTAAACACATCTTCTTTAGTTTCTTCACGAATGAAGATGTTATTGATTTTGAAACAGCAAAATCATCAGACCTAGAGTTATTTGCAGAGTACTTTAAATTAATGGCTGAAGAGGGAATTTTCCTTCCTCCTTCACAATTTGAAGGGTTGTTTATTTCGACAGCGCATACAGTAGACCATATCGCAAAAACAGTTCAAGCGTTCCACAATGTATTTGAAAAGTTAGCACGATAACATAAAAAGGCTAATCCCAAAAATGGGTTAGCCTTTTTTTCGGAAAGGACAATAGGATAGATGTCGAGACTCTTTTCAGTCATATCATCGCCTTCTCTGCATAAAGTATAGGCAGGAGGGATAACATGACAAGAGATTCTTCAGAAGTTAAGTTTGATTTTCTATTTCCGTTTGTGGAACAGGAGATTCATGGAATTACGGATGTTAAAATTACGCCACAATGGGAATATGTCGAGGGGTTCAATAAAGTCATTGGGGTATATCATATTGCAGCGCTTGTACAATTTAATGAGGGACCAAAAGGGGTGCACCATACTTCGGATTCTGTGGTAGCTATTGAGCATGTTGATATTCAAGAGGATATAGGTTATTTTGAATATGCTTTACCGTTAGAATTTAATATAGCTCATGTACCTGATGAGGTTAATATTGCAGTAGATCATCTCGAAATCGCTGTAAACCAAGGTAGCAGCGTATCGATGAAATGGCAGGCAATGCTCGATGTAACGCCTCCAGGGGATGAGCAGCCTATAGTAGAGGCGCCAGGAAGTGTAGCTGAAGTACAAAATGCCCATACTGTTCAGGATGTTAAAGAAGTAGCAGATGAGATCGAAGTAGCACAAGTAACCGCCCTCGCCGATGCTGCGCCAGAAACTGAACCAGTGCAGGAAGTGTTCGACGAAAAAAGCTCGTCTAACTATAATGAATTCTTTTTTGAGGACTTAAAAGAGAATTATAATCTATTAAATATAGTCCGTCGTTAATAAATAAGTGATTACAGCTAAAAATAACAATAAAAATATATCACCTGTAGTCGGTACGAAGATTGTACGAATCGCTTGAAAAACAGTAATTGGGATGATGATTTTTTTACAATAAAACCTTATTTTACGCAGCCAGGGCGGCAATAAGTAAGGGTTGTATTTTCTTCTCATTAGGAACATCCTTTCTGTTTATTTTGACTATCCTTTCTAGAGGATAGTCATTTTTTCGTGAAAAAGAGTAGATGCCTTAAGATAGTATATTCGACAATGTGTAATTACGACACAAAATGATAAAATGGGCTATTGCCTGCTTGAAACTTATTGAAAAATTGATTACAATAAAGTACATCTAAATATTTTATGCGTAGATTAGGAAGAGTAAAATGTAAGTGATGCAAAGAGAGGAAACGGTAGCTGAAAAGTTTCTGCATTAACACATTTGAACGTAGCCTAGGAGCAGCCTTTATGAACTAAGAGTAGTAAAGTGCCGGTTAAACACCGTTAACGAATCGAGAGCTGGGTGAGGTTTTGCCCAGAATAAAGGTGGTACCGCGAAAACTCTATACACTCCTTCGTCCTTTTTATAGGCGATAGGAGTGTTTTTTTAATTTTTAAAAGGAGGAATTCAATATGACAGAACAACAAGATTTAACAATGCCAACAAAGTATGATCCTCAAGGCACTGAAGCTGGTCGCTATGAATGGTGGCTGGAAGGAAAATTTTTCGAAGCACAGCCTGATAGTGGGAAGGAGCCATACTCAATCGTTATTCCACCACCGAACGTAACAGGAAAGCTTCACCTTGGGCATGCGTGGGATACGACGCTACAAGACATCATCATTCGTATGAAACGTATGCAAGGCTATGATGCGCTGTGGTTACCTGGTATGGACCATGCAGGGATCGCAACTCAAGCAAAAGTAGAAGAAAAATTGCGCGGGGAAGGCATGACACGCTATGACCTTGGCCGTGAGAAATTTTTAGAAAAAACATGGGAATGGAAAGATGAATATGCTTCTCATATTCGTCAACAATGGTCAAAGCTTGGCTTAGCTCTAGACTATTCTCGTGAACGCTTCACATTAGATGAAGGCTTATCCCATGCGGTTAAGGAAGTTTTCGTAAAGCTATATGAAAAAGGCTTAATTTATCGCGGAGAACGTATTATTAACTGGGACCCAGCGGCAAAAACAGCCCTTTCAGATATCGAAGTAATCCATAAAGAAGTAGAAGGCGCATTCTACCATATGGAATATCCGCTTAAGGATGGATCAGGAAAATTACGTGTCGCAACAACACGTCCAGAAACAATGCTAGGCGACTCTGGAGTAGCTGTTCACCCAGAGGATGAGCGCTACAAGCATTTAATCGGTAAAACAGTAATCCTACCAATCGTAGGTCGTGAAATTCCGATCGTAGCAGATGATTATGTTGATAAGGAATTCGGTACAGGTGTTGTAAAAATGACGCCAGCACATGACCCGAACGACTTTGAAGTTGGTAACCGCCATAATTTAGAGCGTATTCTTGTAATGAATGAAGACGGAACAATGAACGAGCTAGCTGGTAAGTATAACGGTATGGACCGCTTCGAGTGCCGTAAGCAAATCGTAAAGGACTTACAGGAAGCAGGTGTGTTAGTTGAGATTGAGCCACATACACATCAAGTAGGTCACTCTGAGCGCTCTGGTGCAGTAGTAGAGCCTTACCTTTCAGCGCAATGGTTCGTAAAAATGGGACCTCTAGCTCAGCAGGCGCTTGCAATGCAAGAAAACGAAGAGGAAAAGGTAAACTTTGTACCAGCTCGCTTTGAAAACACTTATAACCGCTGGATGGAAAATATTCATGACTGGTGTATTTCTCGTCAATTATGGTGGGGTCACCAAATCCCAGCCTGGTACCATAACGAAACTGGAGAAATTTACGTAGGTAAGGACGCTCCAGCTGACGCTGAAAACTGGACACAGGATGAAGACGTACTAGATACTTGGTTCTCATCTGCGCTATGGCCGTTTTCGACAATGGGCTGGCCAGATGAGGCGAACGAGGAATTTAAACGCTACTACCCAACAAATACATTAGTAACGGGCTATGATATTATCTTCTTCTGGGTAAGTCGTATGATTTTCCAAGGAAAAGAGTTCACAGGTGAACGTCCATTCAAAGACGTATTAATTCACGGCTTAGTACGTGATGCTGAAGGTCGTAAAATGTCAAAATCACTAGGTAACGGTGTAGATCCGATGGAAGTGATCGAGCAATACGGTGCTGACTCGCTACGTTACTTCCTAGCAACAGGTTCATCACCAGGTCAAGATTTACGTTATACAACGGAAAAAGTAGAATCTACTTGGAACTTTATAAATAAAATTTGGAATGCTTCTCGCTTTGCTTTAATGAATATGGAAGGCTTAAAGTTTCAGGAAATCGATTTAACAGGTGAGTTATCTGTAGCAGATAAATGGATCCTATCTCGTTTAAATAACACGATTGAACGTGTAACAGCTCTTTCAGATAAATATGAGTTCGGTGAAGTTGGTCGTGAGCTATATAACTTCATTTGGGATGATTTCTGTTCTTGGTATATCGAAATGGCGAAATTACCGCTATACGGCGAGGATGAGACTGCGAAGAAAACAACGCGCTCAGTACTTGCTTACGTACTTGATAACACAATGCGTCTATTACACCCATTCATGCCATTCGTTACGGAAGAAATTTGGCAGCACCTTCCACACGAAGGCGAGTCTATTACAGTAGCTCCTTGGCCACAGGTTCGTCCAGAATTTAACTTTGAGGCGGAAGCAGGTCAAATGAAGCTTCTAGTAGACATTATTCGTTCAGTACGTAATATTCGTGCAGAAGTAAATACGCCGATGAGTAAAAAGGTTCCTTTATACATCTCAGCGAAGGATGCGGAAACTGCTGCGGTGCTTGAAACGAATAAAGCATATATCGAAAAATTCTGTAACCCAGAAGAGCTTGAAATTGGTGTAGGAATTACTGCACCTGGTCAAACGATGTCAGCTGTCGTTTCAGGTGCAGAGCTATTCCTTCCACTTGCAGGGTTAATTAATGTGGAAGAAGAAATTGCTCGTCTTGAAAAAGAGCTTGAGAAGTGGGCGAAGGAAGTAAAATTAGTAACTGGTAAGCTTTCAAATGAAAAGTTCGTTTCAAAAGCACCAGAAGCATTAGTAGCAGCTGAACGCGAAAAACTTGCAGACTACGAAGAAAAGCATGCAACCGTTGAAAAACGCTTAGCAGAGCTGCAAAATATGTAAGAGTGAAATAGGCTGTCTCGTTATGAGGCAGCCTTTTTGATGAAATGGATTCAATTAAAAAGAATGAGCATGTATGAACGGGGGAAGTAACTTGTTCCAATCAATGAAGGATTGCACCGATTTTATATTTACCTTAAAGGCAAGTCAATATAAGGGAGAGCCACTCGAATCAGCACGGAAAATTTTAGCCTCACTTGGCAACCCTGAAAAGGGGACGAAATTTATTCATTTTGCTGGGTCAAATGGTAAGGGCTCAACGCTAAATGCAACAAGAGAAATATTAATGTCACATGGATTAACGGTTGGGGCATTTATATCACCCCATTTGGAGCGAGCAAATGAGCGCATTACAATTAATAAAAACCAAATAAGTGATGAGGATTTTGTTCGAATTTCGAATAGCATCGCGACTGTAGTTCAAGAAAGGCTGGACGGAAAATTTCCAAGCTTTTTTGAATTTGTAACGTGTATTGCGTTTCAATATTTTGCTGAAAATGATATAGATGTTGCGTTAATGGAAACGGGCATTGGGGGTCGTCTCGATTCTACGAATGTTTTAACCCCAGAAGTAAGTGTCATTACAACTATCTCCCTGGAACATACCGAGATGCTTGGTGATACATATGCAAAAGTTGCAAGTGAAAAAGCTGGGATTATTAAAAACAGGAAGCCTGTTGTTATCGGTGTAGAAAATGTAGAGGCTCGTAAAGTCATGAGGGAAACAGCAGAAAAAATGAATGCGCCTTTTTATGCCTACGGGGAGCAAATTCATATCCAAAATATCGATGCAAAGTCGCAAAGCTTTAATTATAACGGGATTGGGAGGATTGAATCGCTTTGCTTAAAAATGGCTGGCGTACATCAAATGATGAATGCAGCACTGGCCATTACAGCGGCTAAATTGTTCCTGCCGACTATCCAGGAGGAGACAATTCGTAGAGCTCTTTCACAAGCAAGTTGGGAGGGCCGTTTTGAGCGCTTAGGAGATCAAGTTATATTGGATGGCGCTCATAACCCAGAAGGTACAGGGGCACTTCTAAACACCTTACAGCAAACAGAGCCAGCAAAAAAATATAAATTTATTTATGCAGCGCTTCAGGATAAGGACCATGGGACGAGCATTCGTCTGATGGATGATGTAGCAGAAGCAATGAATTTTACAAGCATTTCGCTGCCACGTGCTGCTAGTGCTGAAAGTCTAGCGGAGCATAGTAACCATACCAATAAGAGGGCAAATCCTAACTGGCAGGAGTTGATTTCCGAGCAACTTGCGAATTTACAGCAGAACGAGCTTTTAATCATTACTGGCTCGCTGTATTTTATCGCTGAGGCGCGGCAGTTTTTACAAGAGGTGAAGAGATGATTCCTGGATTAGATCGATATAAGGAAGCATGGCAGGTCGAAAGTGACCGTGAGATTAAGCCGGGTCTTCATGCAATGAGAGAGGCGCTATTATTACTTGGGCAGCCTCACCACAATATGCCGTTTGTTCATTTAGCAGGTACCAACGGAAAAGGCTCGACGTTAACCTTTATAGAGCGAATTGCACGCTCTCATGGATTAAAGGTTGGGAAATTTATGTCGCCCTGTATTGTAGATGTGCATGATCAAATTCAAATTAATGGTGAGCCAATTCACCCCGCTCAAATGGATGCGCTTTTCAAACGGATGGCATCTGCTGGATTAAGTGGAAAACTAACGGATTTTGAACTGTTAACTTGCACTGCTTTTTTACATTTTCTCCATGAAGGTGTTGATTTAGCGCTTATTGAGGCAGGTATGGGCGGTCGTGAGGATAGCACGAATGTAATTCTACCAATCGTTTCTGTTATTCCGAGTATAGCGCTTGAGCATACAAACTTTTTAGGTGATACACTACAAAGTATCGCCATGCATAAGGCGGGAATTATAAAGAGCGGTACCCCAGTTGTTATTGGCGAACTTCCTGAAGAGGCGAAGCTCATCATAGAACAGGAGGCAGCGTTTCAAAATGCGGAGCTCTTTGCAATCCACAAGCATTTTTGTATAGAGGATGAAACCTACTCAAATAATAAAACGGGATTGAAAATTTCGCATTTAAAACGTCGTATGCTGGGCAAGCATCAAGGGCATAATATGGCAATAGCTATTACGGCATTTTTAGCTATAGGGGAGGCACTTCAAAAAAGAGTAAGCATCGATGCTATACGATCGGCGGTTTCCTGTGCAACTGTCCCGGGTCGCTTTGAGGAGGTACTCCCACAAACATTTTTTGATGGTGCACATAACCCGGCAAGTGCAGCAAAGCTAGTAGACACACTACGAGAAAGTTTTCCGCAAAAGGATATTCATTTTGTGATCGGTATGCTCCGAGATAAGGATGTAGGGGCGGTATTAAAGCACCTAGAGCAGGTGGGCACATCCTATACATTTGTTGATTTCTCAAATGAGCGAGCAATGCCAGCAAAAACTATGCTGGAATTAAGTCGAAGTGGGAATAGCCGAGTGACTAACGATTGTTTACCGTATTTACTTCAGCCGAGAGAGGAGAATGAACTGGTCGTTGTGACCGGCTCACTCTATTTGTTAACTGAATTACGAACAAGGCTTCTCGATAACAAGAGAAATATGTAAAATTATAGGGATAAAAAAAGAGGATGAGGCGACAAAGGTCTTGTCCTTTTTTACTCTATTTTTGCTAATGTGAGTGCTAGAGGTGATGAAGTTGTTCATAAATCAAAGGATTACATCAAAATCTATTATTCGAGCTTGTATATTTGGTACTTTATTCGGTTTATGTGGCGTAGGGTTATTTGCAGTCCTGTTATTATCTGCGAATGATGAAAAAGAAGAGGTAGCAGATACTGAAAAACAAACGGTTGTGAATGCGACAAAGAATGAATCAACTTTATTTTATGCAAGTCAGCATGGAGCCTTTTCAACATTAGAAGGGGCATCCCAGCTCGTTGCCGCCCATCCTACGTTAAATAAAAGTGCTATCGTCGAAGTGGACGGGCAATTCTATGTTTGGTCAAAAATTTCAACAGCAAAGCTAACTGAAGAGACGATTCCGTCATCATTTAGTAAAGCTTTCACCATTTCAAGTAATGCATGCCCCTCAAAGGCAATCGCAAAAGTACCGGTCCATTTAAAGGATGAGCATGCCTTAAAAATTTATTTTGAAAAGAATGATGGAATAAAGGATTTACCGAAGGATTGGGAGTCATTTATGCAAAGCATTGCAACGCTCTCAGAGGACGTCAACGTTATCCGACTGCATACGTTAAGTTATTATTTGACAGAAAATGAATGTCTAAAAATAGATTTTAATAGCTAATAAAGAGGGGAAATATACTTTTTAGCTTACCTATAGAAATGTTCAAAAACGGAATCTTCGGCTATGATAGAGCTGAGGGGGAATACAGCATGAAATTTAGTACAACACACTCGTTCGTATTAGCGTCAGCATCACCAAGAAGAAGGGAATTGTTTAGCCTATTAAATATTCCGTTTGAAATTCAGACGAGTGATGTAGAGGAAACGAGTGTGAAAGCCGACAATGTGGAACAATATGTGACAGAAGTTGCTTTATTAAAAACGAGAGACATAGCGGAAAAATGTCCCGGAAAAACTATTCTTGGTGCAGATACCATTGTTGTGTATGAGAATAGGCTGTTGCATAAGCCGACGTCTACTGATGAAGCGGTAAAGCATTTGCAAACATTATCAAACAATGCCCATCATGTAATGACAGCTGTTGCCATTCTAACGCCTGATGGACAGGAAATCACGTTTGTTGAGAAGACGAAGGTTGTATTTAAGGAGCTTCCACTCTCTTTAATTCACGCCTATGTCGATACAGGTGATCCATTTGATAAGGCGGGCGGTTATGGAATTCAAACGGACGGAGCGCTATTTGTAGACCGAATTGAAGGCGATTATAACAATGTTGTTGGCTTACCTTTAGCATCTTTAGTTGAATCATTGCTTACTTTAAAAATTATCTCAATTTAAAGGAGTGACGCATTTGACTGTAACACCGTTTCCAGAGCTGAAAATAAGAGATGTCCATGAAGCGGATCGACCGCGGGAAAGGCTTATTCGACAAGGCTCGCATAGTTTGTCGAACCAAGAGTTATTAGCGATTTTATTGAGAACGGGAACGAAAGAGGAATCGGTTCTATCATTAGCAAATCGAATCCTTATGAATTTTGAAAAGCTACATGCATTAAAGCATGCCACAATTGAAGAAATTATGGAGATTAAAGGAATAGGTGAAGCGAAGGCGGTCCAGCTGCTCGCAGCAATTGAGCTTGGCAAACGGCTAGCTCAAAAGGAAATGGACTCACGCTTTACAATTCGTTCTCCAGAAGATGCCGCCCATTTTTTAATGCCTGAAATGTCTCCATTGCAACAGGAGCATTTTGTGGTGTTATTCCTAAATGTCAAAAATCAAGTGCTACATAAGCAGACGATTTTTATTGGCAGCTTAAACGCCTCGATTGTACATCCTAGGGAAATTTTTCGTGAGGCAGTAAAGCGTTCAGCTGCCTCGATCATTTGTGCACATAATCATCCGTCAGGCGTACCAACACCTAGTCCGGAAGATATTGAGGTAACTACAAGATTACACGAGGCTGGCGTCATTATTGGCATCGACTTAATTGACCATATTATTATTGGGGATCATCAATTTATTAGCCTAAAGGAAAAAGGTTATTTTTAATCTGATGTAAGCTGTACCAATTCGGTGCAGCTTTTTGTTTTTAATAAGACAATATTTGGAGAGGGGGAATATGACCTCTCTATAAAGAAAGTTTAGAGAAATCAAACAGTTGTGATTTTCACATCACAGGCTGTATGGTTAAGATTGATTCTAGTCTAATAGTTTTCTCACGCTACCAGTTGTATTGATTAGACAAATATTCGTTAGTAGGAACCCACGATATGTTAAATAACTATTGTAAAATATGGTAAAAAGTATACATGTTTATATTACATATTCTTCTCGGTGAACCTTTTTCGTTACGTTTCGTCATTAAACTGCAATGATATTGTAAAAACTAATATAGCATTTTTAATTGTTTTGAATCAAAAATAGCAATAGAATAAGGAAGATAGGCTAAATCATTCACTAGATTGGTTGATATATGCAAATGAAGGAGTCAAGTGACACTATAAATTTTTTTGCGTATCCGCTATAATAAAGCGTATGATTTTAAATAGCTAACTTAGTAAGGCTTAAATAGAAAGGGAGTACTTAATTTGTTTGGATTAGGAAATAAGGATGTCGGGATCGATCTTGGCACAGCGAATACATTAGTGTTTATTAAAGGAAAAGGGATCGTTTTACGCGAGCCTTCAGTTGTAGCAAAAAATACGAAAACAGGGGACATTGTAGCAGTAGGTAACAATGCGAAAAATATGATTGGTCGTACTCCTGGTTCCATCGCAGCAATCCGTCCGATGAAAGACGGTGTAATAGCGGATTTTGATATTACAACAGAAATGATTAAATATTATTTACATCAAGCATTAAAAAATTCGGGATCAAACTGGAAGAAACCGAATGTGATGATTTGTGTTCCATTTGGCATTACATCGGTTGAACAACGTGCGGTAATCGATGCATCTCGTCAGGCTGGAGCTAAAGAAGCATTTACAATTGAGGAGCCGTTTGCTGCTGCAATTGGTGCAAATCTACCTGTATGGGATCCAACAGGTTCAATGGTTGTCGATATTGGTGGCGGTACAACAGAGGTTGCCGTTATTTCTTTAGGTGGTATCGTAACAAGTGAATCGGTTCGCGTTGGTGGCGATGCAATGGATCATGCGATTATTTCGTATATTCGTAAAGCGTATAACTTAACAATTGGAGAGCGTACTGCAGAGTCCATTAAAATGGAAATCGGTACTGCTCGAGTTGATGGTGCAAATGAAAGCATGGAAATCCGTGGCCGTGATCTTTTAACGGGATTACCGAAAACAATTGAGATTACTGCTCAAGAAATTTCAGATTCATTACGTGAAGCAATTACAGCTATTATTGATGGTGTGAAAAAGACTCTTGAGCAAACACCACCTGAGTTATCAGCTGACGTAATGGAGCGTGGTATCGTCTTAACTGGTGGTGGCGCAATGCTTCGCAATTTAGATAAAGTGATTAGTGATGAAACGCATATGCCAGTATTTATTGCAGAGGATCCACTTGATTGTGTAGCAATTGGGACGGGGAAAGCGTTAGATCACATCGATTTAATTCGCTCTCAACAAGTAAAATAGTAAGGAGGACAGACAATGCCACATTTTTCAAATAAAAAATTAATACTGCTCTTAGTGAGTGTCATTATGCTTGTGGCATTGATTAGTTTCTCATTACGTGATCGTCATAACGCAACGTTACCCGAACAAATTATTAAAGATACAGTTGGCTTTGCACAAGGTTTAGTTGCAAAGCCAACAAACTACATAACAGGTATTTTTAGCAATATCGAATCGCTGCTTAATACGTATGAAGAAAATAAGCGTTTAAAAATGCGTCTAGAGGATTTTGCTGTGTTACAAGCCGAAGTAAACCAATTAGAATCTGAAAATAAATCATTACGTGAGTTAACAGATAAAGAAGACAGTTTACGAGATTTTAATCCACTTCATGCGACGGTCATTGCGAGAAACCCTGATCAATGGGAAGAAAAAATAATTATTAATAAAGGCTCTTCTCACGGAGTAGAAAAAAATATGGCTGTTATGACTGCTACAGGGTTAATTGGTAAAATTACGCTAGTAACGCCATTTACTTCTGAGGTGGAATTACTTTATACAAATAATTCTAACTACCGGGTCTCTGCTTTAGTGCAAGGAGAAAAGAATAATGTGTATGGTTTAATCGAGGGTTATGATGAAGAGCGAGATGAGTTAATCCTAAAACGAATTGATTCTAGCTTGAAAATAGAAAAAGGCGAGCTCGTTGTCACTTCTGGATTAGGAGGGATTTTCCCAAGTGGAATTCCGATTGGGGAAGTGACAGAAGTAACTACGGATGATTTTGGCCTAACAAAATTAGCATATGTGAAACCAGCAGCTGATTTTTCTTTACTTGAAAATGTTGTCATCGCTCTGCGTGAAGTAACAGCCATTGACGGCTTAGATGGTGATGGAACGAATAAAGATTTGTCGAATCCAAATACAGAAAAAACTGAAGGTGAGTAAGGATGGTAAGATTTTTAATACCGTTTACGGCGATTATATTGTTTTTACTTGAACCTGAGTTTGCAAAATTCTCACCACTCAATATTGGAGACAATACGGTTTTCTTAGTTCCACGCTTTTTAATTCTATATTTAATTTTTATTTCCATTTATTATAATCGTAATCGTGCTGTTTTATATGGATTATTATTTGGAGTCTTGTATGATGTATTTTACATTGATATTATTGGATTATATTCCGTTTTATATCCATTAGTGTGCTTTTTAGCAGGGTGGAGTGTTAAATTTATCCATCAACATCTAGTGATTACAACAATTTTAGCTGTCTTGCTTGTTGCGTTTATGGAAGTCGCTTTATATCAATTTTTCTTCTTTATTGATTTTACATCAATGCCATTCAGTACATTTTTCAACAGTCGCTTATTACCAACAATAGTTGCGAACCTATTATTTTTACTTATGCTTGGTTGGGCTTTTAAGTATTTGATAAACGCACGAGTATTGCAGCGTGCGCGGGACATGACATAATTAAACGAAGCGTGAGGTGTCACTTTATCTATGATAAGTTCATATGTCCATATGAAAGGGACAAAAGAAGGGCTAGTGCTTCGGCTAGATGATCAGTGTGCATTCGCTGATTTAGTTGAGGAACTAGGACTTAAAGTTTCAGAGGGTGGCATTGATGGCAAGGTAGAGGTGCAGCTACATTTAGGAAATCGATATTGTACGCAAGAACAAAAGGATGAGCTAATACAAGTTGTCCAAAAGACAGACAAAATGCTCGTATCAAAGGTGCAGAGTGATGTATTATCGATTGAAGAAAGCAATCAAAAAATATTACAGCATAAATGTGATACATACGTAGGAATTGTTCGCTCTGGGCAAGTTATTCGGTCAACAGGAGATATTATTATCCTTGGTGATATTAATCCAAATGGTCGAGTAGAAGCAGGCGGCAATATTTATGTGCTAGGAAAGTTAAAGGGGATTGTTCATGCAGGTGTGAACGGCAATAAGGACGCAGTAATTACTGCATCCTATTTTGCGCCGACACATGTGCTAATTGCTGACTATGTAGAAGTAATGAGCAATGAACAGCAGTTTGTAGCGAAACATAATGATCAATTATGTGCGTTTCTCGATGGGGATGGGGTTATTTCTTATAGTAAAATTCAAAATATAAGAAAGCTACGTCCGTTTTTCACTACGTTTAAAGGAGGAAGCTAATGTGGGTGAAGCAATCGTAATAACTTCAGGTAAAGGCGGTGTAGGTAAAACAACGACAACCGCTAATCTTGGAACTGCATTGGCTCTTCAAGGGAAAAAAGTATGTTTAGTAGATACTGATATTGGTCTTCGTAATTTAGACGTTGTACTAGGGCTAGAAAATCGTATTATTTATGACTTAGTCGATGTTATTGAAGGTCGATGCAAGCCGCACCAAGCGCTTGTAAAGGATAAGCGTGTCGATGACAAACTATTTTTATTACCAGCTGCTCAAACAACAGATAAAAATGCGGTCAATCCAGAGCAGATGAAGAGTTTAATTGATGAATTAAAACGTGAATTTGATTATGTGTTAATTGATTGTCCTGCTGGGATTGAACAAGGGTATCGAAATGCGGTAGCCGGTGCGGACCGTGCGATTGTTGTGACGACACCTGAAATTTCAGCTGTCCGGGATGCTGACCGCATTATTGGTCTACTCGAGCAGGAAGAAATTGAGCCGCCAAAGTTAATTATTAATCGAATTCGAAAACATTTAATGGCAAGTGGCGATTCGATGGATATTACAGAGGTTACAGCTCATTTATCAATTGATTTATTAGGTATTGTCATTGATAGCGAGGATGTCATTAGTTCTTCAAATAAAGGTGAGCCGGTCGTTATGGACCCGAGCAATAAAGCATCGCTTGGCTATCGGAATATTGCTCGCCGTATTTTAGGTGAGTCGGTTCCGTTAATGTCCTTAGAGGAAGAATCAAAAGGTGTATTCGCTAAGCTCAAATCGATTTTTGCTAAATAACACAATACAAATTGTCCCGAAAGGTTTATTTTAAACTTTTTCGGGGCTTTTTATTTTGCGCTACATTCCGTCAATATCACGTTTTAACGAGGTACCTTTGATATTATCCCAATTTTTGTAGAATCGTACTTTTTATTTTTTCATATGATAGCAAAAAGAGAATGGATGGTGGCGTGAAAAAATGGCAGTGGTTTGTAGCGTTAATCTTATGTGCAATCGTTTATATAGCGCAAAATAGCTCAAATGAAACAGTTCAGAGGACAGTTTCACGTGTTGTCTATAGCTCAGAGGATATTGCCTTCATGCGTAGTACGATAAAGGAGTTATTTTTAGAGGACAGTACGATTGAAGTGGCTGCACCTGTTTATGGTACTGAAATGCTTAAATTTGTGACGATATCGCGGTATGATGATGGATATTTATTAGATTTTGAGGAAGACTTAACATTAAAGGCGTTAAATAATGGGATTGTTGTTTATACAGGACATACACCTACAACTGGAAAATTACTTTCTGTTTTATATGATAATAGCTGTACAGTGACATATGGCTATTTGGATCATTTTACGAATCTCCCCTACAGTACAGTTGCAAAGGGTGATATTATTGCTACGAAAGAGGCTGGCTCACTGTATATTCAAATTGAATGTGAAGGCGAAATTTTAAACTTAGAGCAAACAATTGAGTGGTTAAAGCAGCATGGTTAAATTTAGGCTTCATCCATTATTTTTAGGAATTATTATTCTATTAGTTTTAACAGGGAATATTGCGATGTATAGTATCATATTTGTTTCCCTTTTATTACATGAGCTAGGTCACATAATGGTTGCTATGTTACTAAAGGTAAGGATAGAACGCTGCACGTTAATGCCGTACGGTGGACAAATCCTGTTAAAGGATGCTCATACCGTGCCATATAGCAAACAGCTTCTTATCGCTTGTGGTGGACCGCTCGTGACGGCAATTTGTTTTATCTATAGTGGGCTACTACCAGAGCCATTCGATAAACCCTTTTCCGAAGTTCAATTTGTATTACTAGTTATTAATTGTATCCCACTCTTACCACTGGATGGTGGAAAAATAATTTGTAATAGTTTGCTAATACTTTTCCCGAAAACTAAAATTTACGAAGCTTATGTATCAATTTCTTTTGCTTTTCTTACTATAACCGCTATAATAACATTAGTAATGCTACCACAATCTATTTTTCTAGCTGTTTTAAGTCTTCTTCTTTGGAGCGAAGTAATAGGAGAATGGAGATACCGTAAATACCGTTCAGCATTTTTGAAAATTGTAATGAAGCGGTTGACGTGAGTTTGACGGTGTGGTAGTATTTTAATGTTATTGTTTGTAGCACCCGCTACAACCGCGCTGACAAGGTCCCTTAAGCATCTCTATGATCACCTTGAATGTAATAACAGGCGAGTCTTAGTCTAATTGAGGAGGTGCATTTGAATGTACGCAATTATCGAAACTGGTGGAAAACAAATCAAAGTTGAAGCAGGTCAAGAAATCTACGTTGAAAAACTAGGTGTAGCTGCTGATGAAATCGTAACTTTCGACAAAGTTTTATTCGTAGGTGGAGAAACAGTTAAAGTTGGTGCTCCAACTGTTGCTGGTGCAACTGTAACAGCTAAAGTTGTTAAAGAAGGTCGCGCTAAAAAAATCACTGTTTTCAAACTGAAAGCGAAGAAAAACTACCGTCGTAAGCAAGGTCATCGTCAACCATACACTAAATTAGTTGTTGAAGCTATCAACGCTTAATTTGTGAGGTGAACCGGATGATTACGGTAACTATTTATAGCGATGAAAATCGTAAATCGTATGGATTTGAAATTTCAGGACATGCCCTTTCAGATGTTTATGGTCGTGACTTAGTATGTGCAGGTGCGTCAGCTATTGCCTTTGGTACAGTGAACGCAATTCACCATATTACAGGCATTCAACCACAAATTGAGCAAGGTGCAGAAGGTGGATATTTATCCGTTAACCTTCCAACTGACCTGGATGCTAAAACAGACGACAAACTTCAAGTAATTCTGAATACAATGGTAACTCAGTTCTATACAATGACTGCTAGCTATTCAGATTATATCGAATTGAAATATAAAATGGTCTAGGAGGTGGAACAGTATGAAGTTATTATTATCATTAGATCTTCAGTTCTTCGCATCTAAAAAAGGTGTAGGTTCTACAAAGAACGGACGTGACTCTGAGTCTAAACGCCTTGGCGCTAAACGTGCAGACGGTCAATTCGTTACTGGTGGTTCAATTCTTTACCGTCAACGCGGTACAAAAATTTACCCAGGTACAAACGTAGGTCGTGGTGGTGACGATACTCTATTCGCTAAAGTTGACGGCGTTGTTAAATTCGAACGTATGGGTCGCGACAAGAAAAAAGTATCTGTATACCCAACAGCTCAAGAAGCATAATTTTTAGAAAAACACATCTCGTCCAGAAATAGGGCGAGATGATGTCTTTTCTTATGCAGGTATATACCTGCTAATTTAAAGGACTGCATTCGATGCAGTCCTTTTTCAATGGATTATTGAAGTGTTCTAAGTATTACGTTTTAAAGGAAATATGCAAAGAAAATTGTTATACTTATGTACGATAACTTTATCATCATGAGGCAAAGCGACCTACGTGAAAAATTGTAGGACGGATATGATTGGAGTGATCAAAATGACAAAGCAAAAGCTAACGATAAATGAAGTAATACGTTTTTCAAATCACGACTTTTTAAATCAACTTCATTTAATAGGAATGAATTTAGATTTAGGACGAGTCGACGATGCAAAAGCTATAATTGAACAAGTATCAGAACAATGTCAATTGCTTTCTCATTTAAATAAGATCGGCATACAGCAAACAATTGAATGGCTTCAGACGCTAAAATGGCGCTATTCTGCATTACAAGTTACAGTAACATGCAATGTAATGGAGGCTTTAAACGAACAATTCGATTTAGCAATTGTGCAATACTTGGAAAATACAATTATTCATGTGTATGATCGATTAGATGCCTTTACGGAACAAAGGCTACAAATCGAAATTGAAGGTGCTGCGAATGCATTCAACATCATGTTTCATCTACAAGGAAAATGGGATGCACCGCATTTTGATAAGGAAATTGAAGGATTACATATTGAAACAATTGAAAATACTAATGTCTCGTGGAAATATGTAATTCGCAATAAGGAGTGAATGGAATGTTTGTCGATCACGTAAAGATTTACGTTAAAGGTGGAGACGGTGGCGATGGAATGGTTGCCTTTCGTCGTGAAAAATATGTCCCAAATGGTGGGCCAGCTGGTGGCGATGGTGGCCATGGTGGGAACGTTGTATTCGAAGTAGAAGAAGGCTTACGTACGTTAATGGACTTCCGTTATAAACGTCACTTTAAGGCAGATCGTGGTGAGCACGGAATGAGTAAAGGGATGCACGGTCGTAAGGCGGAAGATTTAGTTGTTAAAGTACCACCTGGAACTGTTGTAATCAATGCAGAAACAAAGGCAGTTATCGCCGATTTAGTCGAGCATGGGCAGCGAGCAGTTATTGCGAAGGCTGGTCGTGGAGGACGCGGGAACTCGCGCTTTGCCACACCAGCTAATCCTGCTCCAGAGCTTGCAGAAAAAGGGGAGCCAGGTCAAGAATTAGATGTTATATTAGAGTTAAAAGTATTAGCAGATGTTGGTTTAGTAGGCTTCCCATCAGTAGGTAAATCTACTTTATTATCAGTTGTTTCAGCGGCGAAACCAAAAATCGGTGCCTATCATTTTACAACGATTGTTCCGAATTTAGGTATGGTAGAAACAGATGATGGTCGTAGCTTTGCAATGGCGGACTTACCGGGGCTTATTGAAGGCGCACATCAGGGAGTTGGCTTAGGGATGCAGTTCCTTCGTCATATTGAGCGTACACGAGTTATCGTGCATGTTATTGATATGAGCGGTATGGAAGGGCGCGAACCATATGATGATTATGTAACAATTAATAATGAGCTTGAGCAATATAATTTACGTTTAACAGAGCGTCCGCAGCTTGTTGTTGCGAATAAAATGGACATGCCAGGAGCAGAAGAAAACTTAGAAATCTTTAAGCAAAAAGTTGGAGAAGATATTAAAGTATTCTCTGTTTCAGCTGTTTCACGTCAAGGCCTTAAACCGTTATTGTTTGAAATCGCAGACCTATTAGAGGTTACACCAGAATTCCAGCTGCATGAAGTCGAAGAAGAAGAAACGGATGCAACTGTTCTTTACAAGCATGAGTCGAAGAAGGATAACTTTGAAATTACACGTGATGATGACGGTGCGTTTATACTGTCAGGTGGGTCGATTGAACGTCTATTCAAAATGACTGACTTTAGTCGTGAAGATGGTATTCGTCGATTTGCACGTCAGCTTCGTGCATTAGGTGTTGATGAGGCACTCCGTGAACGTGGTGCAGAAAATGGTGACACTGTTCGCCTATTAGAATTTGAATTTGAATTTGTAGACTAAGGTTCAGGGGGAAAGACTATGAAAAACGTTGCCAATCAACGATATTATTTAGTACGTGAAGACGTATTAACAGACGCTATGCAAAAAACGCTAGAAGCAAAACAGCTTCTGCAAAGTGGTAGGGTTGCTTCCATATGGGATGCTGTAAAGGAAGTAGAGTTATCGCGAAGCGCCTTTTATAAATATCGAGATGCCGTTTTTCCCTTTCACTCAATTGTCAAAGAACGTATTTTAACAGTATTTATTCAGCTACAAGATCGCAAGGGAGCGCTTGCGAGGCTACTTGAAATGGTATCCGATGCACATTGCAATGTGCTAACAATTCATCAAACAATTCCGATTCAAGGGCGTGCGAATGTTACGCTATCCTTAGATGTAACAGGAATGACAGGTGAATTAGATGAATTGATAGGGCTATTAAAAAAGCTAGATTTTGTAGAATCAGCAGAGGTTATTAGTTCAGGTGCATTATAGAAGCTAGAGCGTGTAAAAGCGCTCTTCTTTTTACTTATTATTAACTGAAAATTTAGAAATGAAAGTGTGTTTGGAGGCTATACTATGTCAAATGAACAGTGGGAAAAACGAATCGCATACTTAGGACCGGAAGCGTCTTTTACTTATTTAGCAACAAAGGGTATATTTCCAAACGAATGGCTCGTTCCCTATACGACAATTCCAGAATGTATTGAGGCTGTGGCTGAAGGGAAGGTAGATTTTGCAGTTGTTCCATTAGAAAATGCTTTAGAAGGCTCGGTCCCGTTGACAGTGGATTATTTATTTCATGAAGCAGATTTATATGTAACAGGTGAAGTCCTATCGAAAATACAGCAGCATTTATTAGTACATAAAAGGCACGTCGCAAACTGGCAAAATCTTGAGGGTATTTACTCACATCCGCATGCTTTAGCACAATGTCATAAATTTTTATTTTATCGTTTTAGCGGTGTCCCATTGAATCAATATTCATCCACAGCGGCAGCGGCAAAGCTCGTATCAGAATCACCAGAACGATGTATTGCAGCAATCGGAAATGCATCAGCTGCCGAAAAATATGATTTAGAAATTGTAGAAAAAAATATACATGATTTCCATTTTAATCATACGCGCTTCTTTGTGTTATCAAAACAAAATATTCGACTTCCACATGAGCATTGGAATGGTGGGCCAAAAACGACATTGATGGTAACGTTACCAACCGATATATCAGGAGCACTACATCAAGTCCTATCTGTATTTGCATGGCGTAAGCTAAACTTAAGTAAAATAGAATCACGCCCGTTAAAAACAGGCCTTGGTGATTATTTCTTTATTGTTGATGTGCAAGCAGATGAAAATATTCCAATGATGAAGGGCGCTGTAGAAGAATTAGAGGCTCTTGGGTGTACAGTAAAGTCACTCGGCACGTACTATACATATAACACACCAGAATGAGGTGATTATCTTGGGCATCGTTCTATTTGATGGTCTTTGTCATTTTTGTGATGCGAGCGTGCAATTTATCCTAAAACGAGATAAGCAAGCTAGGATTAATTTTGCAGCCCTGCAAAGTAATAAGGGGGCACAATTAAAAGAGCAGTATCGAATAGAGGAGTCTATTGATAGTTTAGTGTTCATTGATGAGGAGAGGGCATATGTAAAATCTGATGCAGCATTAAAAATTGCTAAAAAGCTGAATGGTTTATGGAAGCTAGCTTACCTTGCTGTACTAATTCCTCGTCCGATACGCGATTACTTCTATGATATCGTTGCAAAAAATCGTTACAAATGGTTTGGTCAGCGTCAAAGCTGCATGCTACCAACAAAAGAGCAAAGGAATCGTTTTATCGATTAAGGCTCAAGAGAAGATCTGTAAGCTTCCGTCGTGCCAGTGGGAAACGCGCAGTCCGTAGTAGAAATCAACATTAGGCTAAGTGGACTTTGCATTAACTTGTCGTACATGATCAAGCGCTACTAGTCATTATTTTGAAAGGAGCTGGGTAATGATGAATCTCCAATTCTCTACTAAAATGGCTAACCTACGGAAGGGATTACAGTACACACAAGATCAAGTAGCACAATTTGTCGGCGTATCGAAGGCGGCGGTATCAAAATGGGAAAAGGGACTAAGCTATCCTGATATTGCTCTATTACCAAAGCTTGCTACTTTTTTTAGTACAACGATTGATGATTTGCTAGGCTATGAGCCACAAATGACCTTAGATCAAATACGAAAAACTTATGCTAGGCTAGCCAATGATTTTAATACGAAGCCTTACCAGGAAGTAGAGGAAGAGATTAACAGACTAATTGAAGAATATTATTCTTGTAATCCTTTTATTTTCCAAATGGCTGTATTACTTGGAAATTATAGTAATATATCTGCTAATCCGACCGAAACAATGCATAGAGTATTAAAGATTTGTGATCGGATTAAGAATAGTAGTGAGGATTATCAATATGTCTATAAGGCGAATATGTTGGGGGCTCAAATTTACTTAATGCTACAGCAGCCAGAGGAAGTGCTTCGCATTGTTGGAGAGAAAGTGGAAATATACTACGGTTCTGAAATGCTCATGGCCTCTGCCTATACATTATTATCGAAGCCTGATGAAGCAATGGAAACATTACAAATTAGTCAATATCAGCATGTCATCGGGTTATTCTCAAGTGCAACAGAAACGCTCCATCTTCATCTAGATAAACCAGCCCTTTTTGAAGAAACAGTAAGGCGATTGCATACGATGATCGAGTTATTTAACCTATCAAAGCTAAATGTGAATTGCGCTCTTGTGTTTTATTTTAAGGCGGCAAGCGGCTATATGCTTCTGCAAAACGAAGAAAAGGCGTTAGAGATGCTGCATTATTATGGACGGGCTTGTGCAGAAATAGAGTTTCCAATTGCCCTTCATGGAGATGATTATTTTTATAGAATCGAAAGATGGATAACGGCTACTTTGGATTTGGGCAATATGGCGCCGAGAGATGACGCTTCTATTAAGCGGGATTTAATCGCAACGATTGTCGAGCAGCCGTTATTTCAATCCCTACATGATAGGAAAGAATTTAAAGCAATTGTTATGAATTTAGAGCATCATTTACGATAAGGGCACTCGAAGTAAAATGGATAAGTGAGTACGTGATCAAATTTCGTTCACGTACTCCCTTTTTAAATATAAGTAAACGTTTTTCAAGTTTAAACAGTATCTAGGCGTTCGCGCCGCACGTTCGGGGTCGCTTCCTCAGGAAATTATCCTTCAATTAAATAGCCTTTTTCACGTAGCCTCGCTTCGGCTTGATCAAGCATCTCGGTGCTAGGAGCTGAAATGACATGAAGATGTGTTCCGTCTGTTAAAGCAGAAAGCAGGCTAGCGTTTGATTCCTGCAGACGATTTAAAAATGAGTCCACCTCAAAACGGTTAGAGACCATAATGGACGCCGTAATTTCACCGTAAATCGGATGCTCGACGATAACGTTATTTATCGTAACACCACAATCAACTAACGTATACATTTCATCCTTTGTTTCTTGTGATGAATGCATGCAAACAATTTTTCGTTCGTATGTACGGACGGCTTGTTCGGCCATGTAATAGATATACCCTTGACTCGTCGCAACAATAGGTTCATTTCTTGCCTTTAATAAATTCATATCATTTACGATAACCTGTCGTGAAACATTCGCGTGCTTTGCCATATCTGTCCCCGTTATAGGGCCTTTATGATTTTGTAATAAGGTAAGTAATTCGAGCCGGCGCTCCTCACCTAACATTTTTTTCATGAGATCACCTCTAAATTTGTATAAGGATACTAGTGTAAGCATAGTGTATCACGACAGCACTTATGCGTGAAAATTTTTGTGACCTTTTTTGTATTAGGGCATATGCTATAGCGAGAAAAGGGGGCTATTAATGCGAGTTCATATCGTGCAACGAGGAGATACGTTATGGAAAATCGCCAAAGAATATAAAGTGAGCTTTGACGATTTAAAACGATTAAATGCACATTTAGCAAATCCGGACTATATTGTTCCGGGGATGGAAATATTTTTGCCAAACCAAATGGAAACACCTGCTACGCCGATGGAAAGTTCAAATAAGGCTGGAACGCTACCGAGCAAGCAACATGTAACACCACCGAGTAAAACAGAGACTACTCCACCAAAGGCAGTGGAGAAATGGCAGCCGGTACCGGAAGTGCCTGTAACACCACCGAAAAAAATGCCAGAGATGCCTTTAAAGGTACCTCAGCATATGCCAGAAATGCCTATGAAAGCACCACAACAAATGCCGCAAATTCAACTAGTCGCACCACCACAATTCCCACCAATACAATTAATCGCACCACCACAATTTCCAGGTATGCAAATGACACCACCTATGCAAATGCCAGGTATGCAAATGGTACCACCGGTGGGGATGCCTGGTATGCAAATGATTCCGCCACAACAAATGCCAGGCATGCCAATGGTTCCTCCTCAGCATATGCCAGAAATGGAGAGTCAGGAAGTACAGGAAATGCCAATGATGATGCCACAACAAATGCCATGTATGCCAATGCCATGCCCACCAATGCATGGTCACCATATGCCGATGCCGTGTCCACCAATGCATGGACATCATATGCCGATGCCATGTCACCCAATGTCAGATATGCACCACGGTTGCGCTCAATGGATGCCGATGCAACCGGAATGGATGCCACAGCCAATGCCGTATGGTAATTTTGCGCAGCCATTTATCCCTACAGAAGAAATGGGCATGCAGCAGTTTAATGAGGAGTCTATGACTGAGGATATTAGTGATAATAATGAAAGCGTACAAGAATTTAATGAGGATGCCGACTCTGTTGAATATGCGACACAACAGATGCCGATGGGTATGCCGATGGAAATGCCAATGGGCTCAATGCCATTCATGCCAATGCAGCCATTCCAACCGTATCAGCCTTGCCCAACATGTTCCCAACTCCACCAGTTCCCGTATTATGCACCATGCCCACCACCACAATGGTGATGGCTAATGCAGCTAAAGCGTAATTGCTGGAAATGGGAAACAAAGAGTGGAACATATTTTGTTAAATTTTATGATGAATTATATAACGCTCAGCGAGTGAAAATGATTTATGAAAAATTAAAGAAAATAGAGTTCCCATATTTCGCCCCAATACGATCAAATAGTGCACCTCACTATATTGTACAACGTTGGATTGACGGCAGACAGGCACAGTATGAGCGTAAGAATGACCGTCAGCAGGTACTCGATATGCTACAATGTTTGCACGAAACGAATAACGAAGTAAACTGGGGCGAGGAAATGATTCCAGTTCATAATTTGTCGTATAAATGGTCGGTGCGGTTTGACCGTTTTTTAGCGAATGAGGAAAAGCTTCTTCCCTTATTAAATGATAAATATTATTCAATAATTAATTTAACAGAGCTTGCTATGAAAAAGATGCGCAAAGTGAAAGGGAAGAATGAAAAGAAAACATTACTGCATGGGGATGTTGTTCACCATAATTTTTTACTAAGTGATACACCGAAAATGATCGATTTTGATTTAGCGACTCTTGGAGAACCATCAGATGAAATAATATTATGGTTACATCGTGTACTGCCAAATGTTGATTATGATTTAACGTTACTCTTACAGCAGCATTCTTATACGAGTAAAGCAAAGCATAAGTTGGATTATTTGTTATACCCTAATGAGCTACTAAGAGAATGGCTGTACGTATTGCAGGTAGATGATAAACAGAGAAGTGTTCTTTTAGAATATTTATATCCATTAACAGATCAAACTCTATCGAAATATCCACAGCTTATAAAGCAAATTGAAGCGAATAAACAGAAATAACATAAGATTTATGGTAAAATACATTCGATTAATGATAAATATAATCATGACCGTCAAACATTTGGCGGTCTTTCTTTTGTCACTACAATCAATTTCATCATTTAGATTTTTATCAACATATGCATCGTTCCGCTTCACTCAAATGTTCGTGAGTCTTCTTGGAAAAACTATAGATGGAATATACTCACTTAGCAATATATAGTGAAAGATTTTGGTTCTCTTTAGCGCGAATAGATTTTCTACTATACAGTTGTTCGGGGAAAATGCGAACAATATGATATACTATAAAGGTTGATTGTGAGGGGAAAACAATGTATGACTATTTAAAAGGACAAGTTGCTCGGGTTATGCCGGAATATATTGTTTTAGAAGGGCAAGGTATTGGCTGGCAACTTTATACACCGAATCCATATGCGTTTCGAATCGGTACAGATTTACAGCAAATTTATGTACATATGCACGTTCGAGAGGATGCGCAAATGCTATTCGGCTTTACAAGCTTAGATCAGCGCGAGCTTTTCCGAAAGCTAATTGGAGTATCTGGCATCGGTCCAAAAGGTGCCCTTGCGATCTTAGCAAGTGGTAATCCAGGACAAGTTATTGGAGCAATTGAACTAGAGGATGAGGCGTTCCTAGTGAAGTTTCCTGGTGTAGGAAAGAAAACGGCTCGTCAAATGATTCTAGACTTAAAGGGGAAACTAGGCTCGTTAATGGATGTAGTACAATTACCGAGTGCAGAAAATGAGCTTCCGCTATTTGGCGTTAATCCTCATAAGCATGAGCTAGAAGAGGCGATGCTTGCTCTAGTAGCGCTTGGCTATTCAGAGAGGGAATTAGCAAAGATAAAGCAAACCCTAGAAGATGATGGAGCATTAACGACAACAGACGCTTATATTAAACAAGCATTAAAACTGTTATTAAAGCTAAAATAAGAAAGGAGGAACGAGCATGACAGACCGTATTCTATCTAGCGAATCACACGACTATGAGGAGCAACTGGAGCTTTCCCTACGACCGCAAAAATTAGCACAATATATTGGACAGCCTAGAGTTAAAGAGAATTTAAAGATTTTTATTGAGGCGGCTAAGCTTCGCGAAGAAAGTCTAGATCATGTATTGTTATACGGTCCTCCCGGGTTAGGGAAAACGACGCTTGCCGCAGTTATTGCAAATGAAATGGGCGTGCATGTAAAAATGACGAGTGGTCCAGCGATTGAGCGACCAGGTGATTTAGCCGCTATATTAAGCTCCCTCGAACCAGGGGATGTGTTATTCATAGACGAGATTCACAGGTTACCACGAGCTATAGAAGAAGTACTGTATCCAGCGATGGAGGACTTTTGCTTAGATATTGTTATCGGTAAAGGTCCTGAGGCGCGCTCTGTTCGTCTTGATTTGCCTCCATTTACACTAGTAGGCGCTACAACTCGTGTCGGTGCACTCTCTGCGCCTTTGCGAGATCGTTTTGGTGTGCATTCTCGACTAGAGTACTACGACGAGCAGTCATTAGCAGATATCGTTATTCGAAGTGGAAAGTTGTTTGATGTGAATATTGACGACCAAGCAGCGTTTGAGATGGCACGTCGTTCGCGTGGCACACCGCGTATTGCTAATCGGCTATTAAAACGAGTGCGTGATTATGCGCAAGTAATAGGAGACGGCCGAATTACGATGAGCTTAGTGAAGCAGGCATTAGAGCTGCTACAGGTTGATCCACGAGGACTTGATCATATTGACCATAAATTAGTTAGAGCTCTGATAGAACGATTCGGTGGCGGTCCTGTTGGGTTAGATACGATCGCAGCATCCATCGGTGAAGAAAGAGTAACGATTGAGGATGTGTATGAGCCGTATCTATTGCAAATTGGTTTTATTCAACGGACACCAAGAGGTCGAGTGGCAACGGATATAGCTTTTACTCATTTCGGATACGAACATCCAGCACAAAATTAAAAAAGGAAGAAACCATTGTGAAAGTAGAAGATTTTGATTTTCATTTACCAGAAGAATTAATTGCACAGACGCCTTTACTTGACCGTACAGCGAGTCGCTTAATGGTCGTAAATCCATATAAGCAAGAGGTAGAGCACCATGGATTCTCGCATATTTTAGATGAGCTGAAGGCAGGTGACTGTCTTGTTTTAAATGATACACGCGTACTCCCAGCTCGTCTAATGGGTCAGAAAGAAGATACAGGTGCAAATATCGAGCTATTATTATTAAAGCAAATAGGGGATGATGAGTGGGAAACACTTGTTAAGCCTGCTAAACGAGTAAAGGTTGGGACAGTTGTAACCTTTGGTGAGGGTTTACTAAAGGCTACATGTACAGGTGAACTTGAACATGGCGGACGAACATTTACGTTTAGCTATGATGGTATTTTTTATGAAATTCTAGATAAACTAGGAGAAATGCCATTACCACCGTATATTCGTGAAAAGCTAGATGATCAGGATCGTTATCAAACGGTTTTTGCGAAGGAGCGCGGATCAGCTGCTGCTCCAACTGCTGGCTTGCATTTTACAGAGCAGTTATTACAAGAGATTAAAGAAAAAGGTGTAGAGATTGTCTTTGTCACATTGCATGTAGGTCTTGGAACTTTCCGCCCCGTTAGTGTAAATTCAATCGAGGACCATGATATGCATTCTGAGTTTTACAGTGTAACAGCTGAGGCAGCAGAGACGATTAATCGTACAAAGAAAAATGGCGGACGAGTCATTTCAGTTGGGACAACATCGACACGTACGTTGGAAACGATAGCATCCAAATATAACGGGGAAATTCGCGCAGAGCAGGGCTGGACAAATATATTTATTTATCCAGGCTATGAATATAAAGCGATTGATGGGTTAATAACGAATTTCCATTTACCAAAATCAACGCTCGTGATGCTAGTAAGTGCATTGGCGGGGAAGGAAACGATTCTTCATGCTTATGAGGAGGCTGTGAAGGACAAATATCGATTCTTTAGCTTTGGTGATGCAATGTTTATTCGCCCGAAAAAATAATTTACTAAGTAATAATAACAATGAGAGGAATAATAGAATGACACAACCAGCAATTCGCTATGAATTAATTAAAACTTGTAAGCAAACGGGAGCGCGCCTAGGGATTGTGCATACGCCACACGGCTCATTTGAAACGCCTACATTTATGCCAGTAGGGACACAGGCGACCGTAAAAACGATGTCACCTGAGGAATTAAAGGAAATGAATGCGGGCATCATCCTTTCAAATACGTATCATCTATGGCTTCGACCAGGGAATGATATTGTCAAGGAAGCAGGCGGGCTGCATAAATTTATGAACTGGGATCGTCCGATTTTAACTGATTCTGGTGGCTTCCAAGTATTCTCTCTAAGTCAGTTTCGTAAAATTGAGGAGGAGGGCGTTCACTTCCGTAACCATTTAAATGGAGACAAGCTATTCCTTAGTCCAGAAAAAGCAATGGAAATTCAAAATGACCTAGGCTCAGATATTATGATGGCATTTGATGAATGTCCGCCATATCCAGCAACCCACGAGTATATGTTAGCCTCTGTCGATCGTACAACTCGTTGGGCAAAGCGTTGTAAGGATGCACATAAGCGTCCGCACGAGCAAGGATTATTCGGTATTATTCAAGGTGGCGAGTATGAAGATTTACGTCGTCGTTCTGCAGAGGCTTTAGTTGAGCTAGACTTTCCAGGCTATGCAATCGGTGGTTTATCAGTAGGTGAGCCAAAAGATGTAATGAATCGTGTATTAGAGTTTACAGCACCATTAATGCCTGCGGACAAGCCTCGCTATTTAATGGGCGTTGGTTCCCCGGACTCACTGATCGATGGTGCTATTCGAGGAATTGATATGTTTGACTGTGTTCTACCAACACGTATTGCACGTAACGGTACACTTATGACTTCTGAAGGTCGCTTAGTGGTGAAAAATGCAAAGTATGCTCGAGACTTCTCGCCAATCGATCCAAACTGTGATTGCTATACATGTAAAAATTATACACGCGCATATATTCGTCATTTAATTCGTACTGAAGAAACTTTTGGTATACGTTTAACGTCATATCATAATCTGCATTTTCTTATTAAATTAATGGAGCAAGTACGAGAAGCGATTCGTGAAGATCGTTTAGGTGATTTTAAAGAAGAATTCTTTGAAAAATATGGGTTTAATTTACCAAATGCTAAGAATTTCTAGTAGGAATTGCAGAAATATTATTCATTTCATAGAAAAATTTTAGAAAATGGTATTTCATTTCCCTATTTTCCTTAAATTTATACTATACTAGTGAAGTGATACTTAAGAAAGGGGGGACATAAGCAAATGCAAGGTTTATATCAATTTATTCCGCTAGTTATATTGTTTGTTGCGATGTGGTTCATTTTAATCCGCCCTGCACAAAAAAGACAAAAAGCGACGATGGCAATGCAAAGTAATTTAAAACGTGGGGATCGTGTTGTAACGATTGGTGGTCTTCATGGAGAAATCGATGCGATTGAGGACAGTGCTGTGTTTATCAAAGTTGATGGTAACACGCGTTTAAAATTTGAGCGTCAAGCAATCGGTCGCGTTTTAGATAACGAATAAGAGAATAGTTCCGATGTCTATCGTTAGATATCAAAAAAGCCTACCTTTATGGTAGGCTTTTTTATTTTTGAATAGATAGTAAGGTCGTTGTGCAAACTTGTATTTGAATGTGTATGAACATTTTTTAAATCTGTTAAAAGAGGTGGCATGCATGATCGAATATCTATTAATTAGTGCGCGTACGATTTTTTTATATGTGCTCGTATTGCTTGTATTCCGACTGATGGGCAAACGGGAGGTAGGGGAGCTAAGTATATTAGATGTTGCTGTGTATATATTAATTGCTGAAGTTGCAGCGCTTGCGTTAGATGACGTAAAACAGCCATTTATGCTTGCTGTCTTTCCTATCATCCTATTATTTATAATCCAATATTTAAATGCCCTTTTTATTTTAAAAAATAAAAAAATTCGTGATGTTATCGATGGTGATCCGTCCGTTGTGATAAAAAATGGGGTTATCATTGAAACAGAAATGCGAAAGCAGCGCTACAATTTGGATGACCTCTTTCAGCAACTTCGTGAGCAGGGGATTACTTCTATTCAAAGCATTTCGTACGCATTTTTAGAGCAATCCGGTAAACTATCTGTGTTTCAAAAGGACGGTGAACCGTTTATTATGCCTCTTATCGTCGACGGCTATGTTGATAAGAAGCATTTAAAATTTATTGGTAAAGACCTAACCTGGCTAGAAGATGAGCTCCGTGAACAAGGGGTGCTATCTGTAAAGCAAGTATTTTATTGCTGCTATGAAGGCGGAAAGGTACATGTACAATTAAAGGCGCGCAAAAATTGAACGAACATATCGGAAATCCGTGAGACGAATTTGCTTTGTTAGTACTAAAGCAATTGTTAATAGGACAAACATGATGCAAGTACCTATTAGCATCGTCGTTTTTGGCATGAAAGATACCGCGGTACAAACAACGATAAAGCTCATATATGGTACAACAAAAATACGGAAGCCTATTGAAATTTTCGGATGACTACGAACGGCTGCGATATGTAGAAAAGAGGTTAATAATACACCTAAACCAATCGCCATGATCGCACCAAATTGTTGTAGGAACGGCTGAGCTGCTAGAATGAGCATAAATACGAGCTTGCCAACACCTCCATAGACAGAATTCATCATTGCCACCTTCGCACCATCTGCTGCTTGAAGAATGGCTTGTAATGGACTTTGTATATAATAAAAATAAAAAATCGGCGCTAAAACCTTCATATAGCTGTGAGAATCCTTTAAATGAAACAGTTGCTGTGCGAGCTCGTCACCGTATAAGAAGAAAAAGGTTGCGGCATAACAGCCAATTAGTGAAGATAGCCTCAATGAAATCGTAATTCGTTCGTTTAATAATCGTGAATTATTCATCGCAACAGCATTACTTACTGCGGGAATTAACACTATTGCAAGAGCAGCTGGAATGAAGGATGGGAATAACAGTAGTGGAATATGGACACCGGATATAATTCCATATAGGGTCGTTGCAGCAGATGCTGATATACCGGAAATCGTTAAAGCCTTTAAAAAAATGATTGGCTCTAAAAACCATGTAAATGTACCGAATAATTTACTGCCTGCAGATGGTAATGCAATTCGGAATAGTGGTGCAGTTGGATAGCCTTTATTCGGATTTTTTGCTACCTTTTTACGGAAGATATAGTGCAGGTATAAGAAGATGAACGAGCTTAATTCACCGATAGCTGTAATACCCATTGCATAAGCAGCAGTCTTTGAACTTGAATCAGTTACTACATATGGTAGCAGTACTGTAATAAGGCTTATCCTAATCACTTGCTCAAGAAGTGTTGCCCAGGCAGTAGGTGTAATTTTTGTTAAGCCTTGCAGATAGGCCCTTACTAAGCTAGAGTACACAACGATTGGAACTGTACAAATGGCAACGATTAATGGATAGCGAGCCTCCGGATTTTGTAATAATTGATCTGAGATGATGGGCGTTAATAACGTTAATAACGGCAGAATCACAAGTATAGCTATGGTTGAAAGCCGTATCGATGTTTTCATAACGGCCTCGGTATCCGCAATTTTTCCTTTCGCATGTAACTCTGCTATTACTTTTGTGACAGCGATTGGTAAGCCGAGCTGTACGACAGAAATGAAAAAAATGTATGCAGGGAAAGCGGTCATATAAATACCGACTACTTCCTCACCTGCAATGCGCATAAATTGCATGCGGTACACAAAACCGAGTAGCTTTGATAAAAAAATGACAATCATTAAAAAAAATGTACCTTTTATAAATGAGGCCATGGGTTAGTACAATCCCTTCTCTTTTTTGACAAATTCATATACAATATTTGTATGCAAGGACAGCAACCATTAAAACTAAACGTAAGGGTGGATTGTTATGACAATTCCGCATGAACAGCTTTTTAACAAAGTACAGCTTGTATTACAAAGTAAGATCGATGAATTTAAGTACTTTAAATATGACGTCATTACGATCATGGAGCTATGGGATTACTGTGTAGAGAAAAAGTGGCGAAAAATGAAAATTGAAGAAATACCGTTGCACGATATTGTATCGACCATTTTTTCTATTACGCCTTCTGAAGTTTTGGGGCACTCACAAATAAAAGAATTTAAAGTGAACCAAACATTAGTAGAAATTAATATGGAAGAATTCCGGGAGTTATTAGGACCTAAAAAGAAGGATGAATAAATGGACCAAGAAAAGATATGTACCGTTTGTCTTCATTTGACAGTAGGCGTATCGTGTTTCATAATAAGCTTATCTCATGTGTTTTAGACAAATTTTTTCAGTATTCATCATCGACTATAGCTATCTAGTAGATGTGCAGAAAGCCGTTTGTCCCTATGAAAATGAAAAAATGCAGTATCGTAGTGGATTTTTCTTGTGCTACATAAGTAAGGGGGAGAGCGCAGTGGGTTGCGCTCTTTCTAGTGTGCGTATTGCACACAATTCGAGGAGGATTTATAGATGAAATTAGTAAACCGTATAATTACTTTCATACTTGTAGTCGCTTTACTGTTCACGGGTATGGGTACAACGGTTCAAGGAGTTTTAGATAAGGTAAAACTCGGCTTGGATTTACAAGGTGGATTTGAAGTACTTTATGAGGTAGAGACGTTAGATGATTCGGAAGTTACGCAGCAAATATTAACGGATACAACAAATGCGTTAAACAATCGTGTTAATCAGTTTGGTGTAAGTGAGCCAAGCATTGAAGTAGAAGGGGAAAATCGCATCCGCGTACAGCTTGCTGGTTTGGACGATCAATCCTCAGCACGAGAGCTCCTATCGAGTACAGCTGAACTAACATTCCGTGATGTAAACGATAAAGTGCTTTTAGATGGAAATGATTTAAAAGAGGGTGGCGCAAATGCCACATTTCATGCGAAGAACAATCAGCCAATCGTCACATTAACGTTAAAGGATGCTAATAAATTTGCAGAGGTAACGGGAGAAATTTCTGCTCGTCCCGATGGTGAAAATCTTTTAGTCGTATGGCTTGATTTTGAAGAAGGCGTCGATTCTTATGCGGCAGAGGCGTTAAAGCCGAATCCTAAATTTGCTTCAGCTGCATCTGTAGGGGAAGTAATTAATTCTACTGATGTAGAAATTTCAGGTAGTTTTACAGTAGAAGAAACGAAAAGCTTAGCTAGTGTGCTAAATGCAGGTGCGCTACCTGTTAAATTAACTGAAATCTTTTCGACTTCTGTAGGTGCACAGTTTGGGGAAGATGCTTTAAATAGCACCGTTCTCGCTGGTGTTGTAGGCGTATTAGCTATTTTTGTATTTATGCTATTGTATTACCGTTTACCTGGTTTTATTTCGGTTATTACACTAAGTGTGTTTGCGTATTTAGTGCTAGTCGTGTTTAATGGCATAAATGCCGTATTAACCTTACCAGGTATCGCGGCTATTGTTCTCGGTATTGGGATGGCAGTAGATGCGAATATCCTAACAGCAGAGCGTATTCGCGAGGAGCTTCGCATTGGACATACCGTTAAAGAGGCGTATAAGCTAGGCTCTAAGCAATCATTGTCTGCAATTATCGATGCACAGTTGACAACCTTACTTGCTGCAATCGTGTTATTCTATTTTGGTACAAGCTCTGTAAAAGGATTTGCAACGACACTAAGTATTTCGGTGGTGCTAAGCTTTGTAACAGCCGTTTGGGGTTCACGTATGCTACTTGGTTTACTTGTAAACAGTGGCTACTTTAATAACCCGGCTTGGTTTGGAGTGGCTCGTTCTAAGCAGCATAAGCCTGAAGAGGAAGTATCAACTTTAGATTTAACAACAAAATTCGATCGTTTTAATTTTGTTGAAAATCGTAAAAAATTCTACACATTCTCATTCATTATTTTGCTCCTTGGTTCTGTTATTTTAGGTATATTCCGCCTAAATTTAGGTATCGACTTTGTAAGTGGAACACGAGTTGATATTACGGCAGACAAAGCGATTACACAGGAAGAAATGATTCAATATTTAGATGAAATCGGTCATCCAAATGAAGATGTTATTATTTCTGGTGAGAAGCAAAATATAGCAATGGTTCGATATGCTGAGGATTTCACTCAACAAGAAACATTAAATATTAAAGCGCAAATTAAGAAAGATTTTGGAGAGGAACCTAACGTAAGTACGGTGTCTCCGGTAGTTGGTAAGGAACTTGTTAAAAATGCGATTTATGCATTAAGCATTGCCGCTATTGGCATTGTTATTTATGTAGCTTTCCGTTTTGAGTGGCGTATGGGCGTAGGTGCTATTGCTTCGCTACTACATGATATATTCTTTATAGTTGCGATATTTAGCTTCTTACGTTTAGAGGTAGACATTACATTTGTCGCAGCAGTGCTAACAATTGTTGGTTACTCTATTAACGATACGATTGTTACGTTTGACCGTATACGTGAAAATATTAATCGCCATGAGAAAATTACGACGAAGGAAGAGCTTGCATCTATTGTGAATAAATCACTTCGTCAAACGATGGGACGTTCTGTGAATACGGTATTAACTGTAATTATCGTCGTTATTGCACTTATTGCGCTTGGTGCACCGTCGATTCAAAACTTCTCGATTGCGTTACTAATCGGTTTAGTAACAGGGATGTATTCTTCTATTTGTATCGCAGCCCAAATTTGGTACTCATTAAAAGTACGTGAAATGAAGAAAAATGATGGCACAGTAGTGAAAAAAGAGAAAAAACAATGGGGTTCAGACGAGCCAGTTGTATAAGAGGAAAAGGAGTGTCGATATTCGGCGCTCCTTTTTTTGTGAGTTTGGATTTTGAGTAGTGGTTCAATAGGGCGCTCCCGCTTTTCTAGTCTACAGTTGTCACGAGGCATTGACAGAATAGGTTCACTAAAATACAATTATTGTATATTAATGTAAAATATTTTAAAATCAAAAAACTAAATAGTTCATCATCGTAAGGCGGGGTTGCTATATAAGCATCGCACACTAAACTTCGAGCGAACGCCCCCAGGAATTTAGGAACGAAGGCAAAACCGTCACATCCTGTGACTACGCCTTCGTGACCAACGTCGTGTAGCTGACACTTCGCTTTCGCTACACAAAACATCTGTTGTTCTCTGGCGCAACGGAAATCAATCTCAAGTTATGGTGAAGAGCCAAATAAATACTTCTAAGTGTGTTTCAATTTTACATGCTACATGACTTTTCTAAATTGTCCCTAAGGAGCTGATGGTATGTATCGTGTTGGATTTCGAACGGTAGTTAAGAAAATGAATGGTGATTCGATAACACCTATTTTAATTATTCGTCGTTTGCAAGGGCAACGTAAGTTTTTATTAGAAGGTTCAAGACAATTTCAAGGTAGTGGTGATTATACATATATTGGGGTAAACCCGCTAGTATCGGTAGTCGGTTCGGGTGATCAATTAGTTGAGACAAATCATTATACAGGAAAAACAACAATACATAATGGAGACCCACTTGGAAAATTAAAGGAAATTATGCCTGAGTTTAGTAATGATCTTGAATATCCTTTTATAGGTGGGGCTATCGGGTATGTAAGCTATGATGGGATGAGTGGTGGTTCTAGTAAGGAATGTGAAATTAACATTCCGGATATTGTATTTGATTTTTACGATTCTATTATCATTTTTGACCATAAAACGGAAGAAGTAATTTTTATACATCACGAAATCCAGCGTACCTTTGAAGAAGCGAATATCGATTCGCTAATACATCAAGTGTTTCTGTCAAAAGAAGAAGAGAGCGGTAGATTTGAGTTGTCTCCGTTTGAAAGCAGGATGACAGAGGCGGAGTATTCAAAGCTAATAAAGGCGGCGCAGCAATATATTAAAAGCGGTCAAGTGATTCAGCTCGTCTTATCAAAACGTTTAATAGCGAATTTTAGTGGAGATTCCTTCGCATTGTATCGAAAGTTAAGGAAGGAAACACCTGCACCTTCTATGTATTACTTTCAATACTCAGATTATGTCATCGTAGGGGTATCGCCTGAAAGTATTGTCAAAATTGATGGCAGTCGCGTCGTTATATCTCCTGTCACCGGTGCAAAGCCACGTGGTGCAACACCTCGTGAAGATATGAAGGTTGAATTAAATTTACTGCAAAGCGGAAATGAAGTAAGTGCTCATAATATAATGGTTGATACGTGTACACAAGATTTAGAAAAGATCTGTTTGCCAAATTCGATTCGATTAATCGATTATATGAAGCCAGTTCAGTTTAAACATACCATTCGATTAACTACGGATATTGAAGGAACCTTACTTCCGATGTCGCATCCTATTGATGCACTGCGGGCTTTATTACCACCTGCATCTTCTAGTGGTGTACCGAAAATAACCGCAGCTCAAATTGTTAATGAGATTGAGCCTGTAGCGCGTTCATTTTATGGTGGGGCAATCGGGTATTTTAGCTTGAACGGCAATGTGAATTTTACCTTACTGCAGCAATCGATGCTTATAAAGGATCAACGTGCCTATATTCAGGC
Organism: Lysinibacillus sp. 54212; assembly: GCF_036662795.1. NCBI lineage: Bacteria > Bacillati > Bacillota > Bacilli > Caryophanales > Bacillaceae > Lysinibacillus > Lysinibacillus sp. 54212. The sequence continues at coordinate 96,348 of NZ_JBAFWZ010000005.1, forward strand.
TGGTGCTAATGTTTTAACCGATACGATAGAAGAAGAGGCTATTGTTGAAACACGAAAAAAAATTAAGGCATTCTTATCAATAGACAACACGAATGAATAATCTATTCGGTAAATCAGTGTTAATGCTGATTTGCCGTTTTTTTTTTTACTTCTTGGATTTGATTTTTACCTTTCAATAAAAAACTCGGTATAATGAACAACATAAGGAAGTGATAGTAATGATAGATTCATCTAAGAAATGGATTGTACAGCATCCTGATCCGGAAACCGTAAAAGAGTTACAGCAGGGGCTAGGAATTTCATCAATTGCTGCAAAAATTCTAGTAGCTAGAGGTTATACGGATAGCAATGAAGCAGCTACTCTCTTAAAAATGGACGACCAACAATTGCACAATCCATATCTTATGCACGGGATGAAAGAAGCTGTCTCACGTATTGAGCAGGCTATAAATAATGGTGAAAAAATATTAGTGTACGGAGATTATGACGCCGACGGAATCACAAGCACGACAGTTATGCTAAACGTGCTGCTTGATTTAGGAGCAGATGTCGATTACATGATACCTAACCGCTTTACACACGGCTATGGACCAAATGAAGAGCTATTTAGAAAGGCTCATAAACAGGGAGTGCAATTAATACTAACTGTCGATAATGGAATTAGCGGAATAGAGCCCATACGAGTTGCAAAAGAGCTTGGAATGGACGTAATTATTACCGATCATCATGAAGCTGGTGAAATATTACCAGATGCAAACGTTATTTTGCATCCTCGCGTTCCAGAGGGACATTATCCATTCGGTGAACTGGCTGGTGTAGGGGTAGCATTTAAATTGGCACATGCTCTTTACGGGGAAATACCCCAGCATTTATTCCAATACGTAGCGATTGGGACGATAGCTGATTTAGTTCCATTAAAGGGGGAAAACCGTTACCTAGTCCAACAAGGGATTAAGTATTTACAGTCCTCTCAAAATCAGTGGGTTAAAGCTCTATGTGAAGTTGCAGGTGCAAAGCAAGCCGAAATTGATGAAGAGACAATCGGCTTTTACTTTGGACCTCGCTTAAATGCAATCGGTCGTCTTGGCGATGCTACGCCAGGCGTGCAATTTTTAATGAGTGAAGATAGAGGAGAGACTCTTGAGCTTGCCAAATTACTTCAAGCAAAAAATGTAGAGCGTAAGGATATCGTCAATACGATTACGGATGAAGCGATAGCGATCATTGAGGAGAATACTAACATAAAAAATAGTGTTGTTCTCGTTGTAGCTAAGGAAGGATGGAATGCGGGGGTTGTGGGCATTGTTGCATCCCGTTTAGTTGAAAAGTATTATAAGCCAACGATTATTTTATCGCTAGACGAGGAGAAGGGGACAGCAAAAGGGTCTGCTCGCAGTATTGAGGGCTTTCATTTATATGATGAGCTAGCAAAAAATCGTGATATACTACCACATTTCGGTGGGCATCCAATGGCAGCGGGTATGACCTTGCGTATAGAGCATGTGGATGAGCTTCGAGAGCGATTACATAATCAGGCACAGGCCTGTCTGACAGATGAGATGCTGATGCCGAAGCTAGCTATTGATGTGCCTGTAGAGCTAAGCGAGGTTACAGTAGAGGCGATTGAGGAAATTCGTCGTTTAAGTCCGTTTGGAACCGAGTTTGCGAAACCCGTTTTTGCCTTGGAAAATGTAAAGGTTACTTCGATGCGTCGAATTGGTGCTGGAGAAACGCATGTGAAAATGGAGCTAGAGGATGCACATGGAAGTATTGACGCGATTGGCTTTCATAAAGGTTATCTTTCCAATGAAATTTCATATGGTGTGAATGTTTCTTTTGTTGGCGACCTACAAATCAATGAATGGCAGGGCAAAAAAAAGACGCAGTTGATGATTCAAGATGTTCGCACGGATGAATGGCAGCTCTTTGATTTTCGTGGTAAAAGCCAGGCTGCTAATTGGCTCGCAAAAATTCCTATTGAGAGAACAGATTTTATTGCGTTTCAAGAAAAGACTGTCCAAAAGTATGAGAGCATAATTGGTAGGCGTATTCATTTTGTGCAGGACGAGTCAGCATTCGAAACGATTGGCTCTTACATCGTACTCCTAGATTTACCAACTAATGTGGAATTACTTGAAAATATGCTTACAGGAATTGACATAAAGCGAGTGTACGTCCATTTTTACACGCCAGATTCGCAATATTTTAATGGCATGCCTACGAGACAGCACTTTAGCTGGTATTATGGATTTTTAAAGAAACGTCCGACATTTAACTTAAATGCGCATAGGGATGAATTATCACAGCATATCGGACTAAATACAGACGTAATTAATTTTATGACAAAGGTGTTTTTTGAGCTCGGATTTGTTAAAATAGAGGATGGCTTGACGACCGTGCTTGATAATGCGCCAAAACGTGAATTATCAGAGGCACCATCGTACAAAATGCGTTCAGAACAAATTGAATTAGAGCAGAAGTTACTCTATGCAACTTATATAGAATTAAAGCAATGGTTTAATGAACGACTGAAGAGTTGCTAACGCTTCTCAAGGAGGAAAATATATAATGGATTTAAAGCAATACGTTACAACAGTGGAAAACTGGCCAAAAGAGGGGATTAGCTTCAAGGATATTACAACAATAATGGATAACGGACCTGCCTATAAATATGCAACGGACGAAATCGTAAAGTTTGCTAAAGAGGTAGGAGCTGAAATTATTGTAGGTCCTGAGGCGCGCGGCTTTATCATCGGCTGTCCGGTTGCCTACTCACTTGAAATTGGCTTTGCACCTGTAAGAAAGCCTGGTAAATTACCACGAGAAGTAATTAGTGCAAATTATGGTCTAGAGTATGGTCAAGATACATTAACGATGCATAAGGACGCTGTTAAGCCGGGACAAAAGGTATTAATTTGTGATGACCTATTAGCAACAGGAGGAACTGTTGAGGCAACAATTCGTTTAATTGAGCAATTAGGTGGCGAAGTAGTGGGCTGTGCATTTTTAATCGAGCTACAAGAATTAAATGGTCGCGAAAAAATTGGCAACCACAAAATCAAAACATTAATTCAATACTAATTTACTGTGACTACCTTTCTTTCGGGGTAGTCATTTTTATTTATTTAGCTCTTAAGTTGAAAACTCTTCAAAAAAGTGTCACAATTATAGATTACATGAGCTTGTGATTGAAAGTGTCTTTACAATGTATACAACTATTTTATACAATTGAACTTATTATATAACGATGAGAAAATATACTGAACAAGGTGGATATACAATGGCGAAAGAACAAATTTTAGCGCCCGAAGATGTATTTGAGCTAGTAAAATCCTATATGAATGAAGAGCATGTCGCTTTTGTAGTAAAAGCCTATGAAGTGGCGAAAGAGGCACATAAAGAGCAGTTTCGAAGTTCGGGTGAGCCGTATATTATTCACCCCGTGCAAGTTGCTGGCATCCTAGCTGAATTACAAATGGATCCGGAAACGGTTGCGGCTGGCTTTTTGCATGATGTCGTCGAAGACACTGTAGTGACACGAGAAGATTTAGTACGAGAGTTTAATGAAGAAGTTGCGATGCTAGTGGATGGCGTGACAAAGCTTGAAAAAATTAAATATCTGTCAAAAGAGGAGCAACAGGCTGAAAACCACCGTAAAATGGTCGTTGCGATGGCACAGGATATTCGAGTGATCTTAATAAAGCTTGCGGACCGACTTCATAATATGCGTACATTAAAGCACTTACCCGCAGAAAAACAGCGTCGTATATCAAAGGAAACGCTGGAAATTTTTGCCCCACTTGCACACCGATTAGGGATTTCGACCGTGAAGTGGGAGCTAGAGGATACGTCCCTTCGCTATTTAAATCCACAGCAATATTATCGGATTGTTAGCTTAATGAAGAAAAAGCGTGATGAGCGAGAAGCCTATTTAGAAAACGTAATTGATGAAATAAAATCGCAGCTTAAGGATGTCGAAATAGATGCAGATATTTACGGTCGTCCTAAGCATCTATATAGTATTTATCGTAAAATGGCGTTACAAAAAAAGCAGTTTAATGAAATATACGACTTATTAGCTGTTCGTATTTTAGTAGATAGCATTAAAGACTGCTATGCGGTAATTGGTATTGTCCATACTCTATGGAAGCCGATGCCTGGCAGATTTAAAGATTATATTGCGATGCCAAAGCAAAACTTATATCAATCCTTGCATACGACAGTTATTGGTCCTTATGGTGATCCGTTAGAGGTCCAAATTCGTACGAAGGAAATGCATAAAATTGCAGAGTTTGGTATTGCGGCTCATTGGGCATATAAGGAAGGTAAAGCGGTTGAGAATAAACGAGAAAGTATTGATGATAAACTTTCATGGTTCCGTGAAATATTAGAATTCCAGAATGAATCGTCCAATGCGGAAGAATTTATGGAATCCTTAAAATTTGATTTATTCTCTGACATGGTCTATGTTTTTACACCAAAGGGCGACGTAGTAGAGCTCCCGGCTGGTTCTGTGCCAATTGACTTTGCATATCGAGTACACTCAGAGGTAGGCAATAAAACAATTGGTGCTAAAGTTAACGGCAAAATGGTGCCACTCGACACGCCATTAAAAACAGGCGATATTGTCGAGGTACTAACATCAAAGCAATCTTTTGGTCCAAGTCGTGACTGGATCAAAATCGCTCAGTCGTCACAGGCAAAACATAAAATTAAACAGTTCTTTAAGAAAAATTTACGCGAGGATAATGTTGTAAAAGGAAAGGAAATGGTTGAAAAGGAGATTAAATCTCAAGAATTCGACCTTAAAGAGGTTCTTTCAGCAGAAAACATTAAACGTGTAATAGATAAATTAAATTATGCACATGAAGAGGATCTATACGCAGCAGTAGCTGTAGGCGGTATTACTGCCCAGCAAATTGTCAATCGACTTGCAGAAAAAATGCGTAGAGAGCGCGAGCATGAAGAAGCGCTAGAAAAAATCGCGAAGGAAATGGCCAACCCAACGAATCGTAAGCGAACGGATTCGGGTGTCGTTGTAAAGGGTATCGATAATTTATTAATCCGTCTTTCTCGCTGCTGTACCCCTGTTCCAGGAGATGAAATCGTCGGCTTTATTACGAAAGGGCGTGGTGTATCCGTACACCGTGCAGATTGTCCTAATATTCAAGAGGATAATAATGCTGAACGATTAATAGAGGTTGAGTGGGAAGGTGGCCTAACACCTGTACGAAAGGAATATCCAGTAGATATTGAAATATCTGCATTTGACCGTCCAGGCGTATTAAATGATGTTATGCAGGCTGTAAGTGAAGCAAAAACAAATATTATGGCCGTATCTGGGCGTGCAGATCGTGATAAAATCGCAACAATTCATTTAACGATTGCCATTTCGAATATTTCAGCGCTGCATAAAGTAGTGGAGAAAATAAAGCAGCTGCCAGATATTTATTCTGTTCAGCGCGTAATTAATTAAAGATAGAAGGTTATACTCATGAAAGTTGTAATTCAACGGTCAAAGCAAGCATCCGTTACAGTCGATGGAAGCGTAACAGGTGCTATTGATAAGGGCTATGTCTTATTAGTTGGTATTACGCATGACGATACAGAGGAAGACGTTGCATACGTTGCTAAAAAGGTAGCAGAGCTTCGTTTATGGGAAGACGAGGATGGCAAGATGAACCATTCTATTGTGGAGCATGGCGGGGCGATCTTATCTGTTTCACAATTTACCCTGTACGGTGAAACAAAAAAAGGTAGAAGACCAAGCTTTACAGGTGCTGCTAGACCTGAACATGCGAAGCCTCTATGGGAAAAATTTAATGAGGCACTTCGTGAGCAAGGCTTACATGTGGAAACAGGCATATTTGGCGCAATGATGGATGTAGCGTTAATCAATGATGGCCCTGTAACGATACTTGTAGATTCTCGGTAAATAGCACCTTTTCACCTCTCCCTTCATACAATACGGCGAAACGTCATATGGTGAAGGGGCGGTAAGTGTGCTTAGAAATCATGTATCGAATCCTTATTTGTTTGAAACAGCTACAAGCTTAATTGGGCAGCAAATCATCGTAATTACGGCAAATAATAAACATCAAGGCTTACTCACTGCCGTATTACCAGATCATATTGTAGTGGAAAGTATTCAGTCACCAAATTTTATTCGTATGGAAGAAATTGTGTGGATTACATTGAAGCCTAGCAATCATTTCTTTTCAGCGTAAAGAAAAAGGAGCAGCTCGATTCATGAGTTGCTCCTTTTATTTTGAAAAGATTAATTTTTGGAGTTCGAGCATTGTCTAGCTTTAGCGCCCAGCCCCTCGAGGTCGCTTCGAAAGTCTCTACGCGTGACAAGCACGCTAGGAGCCTTTCTCCAGCGCTTGTCGGGGCTAAACGGGTCGCTTGCGCTTTTCTTATTAGTGTGCATCAAAATATTTTAATAGTCCTTCATAAATACCGAGTGTGGCCTGTTCACGATAGTAGTCTGTCACAATCGTACGTTCCTCATTAGGATTACTTAAAAAGCCAAGCTCAATTAAAATAGCATTTTGTCGATTTTCTCGTAAAACTAAGTAATTGCCAGGCTGTACACCACGATCACGAACCTTCACTTTTTTCGATAATCCAGCATGCACATAATCTGCCAAATTCTTTTGATAGCTATTTGTGTAGTAGGTTGTTATTCCAGATACGGAGCTATCCTCTGTCGCATCATAATGAATACTAATAAAGGCATCCGCTTCATTTTGATGGCCAACACCTACACGCTTTCTCAAATCGACGTAAGTATCAGATTCACGTGTTAGTATGACGTTTGCACCTGCAGCACGAAGCTTTGACTTTAATAGTTCTGCAGTTAATAATGTAATATCCTTTTCTTCTGTTCCACGTACACCAGTAGTCCCATGGTCATTGCCACCGTGTCCGGGATCGATGACAATGGTCGTTCCTCTCAGTGTCCCTTTTTTTCGAGGCTCAGACTTCTTTTGCTCGGTTGCTACGGGTTGTCCAGTTGTTGAGACTACCCAATTTGCTACATAGGCGAACTTGTTTTTTCCTAAGGAGATTTTAAACCAATCATCCTCCTTCGCGATAATTGGGAATGTCTCCCCTGCATCGGCTCGTAGAACAACAGCTGAAGCGGTTGAAGCTTCCTCACGTAGGTTTGTTCCGTTATAAATGATCGTTACACTTTCATCTTGAGCTTCTTTTTTTGTAGCAGGGACTGTTTTATTTCCCGTAAAAGTACCATAAAAACTGTATATCCAGCCTTTCTTTCCATCCTTCATTTTAATTTGCACCCAGTTGTTCTCACGAGCTAGAACTGTATACTGTTCACCACGTTTGGCTACTTTAAGTTGCTTTGAGGTTAAGTCAGGCTTTGATCGAATGTTTACAGCATCAACTGTAATTGTAAAAGTGTTCGAATCTGTTACTTTCGTTTCTTGCTCCTTTTTTGGGACACTCGTCGATATGGCATTGACTGTCACATACGCTTCTGAAACCCACCCTGTAATATTACCAGATTGAATTTGAATCCAATCCTTTTGCTGCTTTATGTAAGCTGCCTCTTGTCCAGAGGAAAGCTGAGTTAGCACTGTTGAGGATAAGGAGGGCTCGGAGCGAACATTTAACCGATCGACTTGTGAGATAATAATTTTTTGCTCCTTATTGTTATCCTCTCCGCTACTAGATTTAGTTAACCAGCTGGCAACCCATCCTTCATGGTTGTCAGCCTTTACATGAATCCAGTCACCTGATTTTTCAATGGATGAAAGGCTATCTCCCTCTTTTAATGTTACAATGATAGGGTAGGATAGGCCTGGTCCCTCTCGTAAATTTAAGATTTCTCCAGAAACGATTAAATCATTTGTTTCTGCGTGTGCAACATGTATTGTATGGGCACTTGGTAAAATTAAGGAAACGAGTAGTATACCAATTATAAAAAGCTGAAGCGTCTTCTTCATAAAGTACGCCTCCTTTCAATCTATTGTTATCGGAACTTGTCGAACGATCATACTAGTTCTATTGTAAAATCAATTATATACCAAAATCTAGTGTTTTTTTAGGGAAATAGGAAATTTAATAATAAAATGAATAACCCTAATAGATTAGCGCTCATTTCTCTGTATTTTACAGGTGGAATGTGTTTTTCTAAAAAGTAGTTGACAACTTTATGCCACATCATTATGATTAGGTATAATCTTAAAATAACATGCCAATGACCAAGCAAGTAGTAAGTACCACTGCTGACAAGAGAGGGAAAGACAAAGGCTGCAATCTTTCCTACAGTAAGTATGATGCGAATAACACTTGAGAGGCTTTTTCCTGAAATACACATGTTTAGTAGGGAGAAACGGAATCGGCCGTTATCCGAATACGAGAGGATGTATATTGTTATACATCAACTAGGGTGGAACCGCGGAAGTATAAGCTTTCGTCCCTTTGCTATAAGGCAGAGGGGCGGGAGCTTTTTATTTTTTGTCGTGGCCCAGTTGTGACCGTGCTTGCACAGCGTCAACTGAGAATAAAAACAGAATAATAAAGCGTGGCAAACAAAGGAAAGGAAGTGTGATACATGAGCTTTAAAGTACCTCGTGGAACACAAGATATTTTACCGGGACAATCGGAAAAGTGGCAAAAAGTAGAATCGGTTTTACGTGAGCTTTGTCATGTATACCGTTATCAGGAGATTCGTACACCGATGTTCGAATCAACAGAATTATTCCAGCGTGGTGTGGGCGATACAACGGATATTGTGCAAAAGGAAATGTATACATTTGAGGATCGTGGTGGGCGTTCATTAACGCTACGCCCAGAAGGAACAGCGGCTGCAGTACGTTCATACGTAGAGCATAAAATGTTCGGTCAGCCGGATCAGCCTGTAAAGCTATCTTACATGGGGCCAATGTTCCGTTATGAGCGTCAGCAAGCAGGTCGTTACCGTCAATTTGTGCAATTTGGCGTTGAAGCAATTGGCTCAGCGGACCCTGCAATCGATGCAGAAGTCATCGCACTAGCAATGGATGTATATAAAAAAGTGGGCTTAAAGGATTTAAAGCTAGTGATCAATTCACTGGGCGATAAAGAGACACGTGAAGCACATCGTACAGCGCTTATTGGTCACTTTGAGCCAGAAATCGGTGCGTTTTGCTCGGACTGTCAAAAGCGTTTAGAGAAAAATCCTTTACGTATTTTAGATTGTAAAGTAGACCGTGAGCATCCATTAATGGCTACAGCCCCAGCCCTAACGGATTACTTAACAGACTACTCTGCAGACTATTTTGCAAAAGTAACTAATTATTTAGATGTATTAGGCATTCCTTATGAAGTCGATCCAAATCTCGTTCGTGGCTTAGATTACTACAACCACACGGCATTTGAAATTATGTCGACAGCTTCAGGCTTTGGTGCCATTACAACACTTTGTGGTGGTGGTCGCTATAACGGTTTAGTTGAAGACATCGGTGGACCAGATGCACCTGGCATTGGCTTTGCCCTATCAATTGAGCGTTTATTATTAGCGTTAGAAGCAGAAGGCGTATCTCTTGAAACAAACGACGAGCTTGAAATGTATGTTGTCGTTATGGGTGAGGCGGCTAAAGCGAAAGCGATAGACCTAGTGAGTACGTTCCGTGCAAATGGTATTTCGGCAGATATGGATTATGCGGACCGTAAAATGAAAGCACAAATGAAAACAGCCGATCGACAAGGCGCAAAATATGTCATCGTTTTAGGTGAAACAGAGCTTGAGGAGCAGGCAGTTAACGTAAAAGAAATGGCAACAGGCGATCAGCAAAAAGTAGCGTTTACAGACTTAGTCTCGTACTTACAAAAATAAAGGCACTATTGGAGGAAAACGTAATGGCACAAAGAACACATGCCTGTGGTGAAGTAACAGCTGCTCACCAAGGCCAAGAAGTAGTATTAAAAGGCTGGGTACAAAAACGCCGTGACTTAGGTGGACTAATCTTTGTTGATATGCGCGACCGTACGGGTATTGTCCAAGTTGTATTTGGCGATCATGCAAAAGAGGCGTTAGAAGTCGCTGATAAAGTACGTAACGAATACGTAATCGAAGTAACAGGGAAAGTAGTACTTCGTGATGCGTCACAAGTAAACACTAACATTCAAACAGGTGAAATCGAAATCGTTGCAGGTACTCTAACAATCATCAACGAAGCGAAAAATCCACCATTTGCAATTGAAGACAAAGTAGAGGTTGCAGAGGATTTACGTTTAAAATATCGTTACTTGGATCTACGTCGTCCAGTAATGTTTGATACATTTAAAATGCGTTCTGACGTTACGGTAACAATTCGTAACTTCTTACAAAGAGAAGGCTTCCTAGAAGTAGAAACACCAATCCTAACAAAATCAACGCCAGAGGGTGCACGTGACTATTTAGTGCCTTCTCGTGTACATGAAGGTGAGTTTTATGCATTACCGCAATCACCTCAGTTATTTAAACAGCTTTTAATGGTATCTGGCTTCGAGAAATATTTCCAAATCGCACGCTGCTTCCGTGATGAAGATTTACGTGCTGACCGTCAGCCAGAATTTACACAAGTCGATATTGAAACATCGTTTATGACAATGGATGAAATTATCGAAATGAACGAGCGCTTAATCCAAGAGGTTATGAAAAATGTAAAGGGTGTAGAGGTCTCAGCACCATTCCCACGTATGAGCTATAAAGAGGCAATGGATCGTTTCGGTTCAGATAAGCCAGATGTACGCTTCGGCTTAGAGCTCGTACAGCTTTCTGATATTGTAAAGGATTCAAGCTTTAAAGTATTTACAGGTGCAATTGAAGCAGGTGGCGAAGTAAAAGCCATCAATGTAAAGGGCGCTGCAGAAAAATTCTCTCGTAAAGATATCGATGCTCTTGGCGAATTCGTATCGATTTACAAAGCAAAAGGTCTTGCTTGGTTAAAGGTTACTGAAGAAGGCTTAAATGGACCAATCGCAAAATTCTTTGAAGGCGAAATGGCTGAAGGGCTAATCGAGCGCATGAAGGCAGAGCCAGGCGACTTATTATTATTCGGGGCTGACAAATCAAATGTCGTAGCGGATGCTTTAGGTGCCTTACGTTTAAAACTTGGTAAAGAGCTAGAGCTTATTGATGAGTCACAATTTGCATTCCTATGGGTTGTTGATTGGCCATTATTTGAATATGATGCGGAAGAAGGGCGCTACTATGCAGCTCATCATCCATTCACTCGTCCGTTCGATGAGGACCTTGAGTTAATGGATACAAACCCAGCAGAAGTTCGTGCACAAGCTTATGATATCGTTCTAAACGGCTACGAGCTTGGTGGTGGTTCACTACGTATTTTCGAGCCAGAGCTACAAAATAAAATGTTTAAGCTTCTAGGCTTCTCAGAGGAAGAAGCACGTGAGCAATTCGGTTTCTTATTAGAAGCATTCGAATACGGCGTACCTCCACATGGTGGTTTAGCATTCGGTCTTGACCGTTTTGTTATGCTACTTGCGGGACGTACAAACTTACGTGATACAATTGCCTTCCCAAAAACAGCAACAGCAAGCTGCTTATTAACGTCTGCTCCATCTTCAGTTTCAGCTGCACAATTAGAAGAGCTAAGTCTAGCGGTGAAAGTAGCTAAATCATAAAAATAAGAATGCCATTCGACCTCGAGTCGGATGGCATTTTTCAATGGGGGAGCATGTTAATAGACAAATCTCTGTCGATAATAGAAAGTTTGGGTGAATTAATAGAAGGTATTACTAAATTAATAGAAGGTTGGCCTGAATTAATAGAAAGTATACCCGAATTAAAAAACTCCAGGCACCTGATTTCACCTGGAGATTTTAGCAGTTATATTTATAGGTCACTTTTTAGAATTTCAGCATTTCCTTTTCACCGGCAATACCTGGTTCAGTCATTTCGAACGGATCCAGTATTTTATCTAGCTGAGCCGCTGTGAAGTAGCCGTGCTCGATACATAGTTCACGTACGGATTTACTTGTTTGTAACGCTTCACGAGCAATTTGTGAAGAACGCTCATAGCCAAGGTGAGGAGCAAGTGCTGTCACAACACCGATGCTTGATTCTACATAGTGAATCATTTTAGTTTCATTCGCTTCAATGCCATCGATACAGTATTTAGTGAAGACAGTAAAGCCATTTGTCATGATTTCGATAGATTGTAATAAATTGTGTACAAGAACAGGCTCCATTACATTGAGCTCAAATTGACCAGCTTCTGAAGCCATTGTAATCGTTGTATCATTACCAATAACTTGGAAAGCGATTTGGTTAATTACCTCAGGCATAACTGGATTCACTTTCCCTGGCATAATCGAAGAGCCTGGCTGACGTTCTGGTAGACGAATTTCAGAGAAGCCAGCTTTCGGACCAGAAGCCATTAAGCGTAAGTCGTTTGCGATTTTTGAAATGTTTGCCATTGCTATTTTTAATACAGAAGATGTATGCAAATATACATCTGTATTTTGCGTACCATCGATTAAGTTTTTCGTATTAACAAATGGATAGCCTGTAAATTCAGCAATATACTTTACAGCATGCGCCATATAACGCTTATCTGCATTTAAACCTGTCCCAATGGCTGTCGCTCCGATGTTTACTTCGAATAGATCTTGTTTAACACGCTTAATGCGCTCGATGTCGCGACCAATTACCGTTGCATACGAGCCGAATTCTTGTCCAAGACGAACTGGAATAGCATCCTGCAGGTGAGTACGTCCCATTTTTACGATATGGTCGAACTCCTTCGATTTTTTTTCAAAGCTTTCTTTCATATTTTCCATTGCAAGGATTAATTTACCTAGTGTTACTACTGTTGCAATATGAATAGCAGTTGGGAATGCGTCGTTTGTCGATTGTGCCATATTTACATGAGAGTTAGGACTAATCATAGCATAATTACCCTTTTCCTCACCGATAATTTCAAGGGCACGGTTTGCGATAACTTCGTTAGCATTCATATTCATAGAGGTACCAGCGCCACCTTGTATTGGATCCACTACAAATTGATCTAGTAATTGGCCTTCCAATATATCGTCAGCAGCCTTGGCAATAGCCATTGCAATTTTTTCATCTAATTTTCCAACAGCAAGATTTGCAAGTGCTGCACTTTTTTTCACAACTGCTAGTGCATGAACCATTTCCTTATGCATCGTCATGTTCGTAATAGGGAAGTTTTCAAGTGCACGAGCAGTTTGGACACCATAATACACATCTTTTGGAATTTCTAAAGTACCTAAAAAATCTTTTTCTATACGAGTTGTCATTAAAATGACCTCCTAAAATACTGTAATTCACGCCTATTATAATCTAAATAAATGGAATATGAAATTACTTGAAAAATGGAAAAATAAAAACTGTATAATAACTAACAAAAAAAGGAATAATAGGTAAGGGAAATCGTCAAAATAAAAAATTGAGGCAAAAAGTGATTTTATAAAGCGATTATATAGTAAGTATGCTTTAATGAAGAGAGCATGAATTTATTAAAGGGGCGCAGCGCTAGTGAAGGATTTGATTAAAAAAAATGTTAGTTTGAAGTGGCTCACTATATTTGCCATCATAATTATTTTGTTTTTTCTAAAGAATGCTTTAAATTTCTTATTACTAACTTTTATTTTTACATACTTAGGATACACACTTTACTTAAAATTATTAAATCTTCTACCCAAAAAATTAAAAAAACCAAAATTGCTATTATTTGTGATGTATTCCATTGTGCTATTAATAATTGGAGTTACAGGTTATCGATATTTACCAGTTGCCATACAGCAATTTTCGGCCATCATTGTTCAAGGCTCGTCCTTTAATATTGAGCTGTATGAGGAGTTGATCCCTCCAAGGATTTATAGCTTTATTCAAAATCTAGATTTACAAGGGATTTTGAAAAATTTTGGTGCCAAGGTTTTAGGTGCAACAGCAGGTGTTAGCGCCTTTTTGCTGCAAGCCTTTGTTGCCATTTTACTTAGCTTCTTTTTTATTTTAGAGATTGATAAAATTAAAGTCTTTACACGATCATTTCGTACGCCATCAACAGCGATATATTATGATCAGCTTGTGCAATTTGGTCAAAGCTTCTTAAATACGTTTGGTATTGCGATTAAGGTTCAAATCATGATTTCAATCGTTAATACAGTCCTATCAACGGCCGGCTTTGTTATTTTAGGCTTTCCTAATATTATTGGGCTTGCTCTAATGGTGTTCTTTTTAGGATTAATGCCTGTAATCGGTGTAGTGATTTCCCTAGTACCCTTATCGATCATCGCGTTTCAAGTCGGGGGTACAAAATATTTAATTTATATGTTTGTTATGATAATGGTGATTCATGCATTGGAATCATACTTCTTAAATCCGAAGCTTTATTCGATTACGATGAAGCTACCGATATTCTATACGTTTATTGTACTTATGGTGAGTGAAATCCTATTTGGTGCTTGGGGACTTGTGATTGGTATTCCAATGTTTGTGTTCATTGTTGAAATGATTAAGGGCTCGGAGTCCAACTCTCCGCCGAATCAGATAAAATAATGAAGCTATTGGGACTTCAGACTGTAGAAAAAGTATTCCCTTGTAATTCGGCAAGCCCCGCCACTCCGCTTTTCGTGGGCGAGCGCCGAGCCTCCTCAAATTTGCAGGAGTGCAAATTCTGCGGGGTCTCGGGACAACACGATGTTGGTCACGAAGGCGTTGTGACTGCCGCTTCGCTTTCGTCTAAGGGAGCGCCTGGAACGGAAATCAACGGTTTCATAATGATTATTTTAAAAAGTAGAAAGATCGTAGACAAACCTATTTTTTTGAGTTTGTACAGTCTGGGGACTTGTAATATTCCTTCATCTTGAGTAATTTTTATTGATTTTTTCGGATTTAACGTTTGAATATTCTGACTAATGGTGATACTATAAAGTTAACACGAATCCTGAAGTGTTCGTACTATTTCTTGCCACACAGTTTTGACCGAACATTATATCGTTGGGAGTTCATATACCACAGGCAGCAAACATGCCCCAAAGGAGCGGGACGTTTAATGCAATGGTGAGGACACCCCCGTGCCGGAGTACGGGTTCAAAACGATCGCTTTGAGTGACGGCGCATTCGGGGTTCGTCTATTTTGATTATTTCATTGCTCTTCTGTTCTATACTTGCAGGAGAGTTTTTTCATGTGTATAATTCCGAGTAGAACAATATAGATTGAGAGGTTTCAACATGTTACATCAATTTTCAAGAAACGAGCTAGCCGTTGGACGTGAGGGGCTAGATAAGCTAAGAAATACAACTGTTGCTATTTTAGGTGTGGGCGGTGTAGGTTCCTTTGCAGCAGAAGCCTGTGCTCGTAGTGGGGTAGGCCGCATTATTTTAGTGGACAAGGATAATGTTGATATTACAAATGTGAATCGTCAGCTTGTGGCGTACCTATCGACTGTTGGAAAGTCAAAATCGGGTGTCATGAAGGAGCGTATTGCTGATATTAACCCAGATTGTGAAGTAATTGATATGCATATGTTCTATACAGAGGAAACCTATGAGCAATTTTTTGCACAAGGAATTGATTATGTAATTGATGCAAGCGATACGGTCATGTATAAAATCCATATTATGAAGGAATGTTTAAAGCGTAATATCCCGATTATTTCAAGTATGGGTGCTGCAAATAAAATGGATCCAACACGCTTTAAAATCGTGGATATTTCCAAAACACATACAGATCCACTTGCAAAGGTCATTCGTACAAAGCTGAAAAAAGAGGGCATCAAAAAGGGGATTACAGTTGTCTTTTCGGATGAATCGCCAATCGTAGTCCGACCTGATATAGTCGAAACAGTTGGGAACCCAAACGCAGAGATTCGCAAGGCGAAAATGCCACCATCCTCAAACGCATTCGTCCCGTCCGTTGCTGGACTAATTGCAGCAAGCTGGGTCATCAACCAAATCGTAAAAGATATAAAAATTACACGTGTACAAGGATAAAAGGCATGGGGTCCCAGGAGAGGGACCCATGCTTTTTTAGCTTGATTTAATACTTAATGCACGTTGATAGGTTTCTTCAATGTTTTTAGTAATAATTTGCTGTTCGCCGTTTACTTTTTCTAGAATGCTACTTAATTGATCAATTGCCTGATAGCTTTCTTCAATGATTGTAGCAAATTCATTAGTACTCAATAATATCGATTTACTGTTGTTTTCAATTGAATTTGTTGCCTTCGAAAATACATCGAGCTCCTGCTGTAACTGTTTCATCGATGAAAACAGCTCGTTAAATGTAGAAGTAGAACGTTCCGTAGCGGCTACTTGGGTTGTAATATGCTGTAGGCCATCCTGCAGCTTTTGAAGTGCATCTTTATTATAGTGATTCACTTCAGAGAGATTACTATCAATTTTGACAAGTGTAGTATCAGTATGGCTAGCAAGTTTACGAATTTCATCGGCTACAACAGCAAAGCCTTTCCCGTGATCGCCAGCACGTGCAGCCTCAATTGAAGCATTTAATGCGAGTAAGTTCGTTTGCTCCGTAATCCGTTTAATATCGGTTGCAAAGTTGTTTGTCTCATCAATCTTGCCAGATAGCCCCATAAACGTGGAATGCAGCTCGTTGAAAAATTGTGTAAATATATCAATTTCAGATTTCATGGCACTCATTGCTTCGGCACCATCAGCAGCAGTGGAGCCAGCTCGTTCTGATTCATTTAGAATGGTACCGAGTTGATTTACGATATTGGCAATTTCGTTTGTCGTAGACTCCGTGTTCATCACAATTTCTTGCACATGATCAGTCTGACGATGAGCGCCAACCATTACCTCTTGAATAGATGACATCATATTTTGCTGTGCAACCCCAGCTGAGTTTGTACTTTCTGTAATAATTTCAAGCTTTGCCGTAATATTTTCTACGGCTTCTTCAAGATGGCGGTGGAGTTCTTCTTCGCGAACAACCTTATCATTTGCATCGAGCATTAGGTTGCCGACATTGGATAGCATTTTTTTGTTTTGGCGTACTTGTAGGGCAATTGCAACAGCCATTAATCCTTGTGTAACAAAAACATTTGCTCCGCCTACTGCAAAACCTTCAGTATCTAATAGGAAGTTGAATGTTAAACCAAGTGTGGAGCCGATATAACCGGCAATTACCACTGAATATTTATTATGAATACTACTTAATATAAGAACAAAAATACTGAGAATAATAGTCGCCAATGTTGTTTGGTAGGATACGATAGCACCGTAAATACAAGCTGTCGCGCCAACAATAACAACGTAAGGGAAGTAGAGCCTCAGTTTCTCTACTTTTCGCTGTACTAGGAAAAAAAGCAGGGCAATGAACGCAGGAACCATCAATGAAAGTGGCAAACCGATAGGGCGACCAATGAAAAATTGAGCCATCCCACCTAAACCTGCTGCAATCCCGTATACTACCATTAGAATTGTATTCTTTTCGTATAAATCCTTCTTTTGTAATATTTCAATCTGCATAAAAGTACCTCCAATACTACTTTGTTATAATTTGATAGGGGAACAATTTTACTATATTTTCTAATATATACATCTTTTTTCTGCTTTTGTCACTAAAATTGCTTCGTCAAATTTCGATAACTTTGTCGAAATGTTATAATACTAAAATAAAAATATTGAAATATAGAGGGTACTAAAATGCAGCTAAGTGAACTAGAGTATAAAGGCTTAAATTTATTTGATGAAGTTTCAACTGTCGAAATAGCAATTGATGAGCAGCGAAACGTCATTCATATTTTTGATAAAAATCAGGTTGTTGAACCAGCGTATAATTTCAGAATCAAAGCTTTTGAGTTAAGTGATGGATTTTATACTTTTGTAGAAGTATTGAAAACCAAGTGTTTTTTTGTTCATAAAAGAGATCTGCCTCTCACGGATTGGATAGAGTCGCTCACATTTCAATTTTATAGCTCCAAGGAGAAGATCAAAACGTATGCTAAGAAAACGCTCTCCAATCAAAATGTAACGAAATATGTGCATTGTAAGGAGGATGAGCTGATTGAGAATAAGCTGTATCCTAAATATGTAAAAAGGCTAGAGCAGGACGTTTGATTCTTTATAGAAAATGAATGCTCGTTCAATTTACCCCCGTTCGAGTTTTTTAAAACATAGTATTGAAGATAAATAAGGTTGATAAGAAAAAACAACGAGCGTGATGAAATTCTCGTTGTTTTTTATAAATATATGATGATGATTAATCAATAAACTTAAGGAGAATATTCAGAATAAAGAAGTATTTGAATCCGTTAAAAATGTAATAGATTATCACGAATAACACAAATTTTCAGTAATTTTTAACAATCAAATATATGGGATTTTTTTTTTGCTATAGTTAAAAGTACACAGGGGATTTAGAGGAGGATGGATTTTCCAATGAGCATTCAAAAAACAAACAACATTTTAAACCTGGCGAGCCTACAAGAAAGGCTGGATTCAACGGTTTTCGATTATGTTGACACAACTCAGAATTGGGGAAAAGCAAAAGAAAGTCTTCAAGAACTTTTAGGGCAAGCGGTTGATTATCTTACAATGTATACGAAGGACAATGGAGGCCTACCAAAAAGTAGTCCTTATTGGGTTCTATTTATGGATTTCGCCTCTCGTTTAGTCTATTTTAATGCACTTGTTGATGAAAACCTAGTTGATCCACAAAACGATGTGGCAAAAGTGAACATCAGGCAGGCATATTTGACGGCTGCTAATTGCTTACCAAACAATCATTTTGATGAAAACGCTGAGTTTTTTAATGAAATTCAAAAAAGCTATAATTCTTTAAACGAAGCGGGAACAGGGCAACAGATTGAGAAAGGTATCCACTCACTTAATGATTGTCTCAATGCATTTTATCAATTTACATTAACGTACAAAAAATAACGATTCTAACTGTCCGATTTTGGGCAGTTTTTTTATTCTCTCTATATTAAAAATTAAAGTAAGTATGTTCAATGATGAAAACCGAGGATCTGTGCTAGAATAGACGGATAGTAGAAAAAGATAAGGTGAATAGATTTGAAAACATTTAAAAAAGTTTATATTGAAATAACAAGTGTTTGTAATTTAGCTTGTAGTTTTTGTCCGCCCACACAACGAGCAAAAGGACTAATTAAGGTGGAGCAATTTGAGAAAATTCTAGATGAAATTCGCCCACATACAAAATATATTTATCTCCATGTAAAGGGAGAGCCGTTGCTTCACCCGCGAATAGATCAGCTATTAGATGCTGCCCATGAGCGTGGCTTTAAGGTGAATATTACAACGAATGGAACGTTAATCAAAAAACAACGTGAAAAGCTGCTTGGAAAGCCTGCTCTTCGTCAAATGAATTTTTCGCTGCATAGCTTTGATGGGCATGAAGGTTCCGAAAATCGTGAGAAATATTTAGGCGATATTTTAGATTTTGTTCGGGAAGTACGAGAAAATGGACAAAATATTATCTTCTCCTATCGTTTATGGAATCTCCAGCGTAAAGATCAAACAGAAGTCGACCGTCGTAAAAATGCGGAGACTTTAGATGTTTTGGAGAAAGAATACTCTCTGCCATTTAAAATAGAGGAGCGTGTGGAGCCTGGTAGTGGTGTGAAAATTGCACAGAATATTTATTTAAATCAGGATCATGAATTTAAGTGGCCAAGTTTATTAGAGCCTGAGGATTCTGGAAAGGGCTTCTGCCATGCACTACGAAGTCATTCTGCGATTTTAGTAGATGGTACGGTTGTTCCTTGCTGTTTAGATGGTGAAGGGGTAATAAATCTAGGAAATGTTCATGAGCAGTCATTTTCAGAAATTATTGAAGGTGACCGAGCAAATAACTTAATCGATGGCTTCTCTCGTAGAGAAGCAGTAGAGGAACTTTGCCGAAAATGTGGTTACAGACAAAAGTTTGGATGATTTAGCCTTAACGCACAAGGGTGGCTTAAAAGCGTCGTTAGGCTAACGACCTTTTAAGCCATCCTCTTTTGTTTTAAACGATTTTAATTTGTCGTAAATGGAGGCCATTCGCTTTTCCTCGCCAGCAATGACAGGTGTATAATATTCGGTTCCTACAAGGTTTTCGGGCAAGTAGAGCTGATCAACCCAGCCACCAAACGTCCCAATAGGTGTATTATGTGGATAAAGATAACCCCCGTGTCCAAGCGCCGCAGCCCCAGCATAATGTGTATCCTTTAAGTGATTTGGGATGTCGCCAACTTTTCCCTCGTTAATGGAGGAGATTGCTGCATCAAGCGCCTTGTATGCCGAGTTTGATTTATCGCTTAAGCACATTTCTACAACGGCTGTTGCAAGTGGGATTCGGGCTTCTGGCATACCGAGCTTTTGAGCTGCATCCGTTGCGGCATTCACATGAGCTCCTACTGCAGGATTTGCCAGTCCGATATCCTCATAAGCCATAACGAGTAAACGACGGCAAACTGCGACTAAATCACCTGATTCTAATAGATGAGCCAAATAATAAAGGGCGGCATTGACATCACTGCCTCGCACCGATTTTTGCAGGGCGGAGAGGAGATTGTAAAAATGCGAGCCCCCCTTATCACCGTAAACGCCAATTCTTTTTGCAAGTGATTCAATTGCACGGTCATTAAAAATCGTGACACCATCCTGTTCATCCGATGCGTAATACACTGATTCGAGAAGGGTAAGTGCTTTTCTAGCATCGCCATTGGCAGCAGCTGCAATTTGTTCTAGCTGTGTTGCCGTTGCTTCGATCGCTACACTTCCTAAACCACGGTCAGTATCCGCTAGAGCCATCTTTACAAGCTTTATCACATCGAGCAAAGTTAATCGCTCAAGCTGAAGAATTTCGCCACACCGAGAACGAATCGCTGGATTGACATCATGGAATGGATTTTCAGTCGTAGCGCCTATTAACACAATCGAGCCATTTTCAACATGTGGTAGTAGCGTATCCTGCTGTAATTTGTTGAAGCGATGTATTTCATCTAGGAACAGCAGCACTTTGCCTGCCATTCGCGCTTCAATCACAATTTGTTCAATATCCTTTTTTCCTGCATGTGTCGCATTCAAAGCAAAGAAGGGAAGCTTGCTACTACCTGCAATTGCATTGGCAATAGATGTCTTTCCAACACCCGGTGGTCCGTATAATAAAATGGACGGCACATGCCCCTTCCTAATCATCGAATAAAGAGGGGTATTGGGACCAATAATATGCTCCTGTCCGACGATTTCGTCTATATTTCGAGGACGCATTTTGTATGCTAACGGCTCATTTTGCATGAGGTCACTTCCTTTTTTTCTTGAAGATAAAGTGTTTATAGAACATATAATAGAGTATTTCTGATAGGATATAAAGGAAATATGCTATACTTATCTATATAGAAGGATTAGAACAATAGAGGTGTTAAAATGAAAATATCGACTAAGGGCCGTTACGGTTTAACAATTATGATTGAGCTTGCAAAGCATTATGGAGAAGGACCAATTCCCCTTCGTAAAATTGCTGCTGAAAAAGAATTATCTGAGGCATACTTAGAGCAATTAGTATCTCCACTACGTAATGCAGGACTTGTTAAAAGTGTACGTGGTGCATACGGTGGTTACATGCTTTCAAAGACCCCAGCTGAAATTACAGCTGCCGATGTAATTCGTGTACTAGAAGGACCTATTCAGCCGGTAGAGGGTATTGAAAATGAAGAAGCGCCACAGAGAGAGCTTTGGCTACGTATTCGTGATGCGGTGAAAAATGTGTTAGATACAACATCGCTAGAGGATTTAGCGAAGTATACTGATAATAATGTACATGACGGCTATATGTTCTATATTTAATCGTTAGTTTGAAGGAGTTTTATACTTAACATGGAAACAATCTATCTTGATCATGCGGCGACAACACCAATGGCGAAGGAAGCTATCGTGGAAATGACTGCGGCGATGGAAACTGTATTCGGGAATGCTTCTAGTATTCATGGTGCTGGTCGTGAAGCACGAAAATATTTAGATGAGGCACGGAGTCTTTTAGCACATGAAATTCAAGCGAGGCAGAGTGAAATTGTTCTGACTAGTGGTGGCACAGAGTCTGATAATTTGGCGATATTCGGTACAGCATATGCGCGTGAAAATGAAGGTAAACATATTATTACAACAGCAATTGAACACCATGCTGTCCTACATGCCTGTGAAAAGCTAGAGCGAGAAGGCTTTGATGTAACGTACTTACCGGTTGATAATACGGGACTAGTACGAGTAGAGGATGTCAAGGCTGCTCTTCGTGAGGATACAATCTTAGTAACAATTATGTATGGCAATAATGAAGTTGGTACGATTCAGCCAATTGCTGAAATTGGTGCTGTGCTAGCAGAGCATACCGCAACGTTCCATACTGATGCTGTTCAAGCGTTCGGAATCGAGGCACTGAATGTTAATGAGCTAAAGGTTGACTTGCTTAGCGTGTCCTCACATAAAATTAATGGACCAAAAGGAATGGGCTTTCTGTATGCAAGGACTGGTGTTAAGCTTGTTTCTCTAATGCACGGTGGCTCTCAAGAGAAAAAGCGTCGCGCGGGAACCGAAAATATTCCGGCGGCGATTGGCTTTGCAGCAGCTTCAAAATTCGCAGGGATCCGACGTGAGGAAGCAAGGGGAAAATATAAGCGATTTAAAGCATTATTAGCACAGCAATTCGATGAAGCTAATATTTCATATAAAATAAATGGTCATCAGGAACAGGCATTACCGCATGTACTGAATGTGACATTTCCCGGCACTGATGTGGAGTCATTCCTAATCAACTTAGATATGGCTGGCGTATTTGTTTCAAGTGGCTCTGCATGTACAGCCGGTTCAATTGACCCTTCACACGTGCTCGTTGCGATGTTCGGCAAGGATGTCGAGGAACTA
This sequence comes from Lysinibacillus sp. 54212, assembly GCF_036662795.1. Lineage (NCBI taxonomy): Bacteria > Bacillati > Bacillota > Bacilli > Caryophanales > Bacillaceae > Lysinibacillus > Lysinibacillus sp. 54212. The sequence continues at coordinate 119,218 of NZ_JBAFWZ010000005.1, forward strand.
CGAAGCTCAATCCGCTTTAGCTTCGGTCTAGGCTTAACCGACGAACAAATTATCGAAGCAGGAAAGCGAACAGCAGCAATCGTCAAACGCCTTGTGAAATAGTATTATAATAAATTCAGGTGTATTGATTATTAATTGAACATTAGTAACATAGAATTTTCGTTGATTGTAGTGAAAGGCGGCGAGTGTAGCTGTTGGCATGCGCCTTTCGCTACAGAGCAAAGCTTCCAGCGGGATTAGCGTCCGAGATGAGAACCTGGACCGAGCACTAGGGGAACGAAGGCTAAAGGCGTCACTTCCTGTGACAATGTCTTGGTGACCAACATCCTGTTGCCCCGAAGCGGCTCATCGGACGCCCCCCGGAAAACATTCGCCTAGAACGGAAATCAACGTTTCAGGTAACAAAATAAAGACTGCGCGCCTTTTACGCGATTTTGTCTAAGAAAAGGTGAAGAAAAAATGGTAGAAAAGAGAGATCCGTCACAAATTCGTGTAGTTGTTGGCATGTCTGGCGGTGTCGATTCATCAGTTGCTGCATATTTGCTAAAACAGCAAGGCTATGATGTTATCGGTATTTTTATGAAAAACTGGGATGATACGGACGAAAACGGTGTATGTACAGCTACGGAGGATTATGAAGATGTTATTGCTGTGTGCAACCAAATCGGCATTCCGTATTATGCAGTAAACTTTGAAAAACAATACTGGGATAAAGTATTCTCGTACTTCCTAGAAGAATATAAAGCAGGGCGTACACCGAACCCTGATGTGATGTGTAATAAAGAAATTAAATTTAAAGCATTCCTTGAGCATGCGATGAACTTAGGCGCGGATTATTTAGCTACAGGGCATTACGCACGCGTAGAACAGCGTGAAGATGAAGTAGTGATGCTACGAGGTGTTGATAATAACAAGGATCAAACGTACTTCCTAAATCAATTATCACAGGATCAGCTCAAGCATGTAATGTTCCCGATTGGACATTTACCAAAGCCTGAAGTTCGTAAAATTGCTGAGGAGGCAGGTCTTGCTACAGCAAAGAAAAAGGATTCTACAGGCATTTGCTTTATCGGAGAGCGTAACTTTAAGGAATTCCTTAGTCAGTACTTACCAGCGCAGCCGGGTAACATGGAAACATTTGATGGTAAAGTAATGGGAGAGCATGACGGTTTAATGTACTACACATTAGGGCAGCGTCACGGTCTTGGTATTGGTGGTGACGGTGAGCCTTGGTTCGTTCTAGGAAAAGATTTAGAGCGCAATGTGCTATATGTTGGGCAAGGCTTCCATCATGAAAAGCTTTATTCAGAGGCATTAACTGCGGTGAAGATGAACTTTACATCAGACAAGCCGGTTCAAGCGAAATTTAACTGTACGGCGAAATTCCGTTACCGTCAGGAAGATTCTCCAGTCCAGGTTGAAATGCGTGAGGATGGAACAGCGCTCATTACTTTTGCAGAGCCAGTCCGTGCGATTACGCCAGGACAGGCTGTTGTCTTATATGATGGTGAAGTATGCCTAGGTGGCGGTACAATTGATGAAGTATTGAAGAACAACGAAAAACTAACATATGTAGGATAAATAGGCGACCTCGGTCGTCTATCTTTTTGAGGTGACAGAATGAAAGTAGATTATAATGAAATCGGGATTAAAGCGTTTCAGGAAAAGCGCTACGAGGATGCAGCACAGGCATTTAATGATGCTATTGAGCAAAATCCAGATGAGGCAATCGGCTATGTGAACTTTGGCAACTTATTGGCGACACTAAATGATACCGAGCGTGCAGAGCGCTTCTTTCAAAAGGCCATTGTAGTAGATGAAGGGGCAGCTACGGCTTATTATGGTCTTGCTAATTTATACTATAATGCGGAGCGATTTATCGAGGCAGCGAAGCTTTATCAAAAGTCAATCGATCATGGTATCGAGGGAGCAGATGCTTATTATATGCTTGCGAAAAGCTTCGAGCGAGAGGAAAACTACAAGCTAGCCTTGCCGTTTATGCAACGTGCAGCAGAGCTATCGCCAAACGATTTACAAATTCGTTTATCGTATGGTATTTTACTGTGCACACTTGAAATGTTCGAGCATGCAGGGCCAGAGCTCCAGTTTGTCATTGACAAGGATTGGAATAATGCAGATGCACATTACAATTTAGGCGTATTATATGCAGTATCGACATCCAAAACAGAGGATGCAAAATATCATTTAAAGCAGGCGTTCACGCTACAGCCTGAATTTGATCAGGCGCGTTATATTTATGATATGATTTGCCAGCGCCAAAACTAACATAGAAAGGCTACTCGATTGGGTAGCCTTTCTTACATACGTTTTATTTACAATAGGTTACAACCTGCTGGTACGGTAAATCACCACCGAAAATGTCGAGGGCGCTTCCGATTGTCACATGTAACCGGCCTTCGCTAAGTTGCTCGAATTTTCTTAAATCTTCAAGTGAACGTACCCCACCTGCATACGTAGTCGGAACGGATGTCCATTGTGCTAAATCCGCCACAAGCTCCTCCTGCATACCGCTTCGTTTACCCTCAACATCAACTGCATGAATTAGCAGCTCATCACAATAGCCTTCAATCATTCCGATAGAGCTAGCGTTCACTTCGAAATCACTAAATTTAGTCCACTTATCCGTGACCACATACCATTTCCCGTCCCGATTGCGGCAGCTTAAGTCAATGACAAGCTTTTCTTTCCCTACAGCAGCTACTAACCCCTCAAGACGTTCCATATCAAGTAATCCATCATGGAAAATATACGAGGTCACAATCACATGTGAGGCACCCGCGTCAATATATTTTTGGGCATTAGAGGCTGTAATACCGCCGCCAACCTGCAGACCACCCCGATACGCCTTTAATGCTGCTAGTGCGGCGTCCTCGTTACCAGAGCCAAGCATAATGACATGTCCACCTGTGAGTCTGTCCCGCTGAAACATACTCGCAAAGTACGTAGAATCATGCTCTGAAATAAAGTTCTCAATCACTTGCTTATCTTCATGTCCGAGAGTGCTTCCTACAATCTGTTTTACTTTTCCATCGTGTAAATCAATACAAGGTCTAAATTGCAACGTTTAACAAACCTTTCTTAAGTAGAATATTTAATTATCATATCATTTTTATCTCTCTGAAATATAAAGAATCTTGTGAAAGACGACAAAGCTTCATATTTCAAGGACAGCATAGAGATAAATATGTTAAAATATGCGTATTATTTATCGGTAAGGAGCGAGAAGGGTGGCAGAAAATCTCGATTTGTTTGAATCCAATAAGCTATTTATATTAGGCCGTCCAATCGTATCTATTTTTCATAATGCAACTAATATGTATTCGATTGTTCGTGTAAAAATTCAAGAGACAAACCTACAATATCAAGAGAAAGAAATCATTGTTGTTGGCTATTTTCCACAGCTTACAGAGGATGAAATGTATCGATTTACGGGTGTTATAAAAACGCATCCAAAATACGGCATGCAGTTTCAGGTGGACACCTTCGAAAAAGAAATGCCTGCAACAGAAACGGGTATTGTCCATTATTTATCAAGTGATTTATTTCCGGGGATTGGGCGCAAGACAGCTGAAACGATTGTTGAAAAGCTAGGTGTGGATGCACTTCAAAGAATTATGGAAGATCCCGAGGCGCTAGATGCAATTCCGAGGCTTTCAGGCGAGAAAAAGCTGCAAATACGGTCGGCTGTTGAGCAAAATTTAGGCTTACAGCGAGTGATGATTCAGTTGAATGATTGGGGCTTTGGACCACAGCTCGGGATGAAAATATACCAAACGTATCGTGAGGAAACGATTCCACTACTGACCGAAAATCCGTTTCGATTAATTGAGGATGTGGAAGGGGTCGGCTTCCAACGTGCAGATGAGCTAGGGGCGAGACTAGGCATTACGGGAAATCATCCGGACCGAATAAAGGCGGCAATTTTCCATGTGCTCACAACAGCTGCCTTATCAGATGGGCATGTATATTTAAATGCTGAGCATGTCCTGCCAAATGTAAAGGACATGTTAGAGCAAAGTCAGCGAGTGGAAATTCCATATGAGGCGATCTCGCAGGCGTGTATTGAAATGCGTGAGGAAAGTAAAATTTGCGGCGAGGAAACAAGACTGTATCTTCCTTCTCTTTATTTTAGTGAAATCGGCATTGCCTCAAAAATTCTTGAGTTAGTCGAGCAAAATAAAAAACATACCCATTTCTCAAAGGATGAAATTCGAAAAGCAATCGGGGAAGTAGAGGAGCGCTATGAGGTCACTTATGCTCCAACACAGGCGCAGGCAATTGAAACAGCCCTTAATTCAGCCCTGATGATACTAACGGGCGGTCCCGGTACCGGAAAAACGACAGTTATTAAAGGACTTGTCGAGGTGTATGCTGAGCTACACGGGCTTTCGCTAGATCCGAAAGTCTACGCGCAAAAAGAGGAGCCGTTTCCGATTGTGTTGGCCGCACCAACAGGCCGTGCAGCAAAGCGGTTAGCAGAATCTACAGAGCTACCAGCAATGACGATTCATCGCCTTTTAGGATTCACTGGACAAGAAAAGGACGGGGACGAGGAAATAGGACGAGACATTACGGGACGACTTGTTATTATTGATGAAATGTCCATGGTGGATACATGGCTAGCGCACCAATTAATGAAAAGCTTACCTGAGGATGTTCAAGTTGTTTTTGTTGGTGACCAAGATCAGCTACCACCAGTAGGACCCGGGCAAGTGTTAAAGGATTTACTCGCCTCAAAACAAATTCAGACGGTGGAGCTTACGGATGTTTACCGACAAGCGGAAGGGTCAACAATTATTGAAATTGCCCATAGTATTAAAAAGGGGATTGTACCCGATACATTAACGACAAAAACAGCGGATCGTTCCTTTATTAAGGCAAGTGCTGACCAAGTAACAAATGTGGTAACACAGGTTGTGAAGTCTGCTGTGGCAAAAGGTCATGCTATTAAAGATATTCAAGTACTAGCCCCAATGTATAAAGGTCCAGCCGGCATTGATGCGTTAAATAAGCAAATTCAGGAGCTTGTCAATCCGAATGATGGTACGCGGAAGGAGCTTGTATTTGGCGATACGGTTTACCGAATTGGCGATAAAGTGCTGCAGCTCGTGAATCAGCCTGAAAGTAATGTGTTTAACGGGGATATGGGTGAGGTTATTTCGATTATTAAGGCAAAGGAAACAATCGAAAAGCAGGATCTTCTCGTTGTATCGTATGAAGGGCTAGAGGTGACGTATCAGCGACCGGATTTAAATCAAATTACGCTTGCTTATTGCTGCTCCATTCATAAATCACAGGGCTCAGAGTTTCAAACAGTTATTATGCCGGTTGTGCGGAGCTATTCAAAAATGCTACGAAGAAATTTACTTTATACCGGGATTACTCGGGCTAAAAATTTCCTCATCCTTTGTGGAGAACCAGATGTACTAGCCTACGGATTAGCCAAAACGGATGACTTAACTCGACTAACAAGCTTACAGACAAGGTTAAATCCGATAGCTGTAGTGGAGGAGCCTGTTGTGGAGGTATCCACTCCTAAAGAGGAGAAGCTCCATGAGGTTGCACCGAGCAAACCTGCTTCATCACAACAAGAGCAGCTACAGCTAGAAAACGTAGCAAACGAACGACCACCTGTTTTAACTACAGAAACAGCGCCATACATTCATCCATTAATCGGTATGGAGGGGGTTACACCATATAATTTTCTAGAAGAGTCGTCTTAAATTTAGAGGGACTCTTCTATACAAAAAGCTGATAAATTCCGAAGCTTAAGGGATTTATCAGCTTTTTTAAATTTATAATGTACAGATTATGTTATACAGTCGATGGATTCCTTCTTGTATTTCCTCGTTATTTAGATGCCCATAGCCTAAAATAATTCGATTCGAATGTTTTCCCTTTTCTATTGTATGATCCTCTACAGGGTAAACTTTAACACCAGCCTGCTCAATTTGCCTGAGTGCTTGATTTGTAAATGGGAAGTCTGGCAATTCAAGAATAAGATGTAAGCCTGTTGAATAACCGATGATATTTGCCTTGTTCGAAAATGTTGTGCTAATACATTGAATTAGAAAATCTCTTCGTTTTTTATATACTTTTTTCATCTTTGTAATATGTCTTTCTAAAAGACCCTCTTCAATAAATCGAGCAAGAATAAGCTGATCTAAAGAAGGGGTGTGTAGATCTGAAAACCATTTCAGCCTTCTACATTTTTCAATAAGAGCTGGAGGAAGAATGACATACCCTATTCTCAGAGCAGGGGATAAAATTTTGCTAAATGAACCAATGTACAGCACACGCTCTGGTTCTAACCCCTGCAGTGAACTAACGGGTGAACCTTCATAGCGAAACTCACTGTCATAATCATCCTCGACAAGATAACAGTTTGATTTTCTTGAATAATCAATCAATTGAATCCGTCTTTGAATCGGTAACGTACCTCCTATAGGGAACTGATGAGAGGGCGTAATGAAAATAAACTTCGGATCTTTGTTTTCTGGTAACAAAGATGTCTTCATCCCAAATTCATCAACAGGAATAGGCAAAATGGAAGAACCAGTAGCTCTAAAAATCGTTTGAATATCATTCGTAATGGGATCTTCCATTGCTACCATATCACCCTTGGATAGTAGTAATTTAGAAACGAGTGTTAAAGCTTGAGTGGCACCAGAAGTGATGACGATTTGGTCTGGATGGCAATTCACTCCTCTTGTTTTCAATAAGTAACGTGATAGAACCGTTCGTAATTCTGGACGCCCTTCAGGAATATCATATCCGAACATCGTATTGGACGTATCGTTCCATACTGAATGAGCCAATTTTGCCCAAGTTTTGCGAGGAAATAAATCTAGAGCTGGAATCCCTGATCGAAAGTTAATAAGCTGTTCCTCTTTGATGTTCTCTTCGTCAGCAGGATTCGTATGAAATAATGCTCTTTTTTTTGATTGCTTTAAAACAGCTCCTTCTGCAATAAATGTACCTGAGCCCGTTCGTGAAGTTAAAAAGCCTTCAGCGAGCAGTTGGTCATAAGCTTCTAAAATGACATTTCTGGACACTTTTAGCTGGGAAGATAGTTCTCGTGTCGACGGTAATTTTTCTCCAGATTGAAATTCTCCATTTAAAATGCGTTCACGTATTTGTCCGTAAATTTGCTTAATTAGCGGTATTTCTAAAGAGCGATCAATAGGTAGCCATAGCATATGTACATCTCTCCTCCTCTAAAATTGGTACCACAAAAAAATGGAATAAATGGCACTAATGTATACCATTTTATCATGTTAAAGTGAACCTAAATAGAAAAGGAGATGTATAGAAATGAAAAATCCAGAAACTCAATTCACTCAAGCATTGAAATCTGTTGCAAGAAATGAAAGCATCAAACATCACATAGAACAATCGCCAGAACTCTATCCCGTATTATTAAAAGCGGCAAAGAGATATGTCGCTGGAGAAGAACGAAACGATGGGGTTATCCTTGCAAATGAACTGGTTTCAAGTGGCTATTCTGTTTCACTAGAATATATAGGGGAAAATACGACAAGTTTAGAGGAATGCCAAAAAGCGAAAGAGGAATTTTTGAAGCTTATTGAAGAAATGGGCTCGATGTCTATGAGGCAAACCGTTTCGCTCGATCTTTCTCATATTGGACTATCCTTGAATCGGGAAACAGCGTATCTTCATTTACTGGAAATAGCCAAGAAAGCACAGAATTATGGTATCACTGTCATGATCAGTATGGAGGAATCGGCGAAAACCAACGATATTCTGTCGATTTATAAAAAAGCTACAGAGCAGTATCCTAACGTTGGAATAACTATACAGGCCCATTCTAATCGATCCTCTAATGATATTCAGGAGCTCATTCATTATCCAGGGAAAATACGACTGGTCAAAGGGGCATATGAGGAACCATCTACTATTGCGATAGCAAGATCAAAAGATTTAAATAATCGTTACCTCCAATTTGTAGAATACTTAATAGATGCGAATCATCCTATTTCCATTGCGACTCATGATGAATCGATCCTACAAGAATTGGAGCATCGTCAATATTTGAAGCAACCTCAAGTGGAAATAGAAATGCTCTACGGCATACGCCAGGATTTAATAAAAGATTTAAAAAGGAAAGGCTATAACAGTAAAGTGTATTTGACGTATGGAACAGAGTGGTACTTGTATTTATGTCACCGAATTGCTGAATATCCTGAAAATCTTTTCCTTGCAATAACAGATATAATCAACCCGTCTTTCATAGAAAGTAGTAGGTCCTATTGAATGAACAATTAGTAGCGAGCTTTAAAATCGTTTTGGCCATGATTATTGTAGGTAGTTCTGTTGTAGTGGGAAAATTGATTGTTCAAAGTTTCCCTGTGTTTTTAGCTTCAGAACTAAGATTTCTTGTCGCAGCAGTGATTTTGGTGCCATTACTCTTAAAGCTGGAAGGCTTTCCGTCTGTTAGCATGAAGGATTTGTGTATTTTGATTTTACAAGCAATTTGTGGCCTATTTTTGTTTAGTATTTTTATGCTGTATGGTCTGGAACTCACAACAGCTATTGACGCTGGAATAATAACAAGTATTCTTCCAGCTGTGATAGGGGCTCTTGCTCTCCTTTTTCTAAAAGAAAAATTAACGAAAAGGGTAGGAATCGGCATTTTTTTAGCTGTAGTAGGGGTAATGGTGATAAATGGTAGTGGAGATTTTTCCATCATTACTCATGATTCCTACTCAATGGTAGGGAATCTCCTTATTTTAGGTGCTGTAATTTGTGAGGCGTTATTTATTATATTAGGGAAATTTGTGTCACAACGAGTTAGTCCACTTGCACTTTCTACATTTGTTAGTGTTTTAGGTGCGATCTTATTTTTACCTTTTTCTCTTTACGAAGGCTATCATTTTAAATTTGATGAAGTAACATTTGGAGAATGGGGACTTATATTGTATTCCGGTATAGTGGTCACAGTTATTGCCTTTATTATGATGTATCAGGGAGTTTCAAAAGTACCAGCAAGTAAAGTAGGGGTTTTGACAGGTGTTTTACCAATTAGCAGCATTATTCTATCTGTAGTTATCTTAGGTGAAGTCCTTTCGTTTTACCATATTATAGGCACAATATTAGTGTTAGTGGCTATTTTTATAATGGCGAAAAGACCAGAACGAAGAGCAGGCTATTAGCTCCAGTTCAAGTATAAAAAAGTTTCAATTCGTGCGTATAAAATTTAATTATTTCCGCATGCTAATTCAAACTGAATATTGAAGAATAAAGAGAAGATTCCAGCTGTCAAAAAACCGCTGCAATCTTTTTCTTATTTTTAGAGGTATTTTCTTTAATGAACCAAATTATAGTTCATCACCATAAGTCGGAGTTGCTATAAATACACCGTACACTAAACTCTACGTTACACGTGCTAAAATTGCATAAAATAATTTTGAATAAACCATTTTGCTAAATGTTAATCCTCATTAATTATCCATTAAGAAATATTGCTCCTGCGGTGGTCGCATCATCATGTCACCATCCTCGTCGCAAAGGAACCGTCTCAAAATGCCTTTTCAGACGGTCCCTTTGTTGATTAGAGTGGAGCCAGCGTGAGTGCATCTGTCGGCTACGCCTTTCGATGCAGAAATAATCGGTTCCTTTCACTGGGGAACAGATTATTTTCCTTGGAGATTAGCGTCTAGAGAAGAACGAAGGCTAGAATCGCCACGTCGTGTGACAATTTATCTGCGCAAAACATCTGTTGAAATCAACATCTATTTATGGATAAAAGTTCAAAATATTACATTGTTATATTATTTTATCATAATATAATAAATAAAATGACAAATACTGTTCTAAACATGGTATTATTTTGGTAAAAATGTAATAGGGGTTGAAAATTTGCACTTTAATGGTATTGTTCCTGATGAATTTCAGCAGCTCCTCGGAGATTATGATATAAATCTGGTCATTTTATCCATCGCCTTTGCATGTATTGCTTCATATACGGCTCTAGCACTTAATGAACGATCAAAAAACAATAGCTTTTTGAGTCGATATTTTTGGTTTTCACTCTCCTCAGTAGCAATGGGCTTTGGTATTTGGTCTATGCACTATATGGGGATGTTTTCATATTCGCTGCCAGTTGAAATTCATTATAATTTAATATTGACAATTTTATCTATTTTTCCAGCAATGCTCGCGTCCTTCATCGCTTTTTATATTATTAATTCGGTAAGGTTGACATTAAAGTCAGCAGCTTTGATGAGTGTATTAACGGGATTAGGCGTATTTGGCATGCATATGATCGGTATGGCTTCTATGAGACTGGACGCTCTTTATGTACATAATCATGCTGGTCTATTATTGTCCATACTTTCTTCATCCGTTGGGTTTTTTATATTATCCAGTTTTCATAAATACTTACATAAAATATATACCCGATTCGCGTTAGCGTTAGTAATAGGGCTTTCTGTATCGGCTACTCACTATATAGCCATGCTATCTGTCACGTTTTATGTACCATTTTCAACTAGGATAAATGATTATACAATACCTTTGGAAAATCGCTATGTATGGGCGATTAGTTTAACAACGGTGTTACTCCTTATTGTTTTCTTTTTAATGTGCTGGTCTATTATAGATCGTTATATAGAGACGAAATCAAGGAGTCTAGATACATTAACGAAATTACCAAACTCCGTTCAATTTGAGGATAACATAAAGAAAAAAGATTATTCTCAAATAGCGATATGGCATATTGAGGATCTATCAAAAATTAATAGAACCTATGGCTATCATATTGGAGATCATTACATACAACAAATTAGTACTATTTTAAAGAATGGGCAGGCTAGAGATGAACTGTATCGAATCGATAATAATCGGTTTGTTTTTTTGTCGAGCCAGCTCGGAAGTCTTTTTGAACTAAGAATGAAATCGATTGCTACTAGCTTAGAACGGCCGATTGAAATGAAAAACGAGTGGCATGTTCCAGCGGCTGTCTGTGCATTAGCAAAAGCAAGCGAAACGAAGGATGGAAAGGAATTATTTAAAAGGGCAAAGGCCATTTTGCGTTCGTCATCCATTGACTATGATCGAAAAATAATCATTTATAATCCGAGTGAGCATAGCACGAGCATTGAAGAGGAATTATTAGTAGATATTCAACGGGCAATGGAAGACAATGAGCTGTTTCTAGTGTATCAGCCAAAGATTTCAAGTAGAGAAAATCGATTAGTGGGTGTAGAGGCACTTTTGCGATGGGAGCATCCTAAGCATGGTTTTTTGAGTCCTGCTATTTTCATACCTATTTTAGAGAGAAACGGATTGATGGGGCCTGTTACCGATTGGATTATTGAACAGGTGTGTAAGCAGATTGCCAAGTGGAAGGATACTAGATTTGCTTTTCATCAAGTATCAGTAAATATACCGGGAAGCTATGTAACCTCACCACAGCTACTTTTTATGCTAAATAGTTTAGTTGAGAAATACAGCATCTGTCCTAAGCAGCTTGAGCTTGAAATTACAGAAACGAGCTTTGTGAAAAATTTAGAGCAGGCGATGAGAGCGGTAGGGGAGTTTCGCGAAAAGGGATATTCTGTAGCCCTAGATGATTTTGGAACAGGCCTATCCTCGCTTTCTTACTTGCGTCAAATGTCAATTAATACGCTGAAAATTGATAAAGCATTTATCGATGAGGTTGTGCATTCTGAAAAAGACGAGGCGATTTTGCGAGCTATAATTTCGTTAGGACAATCCTTGCATTTAAGAATCGTCGTAGAGGGTGTTGAAACGGTTGAACAGGTGAATTTAATTAATCAACTATGCGAGCATCCGATTATACAAGGCTATTACTTTGCAAAGCCGATGAGAGTAGCTGAATTAGAGCAACACTATTCATTGGAGAAGGTTAGGTAGCTATGAATAAGGCATAACTACACCTCGAGGGTTAGTCGCATAATTCAACACTATAAAAAATTCCCCCCTTCATTTATTAAAAAGGGGGGATTAATAATTGAGCAGGATGTGACTGGAAAGTAAAACCTTTCAGAGCACTCCCTTCAACTAGAAAATATTGCTCCTCCGATGGTCGAATAATAATGCTACGATTCTAATCTCATAATGTCTTTTCAGAAGGGTCCTTCGTTATTGAAGGTATTTCATCGACATTAGAAAGTTCAACAGTGGATAAATTACTCATTAAATAATCTCCAAAGAAAACAACACTGCCAACGATAAACATAGTGAAAATAAATTTTTTCATTAAAGATCCTCCCAGCTGATTATACTTTTATCTTTAAAAATATACTGATTTGCTTCCGAATAATATTGAGCAGAAAGTTTATATTTTTTTTGGCTAAAATACCACTCTGCTAACGCAATGCTATATTTATTAGCATAATAATAATTTTGCGTTTCGAAGAAGTATTTAATCGCATTTTCAGCGGCGAATATCGATGAGTCATCAGCCTGGTAAAGTGATTTATAAAAAGTGAAGTGATGCTCATACGAAATGAGGCTTTCATCGACTAAATCGTTTAACAATTGTAGTCCTTCATTACACCATTTAATAATTAACTTCGTATTTTTCATTTTGGAATATTCAATAACCAAGCCTAAGATGGTGATGAGTTTACTCTTTCCATTTTTATATTCTAAACTCTTATAAAAATGGCGGATTCCCTCCTCTCTGTTACCCATTGAAATAGATAATGAGCCGAGGTTGTGATGAATAATGCCAAAATGGTCATCACCTAAGTTGAACTTTTCACTAATTTCCTTTGCTTTTAAATAGTGGTTCAATGCTTCATTGAAATGACCGTTTTTTTTATAAGTGATACCTATTAATAAGTGGCAGTCTATCACCCTATCCATGCAAAAGTGGTCCTTAAAATAATCTAAAGCTTTATTTAAATAATGGACGGATATTGTAGTTTGATCATTGGTAATATAGGTTAGGGCAATCATATAGTTCAATTCTGCTTGTTCCCAATCCTCTAGTTTAAGATCTATAGATTGGGCCTGCTCGAAATAATGAATCGCTTCTTTGTAATTTGAAATTAAGTAAGAGTAGATTGCGTTGTTTATAGAGAGTAAGTAAATTTGTTGTGGATTGAAGTTGCTGCTTAAACCATTTAAGTATTGTAATTCTAGTTTTATCTCTGTGAAATCTTCACCGATTATTAAACGGAGTCTTAATAAAACAAGTAAATACGTATAATACAATGCTTGGCTTTCAAATAAGTAGTTTATATTTTGTAATTCCTCTAATCTTTGTTGTGTTGTTAATTTATTTTTATTTATAATAACATCCTTGTATATACTGTTTAAATATTCAGAAAAAGAAGCGTCTTCCTCGAAAGTGCTCTTTCTAATCTTGCTTATATCTAAATTCAATTTCTTTAATAATAATAAAACGATCTCCTCACTCGGAATAATAATTTCCTGTTCTATCCTGGATAAGTAGGAAGAGGTACAAATGCCTTTAGCTAATACGACCTGTTTCATGCCTTGTCTCATTCTTTCGTTTTTTATAATATGTCCCACTTTCATGCTCTATCCTACTTTCTATAATATATTATGGGCTTGGATTAAATAGAATTAAAAAAAGATGTTCAAATTTGTAATAAAAATTATGTTTTTTAGATAATTATACATCTAATTACACAACTTCTTTCTATTAATTTATCCTTTTTCAGATGTTAACATTAACTTATAATAGCCTCTTGTCCAATGGTTTCGACGAAGATAGTAGTGCAGCAGGCGTGTACTTCCTAATTTGATGTAATCGCTATAGTTTAAACCCGCATCTACTATTATATATATTTCTAATCAATAAAATATTCATAGTAGACAATAGCGAACAACGTACAAATTACGCCTTTAGCTATTTTACTAAATCTGAAAATGTGGCATTTTATTGACAAATATAGTTGTAATTTTTTGTGGAAAATCCCTTTAATATTTAAAGACATAACGAAAAGAAAGGAGGGGATTATGTTGGAGCAAATAGTTCAAGCAATATCAACAGTGGGATTTCCAATTATCGCATTCCTATTAATTTTTTGGAAGTTTGATAAGTCTTTAGGAATCTTAATCGTAGCTGTGAACAGTAATACACAAGCTGTTCAACTATTATTACAAAAAGAAGGAATGGGATTAAATGAAATCACTAAAAAGTAGGTTTTTTTTGAAATAAAATAGAACGTACGCTCTAAATTAAGGGGTGCTGTGATGAATAATCGATTAATCCAATCATTTTTACAAGATCCAAAAATGGATGAGCTATATCAAGAGTATTTAATAAATCCGACTAACGATAAAAAAATATGTATTGAACAGCACTTTAAAGAACATGTGAAAAAGATGAAGATACTCAGTTATTTTTCTAAAGTGTTATTTTTTGAAGCGCAACGCTTTGACCGGAAAATTAGGTATGTTTCTAATAAAAACCCCTTAATATTAGACGGTGATGATTCCATTTTTCTCGAGATTATAGCATCACAAAACGACAATGATTCATTTGATAGTTCATTGGAAAATGCAGAGCAATTACAGATTCTATTTGAAGATAAACATTTGTTTAACATTATTTCAAATTTGAATAGTAAAAATAAGGAATTATTATATTTGCTGTATGTAAAGGAAATGAACGAAGCTGAAGTCGCTAATTGTTGGGGAGTCTCACAGCAAGCAATTAATAAAAAAAAGAAAAGCATCTTAAAGAAGATTAGAGTGAAATATAAGCAGGAGAGGGGTGAAAAATAGATGGAGAGTAACTTTGAAGTTGAAGTAATACAATTATTAACACCAAAAATTAAAAGCGTTTTAAGACAAACATCACGTCAAAATCAAGGTGATTTAGAGCAAGAGCTGATATTATTAATGCTAACCAAGATGGATAAAGGCCATTTTTCAGAGGCTCCGTCTTTTTTTGAATTAGTGAAAGAAACATGATGTTCAAGGGCTGTTTGACTCCTCCAATCGATTATTAAAGTTTTATAAAATAAGGGATAGTCTTATAAGAAAATATAAATGAGCTTCGAATTGTATTATTTTGAAAAAGAAAGGAAAGTGAATGGGACAGCCCCCATCGTTCTTCTCCGATTATAGAATTGATTGACACAGATTACCGTTTTTTTTATAATGCTAAGTAGAATACAGAAAATCGATGATGGAAAAAGTACGTTTTATTGCGTGTAAAGAAAGAGATTCCTCTGGCTGAAAGAATCTTACAAGAGCGTAAAACCGAAAGCTACTCCAGAGTGCAGCTAATCACTGCCGTTTGCTTACGTTACAAGTGCTTGAGAGATAAGTTGGTCCATGTGCCGATTTATAACTAGGGTGGTACCGCGAAAACAACGATATAGTCTTCGTCCCTTTATTGGGATGGGGGCTTTTTTTGTTTTTAATTAGTATCGTCACTTAAAATAATGAAAATGTTAAGTTCAACGTAGAAAAATACTTTACACATCATCCGTATTTCAAAATATAAAAGGCATTTTAGGAGGAAAATAACGATGAAAGCAGTAGAAATTCGCCGTCTTTACTTAGAGTTCTTTAAAGAAAAAAATCATCATCATGAGCCATCAGCGCCACTTGTACCAATTAATGATCCATCTCTTCTATGGATTAACTCAGGGGTTGCGACTTTAAAGCCGTACTTTGATGGTCGTATTATTCCAGATAACCCACGTATTACGAATGCACAAAAATCAATTCGTACGAATGATATTGAAAACGTAGGGAAAACAGCTCGTCACCATACTTTCTTTGAAATGCTAGGGAACTTCTCTATTGGTGATTATTTCAAAAAAGAATCGATCCATTATGCGTGGGAGTTTTTAACGGATAAAAAATGGATGGGCTTTGATCCTGAGCTACTTTCTATTACAATCCACCCGGAAGACCAGGAAGCGTATGATGTATGGCATAACGAAATTGGTATTCCTGAGGAGCGTTTAATTCGTTTAGAAGGGAACTTCTGGGATATCGGAGAAGGTCCATCTGGTCCAAACTCTGAAATTTTCTATGATCGTGGAGAAGAGTATGGCTTCGGTACACCAGAAGAGGAAATGTACCCAGGTGGTGAGAACGAGCGTTACCTTGAAATTTGGAATTTAGTATTCTCACAATTTAACCACAACCCGGATGGCACATACACGCCACTACCAAAGCAAAACATCGATACAGGTATGGGCTTAGAGCGTATCGTTTCTGTTGTACAAAACGTACCAACAAACTTTGATACAGACCTTTTCATGCCAATTATCGAAAAAACAGAGGAATTTGCAAACCGTCCTTACAAACGTCAAGGCGAAGTAGCGCTTAGCGAAATTTTCGGTTCAGCTGAAGATATTAATACGCCATTTAAAGTCATTGCAGACCATATTCGTACAGTGGCATTTGCAATCGGTGACGGTGCTCTGCCATCAAATGAAGGGCGCGGCTACGTTTTACGTCGATTGCTTCGTCGTGCAGTGCGCTATGCAAAACAAATCGGCATCGAAAAACCATTTATGTTTGAGCTAGTGCCAACTGTTGGTGAAATCATGCAAGACTTCTACCCAGAAGTAACGGAAAAGTGTGCGTTTATTCAACGTGTGATTAAAAATGAAGAGGTTCGCTTCCACGAAACGCTTGATGGTGGCTTAGCTATTTTCAACGCAGTAGTAGAAAGTCAAAAAGCAAAAGGTGAGAAGGTTATTCCAGGTGCGGATGCATTCCGTTTATATGATACGTACGGTTTCCCAATCGAGTTAACAGAAGAGTACGCAGAAGAAGTAGGCATGACTGTCGACCATGAAGGCTTTGAAGTGGCGATGGAAGCACAGCGTGAACGTGCTCGTAATGCACGTGGGGATGTAGATTCAATGCAAGTTCAAAGCGAAGTACTGTCGAACTTAAAGCAAGAATCAACTTACATTTATGATGCAATGGAAGCACGCGGTACAATCGCGGCAATCGTTGTAGCTGGTCAAGAAACGAACACAGCATCTGAAGGTGACGAAGCATTAGTGATTTTATCGAACACTCCATTCTATGCTGAAATGGGTGGTCAAATTGCAGATACTGGTGTCATCGAAGCGGATGGCTTTAAAGCAATCGTTAAAGATGTACAAAAAGCACCAAATGGACAGCCTCTTCACACAGTTGTAGTAGAGTCTGGTGAAATGCACGTTGGTGATGAGATGACGGCAACGGTTGACCGTGAAAAACGTACGTTAATCTTGAAAAACCATACAGCAACTCACCTTATGCACCGTGCATTAAAAGATGTATTAGGTGACCATGTAGCACAGGCGGGTTCTTATGTTGGCCCAGACCGTTTACGCTTTGACTTCTCTCACTTCGGTCCAGCAACTAAAGAAGAGCTAGCAAGAGTAGAGCGTGCGGTAAACGAAAAGATTTGGGAAGATATCGAGGTTGTTATTCGTGAAATGCCAATCGACGAAGCAAAAGCGATGGGCGCAATGGCGTTATTCGGTGAGAAATATGGCGATGTTGTTCGTGTTGTAGCCCTTTCCGACTATTCGGTTGAGCTTTGCGGTGGTTTACACGTTCAACGTTCTTCTGAAATTGGGTTCTTTAAAATCTTATCTGAAGGTGGTATTGGTGCAGGTACTCGCCGTGTCGAAGCAGTCACAGGTAAAGCTGCTTACTTCGCAGTGAAGGAAGAGGAAGCCGTTCTAGCTGAAGCGGCGGCGTTGTTAAAAGCAAATCCAAAGGACGTGGCGACACGTGTAGCAAGCTTACAGGCGGATTATAAAGAATTACAACGTGAAAACGAGTCACTATCGCAAAAAATTGCAAATGCACAAGCGGGCGCGGTGCTTGATGCAGCTCGAAAAATTGGTGATGTAACTGTACTTGCAACAAAAGTAGAGGCAAAAGACAATAACCAGCTTCGTCAAATGATGGATGATTTAAAAGAAAAAATGAATCAGGCTGTTATCGTTTTAGGAGCGGTTGATGGTGACAAAGTAATGTTATGTGCTGGCGTAACGAAAGACATCGTTGGCGGTGCATATCATGCAGGTAATATCGTGAAAACTGTTGCAGAAGCGTGCGGCGGTAAAGGCGGCGGTCGTCCAGATATGGCTATGGCCGGTGCAAAGGATGGTTCAAAACTTGAAGAAGCACTAAATTCTGTGTATGATTACGTTAAATCCATTTAATCTATAGAGTAATTCGGTTATAATATAAGAAATGGAGATGGGGTTTGTCCTCCATCTCCTTATTTCTGAAAGCGAGGTGCTGGTCTTGAGTTCTTTTGATCAAACGATGAAGTTTAATTTTCCTGAAGAATCAATGGAAGAAGAAGTAAAGCAAGTAATGCTTAAGGTGTACACGGCATTAGAAGAAAAGGGCTACAATCCGACAAACCAAATTGTAGGCTACTTACTTTCTGGTGATCCGGCATACATCCCTCGCCACCAAGATGCACGTAACTTAATTCGCAAGCTCGAGCGCGATGAAATTCTAGAGGAGCTTGTCAAATTTTATATTAGAAAGAACACCGAGGCGAATAAATGAGAATTATGGGATTAGACGTTGGCACGAAAACTGTCGGCGTTGCAATTAGTGATGCGCTTGGCTGGACAGCTCAAGGTATTGAAACTGTGAAAATTGATGAAGAAGCAGGCGAATTTGGTATCCAACGTATTAAAGAGCTTGTGTCGGAGTATGCTGTAACAGAATTTGTTGTCGGCTATCCGAAAAATATGAATAACACAGTTGGTCCGCGTGGTGAAGCTTCTGAAAACTATAAAAAGCTTTTAGAAGAAACCTTTGGATTACCGGTAAAGCTTTGGGATGAGCGCTTAACAACAATGGCTGCAGAGCGTATGCTGATTGAAGCCGATGTCAGTCGAAAAAAACGCAAGCAGGTTATTGATAAAATGGCTGCTGTGATGATTTTACAGGGCTATTTAGATAGTAAAAATTAAATTGATTAGGCTAGCCTAATCAATTTAATTTTCTGCCCCGAAATCAAAGCGACAGGGGCAAAAATATTTTCTGTGCTAAAAGTAGAGCGACGCACACATTAGTAAATGAAACAACCAAATAATTTTAAGAGGTGACAGGTAATGGAACAACAAGAACAACGTCATATTACAATCGTAGATGAGAGCGGAAACGAGCAATTATGTGAAGTAATCCACACATTCGATTCAGAGGAGTTTGGAAAATCATATGTACTATACTCTCTAGTAGGTGCAGAAGAGGACGAGGACGGTCAAATCGAAATTTTCGCTTCTTCTTTCACACCATCTGAAAACGGTGAAGACGGCGAATTAGAGCCAATCGAAACAGAGGCAGAGTGGGACCTAATCGAGGACGTTTTAAACGCACTAGAAGATGAGTTCGGAGACGACGAAGAGTAATGAAAAAACAAAACAGGGGAGGCTTTCGCCGACTCTGTTTTACTTTTTTCTGAACGAAAAGCATACGATAAGTTACTAGTGGTATGAAAAATTATTAAGAGATTAAAAGGAGGAAATGGAATGGATGAGCAGTTCTTTAAAGTGCAAAATGAAGATGGTGAGGAAGTACTTTGCCGTGTAGTATTCACATTTGATGCAGAGGAGCATTCATATGTGCTATATACGATCGAGGGTGAGGAAACTGGCGAAATCTCGGCTCTACGCTATGAGCTAGATGAGAACGGTGAAATCGGTGACCTATCACCATTAGAGTCAGATGAAGAATGGGGAATGGTTGAGGAAGTACTAAACACGTTAGTCGATGAATTTTCTGATGATAGATCCAACTTTATGACAATTACAAACGAAGATGGCGAGGATGTTGTTTGTCAAATCCTACATCGCTTTAGCAGCAACGGCAAGTCTTATTTATTTTATGCCATTTTTGAAGAAGATGAGCCTAACTTCTCAGAGGTATTTGCATCTGGCTATATAGCGGGTGAAAACGGTGAAGTAACAGAACTCTTCCCAATCGAGTCAGACGAAGAGTGGGAAATGGTTGAAAACGTATTAGCTTCATTATCAGAACAATAATGAACACTACCCAATGTATATTTAAGCATTGGGTATTTTTTTGTGGAAATTTGATTGGTGAGCTAGTTACTAGCCGGAAAATTTAAAATACTAGCCAAAATTTCGAGAATACTAGCCAACTTTTGAAAAATACTCGCCACATTTTTCAAAATACTCGCCAAAATTTTAAATTTACTCTCCAATGTGAAAATTTCGCTGTGCAATACTCGTCGAATGGATAATAGAACTAGCTCATATCGATCTTTACTCGTCAGCATTGTTATCAATTTTCGTCTAAAGCCATATGAAAATCGCCCCTTACATACTAACTTTAATCGGTAGTATCGAGGTTTTATTTGTCACATATTTAATTATCTTGTATCATATTGGAAGAGATAAAAGGGAGGACAGCCTGTGGATAAGGAACAATTAAAACAGGAAATGTTTGAAAATATGAAAAAACGTAAAAAAGAAGTTAAAACTGTTCGTAAAATAGTATCGATTGTAGCACTTGTTTTTTTACTAATCTTTTTAATCGGTGGTTTCTCGGCATATAGCTATATTAGCTCTGCGCTAAAGCCTGTGGATCCGAATTCGGATAAAGAAGTTTCAGTCGATATTCCGATGGGGTCAGGATTAAATAATATTTCAACCATTTTAGAGAAAAAAGGAATAATAAAGGATGCACGTATTTTTAAATACTATGCAAAGTTTAAAAATGAATCGCAGTTCCAGGCGGGTAATTATGCACTAACGAAGTCTATGACATTAGATGAAATTATCGAAAGTTTAAAGACTGGAAAAGTATACCGTACGCCTGTATTTACGATGACTGTTCCTGAAGGATTAACACTAGAGCAAATTGCTGCGGTTGTGGCAAAAAATACAAATTATACGGCCGAGGAATTTATGGCTAAGGTGACAGATAAAGCGTTTATTGAGGAGATGAAGGCGCAATACCCTGATTTACTAACAGACGCGATATATAATGAGAAAATCCGCTATTCGCTTGAAGGCTATTTATATCCAGCGACATATCCATTTTACGAGGAAAAGCCAACGCTAGATACGATCATCGAAACAATGATCCAATCGATGAATACGTTGGTGATGGAATATAGCTCTTCAATTGAGGAATCGGGTATGACCGTTCATGAGTTTGTCACGTTTGCCTCACTATTAGAGGAAGAAGCAACAGCGAAAACAGACCGAGAAACGATCGCAAGTGTATTTTATAATCGCTTAGAAGACGGTATGCCGCTACAAACGGATCCAACAGTGCTATATGCACTTGGAGAGCATAAAGATCGTGTATTATTCTCTGATTTAGAAGTAGAAAATCCATACAATACGTATAAAATTAAAGGTCTACCACCTGGACCGATTGCTGGTGCAGGAAAATCATCCTTAGAAGCAACGATTAATCCAACGAAAACAGATTATTTATATTTCCTTGCTGATAAAGAAGGAATTAATCACTTTGCGAAGACATATGAGGAACATTTAAGCAATATCTCGAAATATTTAAAATAATACAACCTGAAAATAGAAGGGGGCGAAAAAAGATTATTCGCTTTCCTTCTATTTTCGTGCTATCATAAATTGTGTTTTTTATAAGGTAGAAAAATGATACATCTTGTAAGCAGTATTTTTTTGCGAGCATCCAATGCTTGCAAGGATAGGATTTGTAATCTATTGTCTTGAAGCAATGGAGCAAATATCCTTGATGAAGTTTAATCCTCTATACGTTCATCACTCGTGTAAAGGTCCAGCGATGGCCCTTTTATTTTGCATGTTTTAGGATAAGAGCCCCTACTATACCTTCATTTCTAATGATTCTCAAACCTATAAGTATATATTAAGGAGTTTTTATGATGGAATTATCCGATGCTTATATCGATTCCTTTATACAGCCTCGCAGCGAATTGCTTCTTGAAATGGAGCGGTACGCTTTAGAACATCACGTTCCGATTATGCAATTATTGGGGATTGAGGCGTTAAATCAACTGCTTCGTATTCAAAAACCTCAGTCTATTTTAGAAATTGGGACTGCCATCGGGTATTCAGCCCTGCGTATGGCCGAGGCTTTACCGGATGTGACAATTGTGACAGTTGAGCGAGACGAGGCTCGTGTTGCTAAAGCACGTGATTTTATCGGGCGCTCTGACGTTGCAGAGCGTATTACTGTCATTGAAGGGGACGCGTTAGAGGTAGATGTTGAAAATATTCAACCTACTTATGAAGCTGTTTTTATTGATGCGGCAAAAGGTCAATATCGAAAGTTTTTTGAAAAATATTCGCCACTTGTACCGTCTGGTGGTGTGCTTTACATCGATAATATGTACATGCACGGGCTGTCGGATTTAGATATAAAAGAAGTGCCGCGAAGAAAAAGAACGATGATTCGAAATTTAAAATCGTTCACAGATTGGATCATGCAGCATCCGGATTATACATCTGCATTTTTCCCGGTCGGTGATGGTTTGTTAATTTGTTTGAAGAGGTGATAACTGTGAAAAAACCAGAATTATTAGTAACTCCGCAATCTATTGAACATGTCAAGGCTCTACTCCAAGCGGGAGCAGATGCATTTGTCCTTGGTGAGCAGCAATTTGGTTTACGTTTAGCTGGAGAATTTAACGTAGCACAAGTTGAAGAGGCAACAGCGATCATTCATGAGGCTGGGAAAAAAGTTTATGTGGCAGTCAATGCTGTCTTTCATAATGACCGTCTTGAGGCGCTAGAGGCGTATTTACAGGAAATGCAACGAATTGGTGTAGACTCACTGTTATTTGGTGATCCTGCCGTTGTAATGGCTGTACGTGAGCTAGAAATCACGATTCCGCTACATTGGAGTCCAGAAACGATTGCTACAAACTGGTTCCAAGTAAATTATTGGGGCGAGCGAGGCAGTAAGCGTGCCGTATTAGCGCGTGAACTATCACTAGATGAAGTGCTTGAAATTAAAGAAAATACCGAGCATGAAATCGAGGTTCAAGTGCATGGGATGACATGTATGTTCCAATCAAAGCGCTCTCTACTTGGAAACTACTTCCTATACCGAGACCAAGCGATGGAAATCGAAAATCGAAAAGAGAACAAAAATATGTTCCTACATGATAAAGAGCGTAAAAATAAATACCCGATTTACGAGGATATAAACGGTACTCATATTTTCTCACCGAATGATATGTGTGTCATCGATGAGCTAACCGATCTTTTTGAAGCAGGCATAGATTCCTTAAAGATTGATGGCGTACTTCACACGTCTGACTATGTGGTGAAAGTGACAAGCCTTTACCGCCAAGCAATTGATGCATTCTTTGATCAGGGTGAAGAGGCATACGAGGCAATTAAAGATAGCTTATTCCAACAAATTGAAGAAATTCAACCAGCTCTACGCCCGCTTGATACTGGCTTTATCTTCAAGGAAACAGTGTACTAGAAGGGAGCGGCAAATATGTTACAGTTAATTCAAAATGAAAAAATTCGTGAAAAGATTGATGGCAAGACAGTGATTACAAAGAAGCCAGAGCTTTTAGCGCCTGCTGGAAGCCTTGAAAAATTAAAAATAGCCGTTCATTACGGTGCCGATGCTGTATTTATCGGTGGACAAGAGTTTGGTCTTCGCTCAAACGCAGATAACTTCACTATTGAAGAGATGGCTGAAGGCGTAGAGTTTGCGAAAAAATATGGTGCAGTCGTATACGTGACAACTAATATTTTTGCACATAACGAAAACATGGAAGGCCTTGAAGAATACTTACAAGCAATCCAAGGGGCTGGCGTTACGGGTATTATTGTAGCCGATCCATTAATTATTGAAACTTGCCGACGTGTTGCACCAAAATTAGAAATTCATCTTTCTACACAGCAATCACTCTCTAACTGGAAGGCTGTTAAGTATTGGAAGGATGAAGGTCTACACCGTGTTGTACTCGCGCGTGAAGTTGGTGCCGAGGAAATGCAAAAAATGAAAGAGGAAGTAGACATTGAAATCGAGGCATTCGTGCACGGTGCAATGTGTATTGCTTATAGTGGTCGTTGTGTGTTATCTAACCATATGACGGCGCGTGACTCAAATCGTGGTGGCTGCTGTCAATCTTGTCGTTGGGATTATGACTTATATGAAAACAAAGACGGAGAGGAAGTAGCGCTATTCAATGAAGGCGATGCACCGTTTGCCATGAGTCCGAAAGATTTAAAATTAATTGAATCGATTCCACATATGATTGAACTGGGTATTGATTCGTTAAAAGTAGAAGGGCGTATGAAATCGATTCATTACGTAGCAACAGTTATTTCTGTGTACCGTAAAGTGATTGATGCATACTGTGCTGACCCTGAAAACTTCCAAATTAAAAAAGAGTGGCTAGAAGAATTATCTCGTTGTGCAATTCGTGCTACAGCTTCAGCGTTCTTTGAATCAGAGCCAAGCTATAAGCAGCAAATGTTTGGCTCCCATGCATCGAAGCCAAAATGGGATTTTGCTGGTCTTGTGCTTGATTATGATGGAGAAACGGGAATGGTAACGCTAGAGCAGCGTAATTATTTCAAGCCAGGAGATACAATTGAATTCTTCGGTCCAGATATCGAAACGTTTAAAATGGAAGTAGGTCAATTATGGGATGAGGAAGGTAATGAACTGGATGTTGCCCGTCACCCATTACAAATTATTAAATTTAAAGTTGATCGACCGTTATCTCGATATAATATGATGCGAAAGGAGAATAAATAAATGCAAAAGCGTCCTGTAGTTATTGGGATTGCTGGTGGGTCATGTTCAGGTAAGACGAGTGTGACACGTGCTATTTATGACGTTTTCCGAGATCATTCAGTAGTTGTAATAGAACAAGATTATTATTATAACGATCAAAGTCATATGACATTTGAGGAACGGCTGCAGACGAATTATGACCACCCATTAGCGTTCGATACAGATTTATTAATACAGCATATTCATTCACTCTTAGATCGAAAGCCCATTAATAAGCCCGTATATGACTATGTTCAGCATACACGTGCGAAGGAAGTTATTCATGTTGAGCCGAAAGATGTTATTATACTAGAAGGTATTCTTGTGCTCGAGGATGAGCGCCTTCGTGAGTTAATGGATATTAAATTGTTTGTTGATACAGATTCTGATCTACGTATTATTAGACGAATCCAGCGCGATATTAACGAGCGTGGACGTACAGCTGATTCTGTGATTGAGCAATATTTATCAGCAGTACGCCCAATGCATAATATGTTTATTGAGCCAACAAAGCGATATGCGGATGTCATTATTCCTGAAGGTGGCGATAATAACGTCGCTATTGATTTAATGGTTACAAAAATTAAAACAATTCTTGAAACTGATTCAAACTTGTAATATGATGGGTAGGTATTTACAATATTTTCATTTCATTATATTTGTATAATTACAAAATAATGATTCTATAGCATCTACTAAAATTCGGCTACTAGTTGTAGTATTTTGGAGAATGTACTTCTATAATGAAGGAATGTTCCATATACTTGGCTAATAGCCGGGTTTTGTGCTATACAATGATTTATTTTAAAAAGAAAACGATTGCATTTTAAAGATTAAAGTGTATAGTAGGTTTTCTAGCATTATTGAAGGAGTGAGTACTTTGTCTAACGAAAAGCAATACCCTATGACATTAGAGGGAAAAGCAAAGCTCGAAGAAGAATTAGAAAATTTAAAAACGGTGAAACGTAAAGAGGTTGTAGAACGTATTAAAATCGCGCGTAGTTTCGGTGACCTTTCTGAAAACTCTGAGTACGATTCAGCGAAGGAAGAACAAGGCTTCGTGGAAGGTCGTATCTCAACGATTGAATCTATGCTACGTAATGCATTAATTATTACAGAAGACCAAGATGATAACTCAGAGTTATTAGTTTCTCTTGGCCGTACTGTAACATTTGATGTGTTAGATGATGGTGAGCCAGAGGGCGAGCCGGAGTCATATAAAATTGTAGGTTCTGCTGAGGCTGACCCTGCAGAAGGTCGTATTTCTAACGATTCTCCAATGGCAAAAGCATTAATGGGTCATAAAGTAAGTGATCAAGTAAGGATTACAACACCAGGTGGAGACATGGAAGTTGTTATTTTAGAAATTAAATAATCTATCGGGTGGCTAACAATTGTTAGCCATCTTTTTATTTGATCGAGCACAGTATACTTTATAAGGTGATCTATGTCTTTCTATTAGGCAATAGCTTTAAATATTGATAAAATGGTTGTACGAAAAGGGGGTTGTTGCCATGACCGAAGAGGAAAATAAACTTACTAAACGTTCACAGCAAACGAGCCGCACACATCGTCGCAACTTAAATAAAATGGACAAAACACTAAACTATTTAATTGCCATCGTTTCAATATTAATCGTCATAACATTAATGGTTATTTTTATCGGAAATGATGATAAGGATACGAACGAAATCGCAAAGGAACAGCAGGAAAATACGGAGAGCCCTGTAGGACAGGCTACAGAAGATGACGAGCAAGAAGAGCAAGAAGATGAGGCACAGGAGCCAGCATCAGAACCGAATGAAGCTGAGTCTGAGGAGACGGAAACAACAGAGACAGAGCAAGAGGATTCTGGTAAGGTAACAGTGAATGCTTCTACCGATCCAATCGTAAAAGAGGTATGGCAAAATGAAAGCTGGCAGCCTTATACAACGGCTCAGAGTGGCTCGCATGTATCTACCTTTAAAAAAGGACATATTGATTATGAGGAGAAGCTAGGGGCTATTTATAGTGCTATACCACTTGCAAAGGAAGATAGCATTCTGTTACGTGTTCAAAATAACGGAAATGCCAGCAGTGCTATAGCAGTTGTAACTTCAAAGGATAAACAATCTAAGTACCGAGTATCGATCCAATGGGTTGACGGGCAAGGGTGGAAGCCAATCCTTGTTGAAGTATTAAATTCGCTAGAAGGTGCCTATTAGTCTTGACAGAAGTTACTTCGATTGTTTACTTTTAGTAGAGTGTTTTGAATTGGAGGACATAGAAATGAAAATCGCAGTAATTGGAGCAATGGAGCAGGAAGTAGAGTTACTTCGTACAGCACTAGCTAACACAACAACAACAACTATCGCAGGTAGCGAGTATACGACAGGAACTTACGACGGCAAAGAAATCGTGCTATTAAAAAGTGGCATCGGAAAAGTTAATGCCGCGATGTCGACAACAGTTTTACTACATCAGTTTAAGCCGGATGTGGTTATTAATACAGGTTCAGCTGGTGGCTTTGATGAAGAACTAGAAGTTGGGGCAGTCGTAATTTCAGATGAGGTACGTCACCATGATGTAGACGTTACGATTTTTGGTTATGAAATCGGGCAAGTACCTCAGCTACCACCGGGCTATAAATCAGATGAAAGATTAATGGCTATTGCTAAAGAGGCTGTTACAGAAGTAGGCGAGCATCAATATGGAATCGGCTTAATTTGCTCAGGCGATGCCTTTATGAATGATCCGGTACGTGTTGAGCATGTTAGAGGGCATTTCCCGCAAATGAAGGCAGTTGAAATGGAGGCTGCAGCAGTAGCACAAGTATGTCATCAATTTGGAACGCCATTTGTTGTTATCCGAGCGCTATCGGATATTGCAGGGAAAGAATCAAACATCAGCTTTGATGAGTTTTTACCAGTAGCAGCGAAGCACTCAACGGAAATCGTACTTAAGGCGATTACAAAGCTATAATTTCATAATTCCTTCACAAAATAGTCTAAAGGTGTTAAAAAAATCACAGTCTTTTTTGTTCATAGATGGTACGATATTTTTAATCTAATACGGATTTGTTTTAGGAGGAATGTCCGATGGTATTTTTAATGGCAGGCGCTGTTGGGATTACAGCAGTTTTATGTTTAATCATCACAGCAGATATTAGTGATACGACGTTTGAATAGTAAGCGTTTAAAGCAGCACCTCTGTATGAAGAGGTGCTGCTTTTTGCTCTATAAATTATTCGTGTATTTCTTCCTTACCGATAGCTTCTTTTTTCTTCTTTTCATATTCCCCTTCTTCAACGCCTAGTTCAAGAAGAATGGCATTTAATTTATTGTAAAGGTCATTCGCACCCCGAACGGAATTTTTGCCCCTGTCATTGATCGACGTTAATTGACCATTAAATTCGAATGCAATACCGTCCCTATGGCGAAATATTTTTACACCGTCCAAGTAAGCAGTCTTTTCATTATGATATGTAGCTTTGAAGCGTCCATTTTCAATTGTCTTTTTATTCATTATTAATAACTCCTTTTTCTTTTCAATTTCCGATTTGAAGATTGCAACGCTTGGGCGGGAATCAGCTTCAGCTTCTTCGATTGTACGTTTATTATTTTCACACCAATACACGAAATCTAAGTACTGTTTGACGGTCATTCCGTTTACTTCCGCAAGATATTCAATGAGGTTGTTTAGTTTGTCTTGGTTAACAATTGCTTTAACTTCTGGTTGAGATACCCAATCAACAAAATTCTTGTCCCGCTTCGCAAGATTCAAAGTTGCGTCCATTGGAATGACGTTTCCGACCGTTGTTCCACCATGCATATTCTCCAATGGGATTACATGTTCAAGAACGACATCTGACGAGTCCGTCAATGCACATTTTTCACCAAACCGCTCAAGAATTACTTTCCATTGCTGTGGCCTCAAGTCATTCTGCAACGCTAATTTACGGGCACGCCTGCGTTGATTCTTCGCTTTTAAGTACTCTGGGTTATTGCGGTTGAATTCAAGTTGTTTTGCTCGCTGACATGCCGAACAAATCGTATTCAAATTCGTATAAAATTTGTCTTGCCGGGTTTCCCCACATTTTTTACATTTTTTCATGCTGTTTCTTCCTTTCAGATTCCAAATACCCTTTAAACCATTATGAACTATTAATATTACAATTCTATTAATCGTCTTGGAATCCTGTATGGGAGCAGTGGTCGACTTGTTCTTTAGATAACACCGATAAAAGTTAGATTCAACGATTTTTTTGGTATTTTATTCGGTGGATAAACCGAGATGACAATAAAAGGATTAGACTTTCACTGTATCAATCGTAATTTAGTTCTATTAGAATGTCGAGATATACCTCGTAAACAAAATGAATTTTCCGATTTCTCTATAGCTGCCTTTACTTAATTTTTTCATAGAAAAACAGCACCCCAAATTGAAGAGGTACTGCTTCTTACGTAAAACAAGAAGGAGATTCTTCTAGTCATCAGGCTGATTATGCTTAAATTGCTGATACAGTTTGATAAGGGCTCTTTTTTCAATTCGTGATACATAGCTTCGTGAAATGTTTAGTTGCGTTGCGATTTCCTTTTGTGTTAAAGGCTTCACATTCGCGAGCCCGTAGCGCAGCGTGATAATTTCAAGCTCTCGTGCATCGAGTGTGGATAAATAATCATAAAGCTGCTTAAAGCGTTCCCGTTCCTCAATTTGTTCAACAGTGGGCTTTTCATCGAGCTGCAATAAATCGCGTATTTGTAGGGATTGCCCGTCTTTATCGACTCCGATTGGCTCGAACAGAGAAACATCCTTCTGTACCTTTTTTTGTGCACGTAAATGCATAAGGATTTCGTTTTCAATACAGCGCGCGGCGTACGTTGCTAGCCTTGTTTTTTTATTCGGTGTGTAGCTGCCCACCGCTTTCATTAAGCCGATTGTGCCGATTGAAATATAATCATCCAATTGCTCATGTGGGGGATGAAACTTTTTCACAACATGGGCAACGAGTCGCATATTACGTTCGATTAAATCCAGTCGTGCCTGTTCATCTCCCCCTAAAAATCTTTCTAGTACAAGATGTTCTTCCTCACGCGAGAATGGTTTTGAAAATGCCTGCCCTTTTAGGTATCCAAGAAGTGCTGGGAAATCGAGCCAAAGCTGGATTAGAGTCATGATGCTACTCAGCGATGTCATCCTTTCCTTTTTTTCAGTATATGTCGAATTTTGTTGAGAAATGAAAAAAGCTGTTTAATTAAGGTGGAAAGTCCTTCATTAAACAGCTTGTTATTATACTTTTTTAAGCGTAAATGTGCTCACCATAAGGATGGCTAAAATAGGGAATAGGAACATATAAAATACTGGTGAAACTGCATGTGTGAAGAAAAATGAAAATGTTAGTAATGTCCCTGCAGCAGTAATGGGTAGACCTACGAAATAGCCTGTCGATTCAGTAACGTTAAAGCGGGCTAAACGAAGGGCGCCACATGCAATGTATAGAATAGCCATAAACATGCCGGCAAACCCGAAATCAGTTAAAACAAATTCGTACATTAACAAGGCTGGTGCAACACCAAATGAAATAATATCTCCCATCGAATCGAGCTGCTTTCCTAGCTCGGATTCTTGGTTATACTTGCGGGCTACTTTTCCGTCGTAGCGATCTAAAAACGCGGCAATAAAAATAAATAATACACTATAGCTATATGATTCATTTAATGTCGCCATTATTGCGGCACCACCAAACGATAAGTTACAAATTGTAATTAAGTTAGCAGCGTGCGATTTGATTTTCTTCAACGTCGAGTCGACTTTATGTAGAAGAAACATTGGAAAACACTCCTTTGCACTTTATAATATTGTTTTATTATACTCCGAAATAGAGGCGTATGAAAGCCTATACTCGATACTTTATTAGGAAACTACTTTTCATCAACGTAATTTCACTATATAATTACCTTTTATTATCTCTTGGAGGTTATTTGATGAAAGAAAAAATTTATCAGATGTTAATTGAACTAACAAACGGCAAAAATAGTTCGATGCTGCTGAAAAAAATGACAACTTCACCGATTAGTAAAAAGTTTATTCGAAGTTATAGTAAAGTATACGATATTAACATAGATGAGGTTTCAAGAAATTTAAATAGTTTTACGAGTCTTCATGATTTTTTTACACGAACATTAAAGGATGAGGCTCGCCCGGTTATCCAGCACGCACATGTGTTAGCAAGCCCAGTTGATGCAAAAATTGAGGCATTCGGCAACATTTCAATTGATACAGAAATTATTGTGAAAAATAAACCGTATTCCCTTGTTGATTTATTAGGCAGCAAGGAGCGAGCGCAGCAGTATCAGAATGGGCAATTTATCGTCTTTTATTTAAGTCCTGCTGATTATCACAGAATTCATAGCCCAATTGATGGAGAGGTAGTACGTCAATATATACTCGGGCAAAAATCCTATCCTGTTAATCAACTTGGCTTAACTTATGGAAAGAAACCGATTAGCTTAAATTATCGTATGATTAATGAGGTATTATATGCGTCACAACGCCAGCTTGCCCTTATAAAAGTTGGTGCAACGTTTGTCAATTCCATTGAGTTAACAAATCGAACGAGGAACTGGAAGAAGGGCGAAGAGGTGGGGTACTTTTCATTTGGCTCGACGGTTGTCATGTTATTTGAGGAAAATGCAGTCGAGTTCACTGAAAATGTCGTACAAGGTTGTGCTATTCGTATGGGAGAAGCCTTTGCAAATATGCTATAATAATGACATTAAGAACGTGAGGGGACACTATTTTGTATAATTTCTTATTACCAGATGAATTCGTAACGAGCGTTTACGAAATAACACCAGAAAAATTACAGGCACTGGGCATTCGAGGTATTATTACGGATCTTGATAATACGCTAGTTGAATGGGACCGTGCAGATGCAACAGAGGAGCTAGCACAATGGTTTGCTATCATGCATGAGGCAGGTATACGCATTATTATTGCATCAAATAATAATGAAGCACGTGTAAAGCAATTTGCTGAGCCTTTAGGTATCCCGTTTATTCACCGTGCTAAAAAGCCACTAGGTGGGGCATATTATGCAGCGCTAGTGCAGCTTCGTCTAAAACGAGATGAGGTCGCAATGCTAGGTGATCAGCTGTTAACGGATGTGTTTGGAGCAAAGCGTCAAAAGCTGTATACATTTTTAGTCCGTCCGGTAGCGGAATCGGATGGCTTTGTTACGCGCTTCAATCGATTTGTCGAGCGCCGTGTATTTAACGATTTAAAACGTAAAGGTATTAAAACTTGGGAGGAACAGTAATGAACGAAATGCCAAATTGTATTGGCTGTGGAGCAGTAATTCAAACAGAAGACAAAGACAAGCTAGGGTACGCACCTCCTTCATCATTAGAAAAGGAAACGGTTATTTGTCAGCGCTGCTTCCGATTAAAAAACTATAATGAAATTCAACCTGTCAGCTTAACGGATGATGATTTTCTACGGATTTTAAACGGTCTTGGCGAGCAGCAGGGCTTAATTGTAAAAATCGTCGACATATTTGACTTTAATGGCAGCTGGTTACCGGGGCTGCATCGCTTTGTTGGCAAAAATCCGGTGCTACTTGTAGCAAACAAGGCGGATCTTTTACCGAAGTCTGTAAAAGCGAATAAGGTGATCAATTGGTTAAAGCGTGAGGCAAAGGCACTTGGCCTGCAGCCGATTGATGTGATGCTTGTATCAGCTCATAAAGGGATGGGGATGCAGGATGTTGTCGCTGCGATCGAGGAATACCGTCGTGGCAAGGATGTCTATGTCGTGGGCTGTACGAACGTTGGGAAATCAACCTTTATTAACCGAATTATTAAGCAGGCAACAGGTGAAGGGGAAGTTATTACGACTTCTCATTTCCCAGGGACAACGCTTGATACGATTGAAATTCCACTAGATGATGGTGCCGCTCTTTATGACACACCGGGAATTATTAACCATCATCAAATGGCGCATTATTTGGATGGTAGTGAATTGAAATATATTATGCCGAAAAAGGAAATTAAGCCGAAAGTATTCCAGCAAAATGAAGGACAAACGCTATTTATCGGTGCACTAGCTCGGTTTGATTTCGTAAAAGGCGAACGTTCGGCATTTACAGTGCATGTGGCGAATGATTTACCAATTCACCGTACAAAGCTTGAAAAGGCAGATCAATTGTATAGGGACCATAAAGGTGAGCTATTAGCGCCACCAACAGCGAAGTATATTGAGCAGCTGCCAGAACTTGTTCGTCATGAATTTTCGATAAAAGAGGGAAAAACGGACGTTGTATTCTCAGGACTAGGCTGGATCACAGTGCAGCATCCAAACGTAGTAGTTGCCGCATACGCTCCAAAAGGCGTCCAAGTATTCATCCGACCATCGTTAATATAATAGATATTTTAAATGTATTTTTAAAAAAAGCTATTTTAACTTTCATAATTACTGGTTCGATTCAGTTAAAGTCTATTTTGTAATTAAGATATTGATTTAGAAAATCAGTTGATTGTAGCGAAGGGCGGGGACTTCAGCGGGAACGCACGAGCTGAAAATCCATTTTTTCGGGAAATTCCCGAAAAAAATAGTTGAAGCCGTGCCCGCGGAAAGCGTCCGCCCGTAGCGGAAATCAACAGTTTTGTATGCTTTCACTGACAAGAGAGAAGGATGAGTTTGAGATGAAAAAATGGTTTGCTGTTATTGGAGATCCGATTGCACAGTCAAAATCTCCCGAAATGCATAATGCTTGGTATGAAGAGGGACAAGTAGATGCAGCGTACATCCCAGTCCATGTGAAGCCTGAAAATTTAGAGGAGGCAGTTGCAGCATTTAAGCTTTTAGGCACAAGCGGCTGGAATGTGACAATCCCGCATAAGCAAGCAATCATCCCTTATTTAGATGAGCTAGATGACTTAGCGGAAAAAATGGGTGCTGTTAATACAGTCGTCCGAACAAAGGACGGCAAACTAAAAGGCTATAACACTGACGGAGCGGGCTTTGTTCGCTCATTAGAAGATGCCATTGGGACAGACTATAGAAATGCTCCATTATTATTAATTGGCGCAGGCGGAGCGGCACGTGGAATCTCCTTTGCGCTACAGCAAGAAGGATATACGAATATCACGATTGCTAATCGCACTGAAAAAAATGCGCAGGCTATAATTAATGAGCTTGGTATAGGACGGGCTATTACACTTGCAGAAGCGGAAAGCACGCTGGACGAGTTTAAAATTTTTATTCAAACAACACCAGCAGGCATGTCAACAGGCGAGTTCGAGCTGCCATTTTCACTAGACAAGTTTCCGACAGGCGCAATTGCTGCTGATATTGTGTATAATCCACTGATGACGCCTTTTTTACTTGCGGCTGAGAAAAAAGGTGCAAAGATTGTGAATGGACTTGGAATGTTCGTTCATCAAGGGGCTATTGCCTACGAGCTTTGGCTAGAAGACTATCCAAATACAAATTCAATGATTGCGCGGCTAACCGCACAATTAGGAGGAAAATAATTTTTATGTTAACTGGTAAACAAAAACGTTTTTTACGTGCAGAGGCACATCATTTAGACCCAATTTTCCAAGTTGGGAAAGGCGGCGTAAATGATCCAATGCTACGTCAATTACGCGATGTACTTGAAGCACGTGAATTGATTAAAGTACGTATTTTAGATAACTGTGAAGAAGACAAGCAGGAAGTAGCAGTAGCACTTGCAAAAGGTACACGTGCGGAACTTGTTCAATTAATTGGCTTAACAGTTGTTTTATATAAAGAGTCACGCAACAATAAAAAGATTGTGTTACCGAAAGTGGCTAAAAAGTAAGGTGACGTAGGATGAAAAAAATCGGTATTTTAGGTGGTACATTTAATCCACCACATATGGGACATCTTATGATGGCGAATGAGGCGCTGCACTCACTTGCGCTTGACGAGGTACGCTTTATGCCAAATGCGATACCGCCTCATAAAAAAGCACTAGGCGCTACAGATGAACAACGTGCTAAAATGGTGGAGCTTGCCATTGAAGGGATACCTTATTTTAAGCTCGAGCCTTTTGAGCTTGAGCGTGGTGGGGTGTCCTATACATTCGATACCATTTATACATTAACCAAGCGTGAAAAGGACGCTACGTTTTACTTTATAATAGGTGGCGATAGCATAGATTCTCTTCATACGTGGTACCACATCGATGATTTAGTAGAGCTTGTAACGTTTGTAGGCATTCGCCGCCCAGGAACGAAAGCTAGTACAGATTATCCGGTGATGATGGTGGATGCACCTCAAATCGATTTATCATCTAGTCTACTTCGGGCACGTTTTGCACAAAATAAGACCGTACAATATTTAATACCTGAAACGGTTGAGCGGTACATTCGAAAGGAAGGTATATATGGAGCGACAGCAGCTACTGGCGATTATTAAGCCACGAATGCCGGAAAAGCGATATATTCATACACTAGGCGTGATGGAGATGGCGATTCATTTAGCAAACCTTTACGGAGAGGATGCAAAGAAGGCGGAGATTGCCGCTATTTTGCATGATATGTCGAAGTTTGAGGATGAGGAGGCAATGCGCCAAATCGTTCGTGAAAACGGCTTAGACGAACGCTTAATACCGTGGGGAGCAGAAATATTGCATGGTCCTATTGCCGCTTGGCGTGCACAGGATGAGCTAGGTATTGAAGATGAAGATATCTTAAATGCTATGCGTTATCATACGACAGGTCGAGCGGGTATGAGTCGATTAGAGAAAATCGTCTTTGTTGCCGATATGCTTGAGCCAAATCGCAAGTTTGATGGAGTCGAAAAACTACGAAAAAAAGCAGAGGTAGATTTAACGAAGGCGATGCGAGCTTGCATTCGTCATTCACTTGCATTTCTAGTCGATACGAAGCAACCGATCTATCCACAATCTATCCAATGCTATAACGATTATATGAGAGAGGAATTATAATTAATGAACGAAACACTATTACAAATTGCTTACAAAGCAGCAGACGATAAACATGCAGAGGATATCGTTGTGTTAAATATGCAAGGCATTTCACTTCTTGCTGACTATTTTATGATTTGCCACGGAAATTCTGACCGTCAAGTACAGGCGATTGCACGTGAACTAAAGGAAAAAGCAGAAGAAAATGGATTCGAAGTAAAGCGTTTAGAAGGCTTTGATTCAGCACGCTGGATCCTAGTTGACCTTGGCGATGTTGTCGCTCACGTCTTCCATAAGGATGAGCGAGCATTTTATAACCTAGAGCGCCTATGGGGAGATGCTCCTCAGCTAGACGCGCCAGAAGTGTAATATGGAAAGCTACGCACGATTTGCAGAGGTGTATGACGAGCTGATGACGGACATTCCGTACGATGAGTATGTTGAGTGGGTCATGCTCCATGCACCGAGCGAAAACTATCCGAATTTATTAGATATCGGCTGTGGTACTGGCACAATGGCATTAATGCTTGACGAGGCGGGGTATAACGTAAGCGGTATCGACCTATCAGAGGAAATGCTTGCTGTCGCTAGTTCAAGAATTGCAAGCAAAGGAGCTAAAATTCCGTTGTTTGCTGGTTCTATGGACGAGCTAGAAGGCTTTTCAGAGTTAGATGTCGCGATCATTCCAATCGATTCTATCAATTATGTGACAGAAGAGAAGGCAATAAAGGAAACGCTTCAACGAATTTACGCTAGCCTTCGTGAGGGCGGGCAGTTATTTTTTGACGTTCATTCGTTATTTAAAATGGATGAAATTTTCCTATCGAGCCCTTTTACATATGATGATGGAGGAGTGACGTATATTTGGCATACAGAGCCAGGCGAATACGAGCACTCTGTTTATCATAGCATGAGCTTTTTCGTAGGGACTGAAAACGGGTTGTATGAGCGCTTTGATGAGGAGCATTTCCAGCGTACATTCGCCCCCCAGCAATACGTTGCCTGGCTAGAGGAAATTGGCTTTAAGAGCGTTTTTGTGACGGCAGATTGGTCGCACGAATCGCCACAAGAAGAAAGCGAACGAATTTTTATTCGAGCAATTAAATAAAACACCTTTTCAAAGGGAGGCAAATTATGTATATTGGAGAGGACTCCATATGATTTGCCTTCTCAACGGAAAGGGTGTTTTTTTATTATCCGAGAGTTGTTACAAAAATATGGAAAAAGGGTGCTATTCCCCAGCATTCTTTGTGTCATCGGTCTAATCATTTTTCTTCTTTCGCAGGATGAGCCTGCACAAACTACTTTTGAGCCTGTCTCATCAATTCCAGAACAACAAATTATTGAAACGAATGAAAAAAAGCCTGACGAGCCTGTAACAGCCGAGCCATTGAAAGCGCTTGTCGATGTAAAGGGTGCCGTAAAGTATCCTGGCGTGTATGAGCTAACAACAGAGCATCGTGTAGTCGATGCCATCGAGCAGGCGGGTGGCTATGTGGACAAGGCCAATCCAAACGCCATTAATCATGCACAAAAGCTACAGGACGAAATGGTCATCTATATTCCGCTAGTTGGTGAGGACACCGAGGCGTTAGAAACTATGATTACTGCCACGGGAACTCCTTCCTCACAAGAGACTTCATCTGGCAAGGTAAACTTAAACAAAGCGGAAGAAGCAGAGTTAACTACCTTACCTGGCATCGGTCCAGCAAAGGCACAGGCTATACTCGCCTATCGCCAAGAAAATGGAGGCTTCAAAACGATTGAGGATTTAAAAGAGGTAACCGGCATCGGCGATAAAACATTCGAAAAATTAAAAGATTCAATAGATATAAAATGAATTACTCTAATATTGCCACAATCTTTATTTTTTACTAAACTAGCACTAGGACAATACTGGAGGTAGTCATATGGAGCGTATTACTTGGGATCAATTTTTCATGGCACAAAGCCATTTATTAGCATTACGAAGCACTTGTACAAGACTTGCGGTTGGCGCCACAATTGTAAGGGAAAAGCGTATTATTGCAGGAGGCTATAACGGCTCTATTTCGGGTGATGAGCATTGCACCGAAAAAGGCTGCTACGTAGTCGATAATCATTGTGTCCGGACCATTCATGCCGAGACGAACGCGCTATTGCAATGTGCCAAGTACGGGACACAGGCAAACGGAGCAGATCTTTATGTAACACATTTCCCCTGCTTGCCATGTACAAAAACAATCATTCAAGCAGGGATTAAAAATGTGTTCTATGCAAAGGATTATAAAAATAATCCATATGCCCTAGAGCTTTTTGCAAAGGCAAATGTCAATGTTGTACATGTACCGTTTGACGGGGTGAAAATAGATTTTTTAAAGGATGAAAAACTAACCCTTGCCGTCAATATGCTAGAAAAGCTTCGAGGCTTAGGTGCTTCCTCAGAGGAATTGTTGCCCTTTGAAGAGAAGGTGAATGAATTATTTGGTAGATTTATTAAAGCATAAATGGATTTTTTACGCCTTATCGATTTTAGTTGCTCTCTTTGCAGCACATGAATCGATAAGGCTTTTATTTTTGCTCGCACTACTAGGTTTTGGGTGTTTTTATAAACGTTTTTCAGTGTGGCAAATCGCTACAATTATTGGGGCAGGTGTCATCGCATTCGGCTATTTTTCTTGGCAGCTCAGCAAGCTAGAAAAACCGCTTCAGTTACCCGCTTCGTTAACTTTTACAGATACTTACAAAATCAACGGACAAACGCTGCGCGGCTTTATGCAAGATCAGGATGGGCGAAACAATTATATTGTATATACGTTTCGGTCCGAGGAGGAAAAAACAGCGTATGAAGCTATGCCGCTTGCAGGGATAACCTTTACTGTAGAAGGCGAGTTAGAACCGCCAGATAGGCCTCCACATGCTTATAGCTTTTCGATGGAGAATTATTTAAAAAGTAAGTCGGCTATCGGAATCGTCAACGTGTCAACGTGGGAGCCGGCTGGACAGCAAGGAAAGCTGCTGCAAGCCATTTATAAGCAGCGCTTTAAACTGAAACAGCATATCGAGGAGAGTTTCCCACCTTCTCTGTCTGCGGAGGCGCAGGCACTACTAATCGGCGTACAGGAAAATGTAGATGAGGAGCTGAACCGAGCATATCAAAAATTAGGCATTACTCATTTATTTGCGATTTCTGGCTTACATGTGGCACTTGTTTCTCTATTGTTTTTCCAAGGGCTTCTTCGTTTGCGCGTTCGCCGTGAGCTGGCAACGATCATTTTAATCCTTATACTACCGATTTATGCTTTACTAGCAGGAGGCGCACCATCCGTTTGGCGAGCGGTTTCTGTTGTCGAATTTGTGCTCCTTGCCAAATATTTTAACTGGCGGCTGCCAATCGAGGATGCGCTCGCCATTAGCTTTATAGGGTTTGTGCTGCTAGAGCCTGGTGCCGTATATCAAGTAGGCTTCCAATTGTCGTATTTAGCAACGCTTAGCTTAATTTATTCAGCACCGATTTTAGCGCGTATGAAGACGTGGTGGATGCAAGGCTTTATGATCACGTTTGTTTGTCAGCTACTCGTGTATCCGATACTATTATTTCATTTTTATGAGCTAAGCCTTTCATCGTTACTAGCGAATATTGTGTTTGTACCACTATTTTCATTTGTCATTTTACCGGTTAATTTTGTACTGCTACTCGCAACATTTATACCCGGTCCGTTAGCGAACCTTTTATTTATAGGGTACGAGCCGTTACGAACTGGGGTAACAGACTTTATCCTATACGTACAGGGCCTGCCATATCAAATGTGGGTACCAGGGAAGCCTTCACGCCTTTGGATGATCACGCTGTATGTTAGCGTTTTTACCGCGTTCCTATGGCTAGATATGCGGCGAGCCATTTGGAAAATCGCATGTGTTATTCTTATTCCAGCCTTGCTGTTTCAGGCGAGTCATTATACGGAGCGAGCACTGACCATTACGTTTGTTGATGTCGGGCAAGGAGATTGCATCGTTATTGAGCTCCCGCATCGGAGAGGGGTATATATGATCGATTCGGGCGGTCTGCTTCGGTTCGAGCAGGAAAAATGGAAGAGACGAGACGGACAGTATGAGGTTGGCAAGCGAGTCGTTGTGCCGTTCCTAAAAGGGAAGGGAATAAGCGAGCTGGATATGATGATTTTGACTCATGCAGACGCCGATCATGTTGAGGGAGCAGAGGAAATCTTACGTGAAATTCGTGTGGACACCATTCATGTTACACCGGCGTCGTCTACAAAGGATGTAATGAAGGATATTTTAACAGAGGCATCAAAGCAAAAAATTCAACTAAAAGAGCAAATGGCAGGTGATGGCTGGCAGCAAGGGGACGCAAGCTTTCATTATCTTTGGCCGACGGAAACCGACTACGAGGGCAATAATGATTCACTTGTATTGCTTTTACAATTTGGATCGTTTCAAGCGCTATTTACAGGTGATTTAGAGGCAGAAGGAGAGAAGCGGCTTATCCAAGAGGGACGATTACATCAAGTCTATCTATTAAAAGCAGGGCATCATGGCAGTAAAACATCAAGCACGGAAGCTTTTGTTGATACGGTTCAACCAGCACTCAGCGTCTTTATGGCAGGAAAGGATAATCGCTATGGCCATCCACACGCGGAAGTCGTCGAGCGATTTGACGAGAGGGGACTCCCTTATTTAACAACAGGAGAAGTCGGCACCATCGAAGTAAAGGTAGCAAAGGGGAGGATGACCGTTCATACGGTAAAGTAAATACGGATTCCTAGAAAAAAGAATAAGGGGAATCCTAAAGATTTTTCCGAAAGAGGCTGGGACAAAACCCGAAAACACCATTTTTCTCGTTGAGAAAAATGGTGTTTTCTTAGTATGGAGAAAATTGATTTCCGTTCCGGGGACGCTTTCCAGGGGCACGGCCTGAGCCTGTAGTCTCAGGCGTCGTGCGACTGTCGCTATGCTTTCGTCGCAATAAAAATTGCTGTTCCCCTAGGAGTCGCCCCTTCTCTACAATCAATTTATGAAGTAGCGAATTCTTACTATAGGTGTTCCACGATTTCTATAAAATCTTTACTTATGTCACAGTCTCTTTTCTAAAGACTTTAATATCGCCCGAAAACGATACTCATATTTATCAAAATTCATCTTATGCTTCAAAAACTCATTTAGTGGAGCGCTTCTAAGGTCCTCTTCACCCACAATTACTTTTGTTTCATCGCCAATTCTATTTCATTGAACTTTTGTCTATCCCCAATTGAATTGGCTATAAATAATGGACTGTTTGTTGAACAATGTACGTCGCCATATGTATCCCCGCACGTAATGGAATATGCGGTATAGTATATTTTTAGGTGAAGAGCCAAAAAACATAATAAGCAATAGTGACGGGATTGAGAATGGCTAATAGAATCAGGAAATGACAAGTATTTACCTAGAAAGGCTAGTAATATTTTTGATCCTTTGCACATTGGCTAGTAAATTTAAAATTTCGGCTAGTATTTTGAAAAATGTGGCTAGTATTTTCGGAATTTTGGCTAGTATTTTAAAAAATGTGGCTAGTAACCTTGGACCCCATTAGAAAAACTTATCACGCCCCCAAATTAAGATGCGGAAATTTTTTTATTTTTATGCTTGGACGAACGTTTATTATTTATTGTATAAAAACTGTTTTAGCATATTGTTGCACTGTTGAATTATGAAATTGTTTCGAATGTAAAATTCTTGAATAAATAATGCTGCTTGCCTCTAAGAATTTAATTATGGAATTAATATAAGCTGCATCAACTCGAAGCTATTCATCTAAAGTAAATACATTCCCGTTAATTGTTCTTCCTATTTCAGAAGGAAGAGTCCATTCCTCAATCAAAGTATAATAGCCATTTTCATCCCTAAAATCAGGATTGTACTTTGTGACACGACGCTGGAAACTTATCACATCAACGAACCTACTCCTCCTTGATATCTAGTCCCTTGTAATACTTATCTACAATCGGCTGAATGTCTGGTGATGTGTCATAATAAGTGTCGTTAATTTCACCTAATGTGAATTGGAATGTTTTTTCGCCATCAAACATTGTAATTCCGTACCTCCAACCATTCCGTTTCTCCTGATTATCTTGAGGGCTGAACTCTATGTCCTTAATGAGGGCAATAAATTCATCGATTTGCTCTGAACCTGTTAACGTTTTTGAAGCACCAGTCGAACCGTCTTGTATTGTGATTTTATCGATGTTTTCTATGTCGGCATCCTTATAAAACTCTTCTAGGGATTGAGTTTTCCCGTTAGAACAAGCGTACATCAAACATATGCATGCTAATAAAACGACAACTAACGATTTTCTCATAAGGTTCATCTCCAATCAGGAATCGTTTATACTAATTAAACGTATGGGATTGTTAAAAAGTTACAAACTATTGTTTGGATACCCTTTAAGTTTCCGTTGAATAATCATTTCTGCAAAGATTAGATTTGGCACCCAGCATAACCATGAAATAATCCCATAGCCTATATTAAAGTTCTCAAAACCAAATAGTAACGTGAACAACA
Organism: Lysinibacillus sp. 54212; assembly: GCF_036662795.1. Lineage (NCBI taxonomy): Bacteria > Bacillati > Bacillota > Bacilli > Caryophanales > Bacillaceae > Lysinibacillus > Lysinibacillus sp. 54212. The sequence continues at coordinate 161,448 of NZ_JBAFWZ010000005.1, forward strand.
GTAACCAAATTCTTAAAGTAACAGCGGCAAAGGTTAGTGAATAATTTCGAATCATCCACCTTTGATGCTCTAGAATGTTATTGATTTTTACTTTAACAATTGCTTGATAGGCTGTTAGTAGCCAAAATAAGGATAAAAATCCAAACCCGAATTGGGCGATCCAACCCCCTGTTGCATAAAAGGCTAAATACAGTCCTGATATACCCCCGAAGACAATTCCGATAATATAAATCCGGCCTAATATTCTATGACGTTTTATATTTTTTTCTCTAAATCTATCAAGGAGTGTAAACGGCCCAATAACTAACGCTACGATACTAAAAATGATATGTATAAAAAGCATGATGTACCAAAGAGAATTCAATGTAGAAGTAAATAAAAGCTTCATTTGGACAAATCCCGCTTGACGAGCATCCATAATAAAATACTGAACTATCGAATAACCGGATATTAAAATAGCTGAAATAAGTAACAGAAGCTTCGTTTTATTCATCATTCTACCTCCTAATAAAAAATCCTATTCCAAACTCTTTCGTCTATTTTGAATAGTACGGTTCAATTGCTTTATATCTTTTTTAATTAACACTAAACTGATTCCCCAGCTTACCGTGTAAATAATAATGAGCCAAACTAATACACCTATCATCGTGTTGATATTTGTAATGTCATACCATTCTCCGATATACCCTGCAACTCCTACACAAATTGTCACGAAAGCAAAATGAATGCTCAGCTGTGCTGTAAAACCTAAACGCTCCGATCTAAAAATTAGTGAAATCCATCCAATCACGATTCCTAATACCCCAGCAATGATATATTCCTTGAGCAGCTCCTTCCCTGTTACTGTTTCATTTAAAGAGAATAAAGCCTGAAATGTATAAGAAGAACTAAGGCCAATGAGTAATCCAATTGTAGAAAATCGTATAATTTCAAACATATTAATCCCTCCCTATGCCAAGACGCATTTTCAATTCTTTAAAATATTTTCTACTTACATGGACCGATGATTCATCGTCTAAAATGATTTCTGTCGATCCAATACGGCTCATTTGGATAGAGGAAATTTTATCAATATTAACTAATGTAGATTTACTCACTCGGACAAAATCATGGGATAGCATCAACTCTAATTCGTAAAGTTTTCGTTTCGATTCAAATTCTTGATTAACTGTCTGCAAGAAAACCTTTGCACCTTCCCCATAAATATAATAAATATCTTTAATTTTGAGCATATGAATTTCCTGCTGTAAGTAGCCATCGATCGCAACTGTTGTCTGCAAATCTTGTAGCCTTTTCATGAGTCGTTCAATCTGCTCGTTATACTGACTTGCACGTATTTGGATTTCGGTTTCTTGAATATTTTCATCAATAATTAGTTGAATTTTCATACATGCCTCCTTACCACTATTCATAATGTATCATATTATTTTCCGTAGTTTTCCATTTTGGGGTTAAGTGGTTAGAAAGAGGACATAAGAGGTGAAATAAGCTAGATGAATTTAGAAATATTGAAAAACTAGGGTTCTTCCACCAGGACTTAGAGTTAATGTAGCATTCTAAAATAGTATGATTAAAATCATCTCACCTCCTGTATACGGATAATAAAGTCGTTTGAATACTAACAAAGGTATTTAATGATATGTGTTAGTTTAAAATAAAGTTTGATTAAGAAAGTGTCACAAACGTTGATTTAATTCATTTTTATAACAAAGTTTCATTACAATTTTTTATAAATACTACATCTTTTTTGTTATATAAGCTAACAAGAAAGATACTTTCTTTATAAGAATAATATAGCTACGGGATTGTCGACTAGATACCTAGCAAAAAACTATCATTATCAATGCATAATCAAAAAGTAAATTGCGAAAAGGTATAAAGAAACTTTAAACCACTTAATTCGTCTTTCTGTAGTAAAAATATGGTAATAACGAAATTGCCCCAAGGATAGCTAAACAAGATCCAATCCATAACGGAGATACAAATCCATATCCTTTACTAATTCCAAGACCACCCAGTGATGAACCAATAACAACACCCAGAGTAATAAAAGAACTATGAACGGTATTTATCATTGTTCCATTACTAGCTGTTTTCATTACTCTCGCAACCATTGCAGGATTCAATGCTACACCAGTTAAACCAATAAAAATCATCGAAATAACCGCAATGTATTTATTCTCTGCACCTAAAGCAAATAAAGACAATGCTACTATTAATATAATCAATCCGCTCATCAGTATTTTCATTGTATATTTATCAGCAAACTTGCCAATCACTATATTCCCAACTACCGTCGCGCTACCATAGAGAGCAAGTAAATACGGAATACTTGCACTTGTAAAGCCTGTGACATTTGTAAAGATAGGAGTGAAATAACTAAATGCTGCAAACGTACCACCAATAATAAACATACTTGTTGTGTATGCTGCCCAAAGATGTCTGTTTTTAAAATGCATAAGTTCGTCTTTCCAGTTCAGTTGCTCTTTGTTTGATAATGATGGTAGCAACCATTGAATCATAATCCCTGATACTAGCACAAGAACAGAAACAGCCCAAAAACTAATACGCCACCCAAAATATTGTGAAATAACGGTTGTTATAGGTAAACCTAATACAGTTGCAACCATTAAACCTGCAAGTACAATTGATGCAGCTTTTCCCCTTGAATCAGAGTGAACCAATGTTGTAGAAAAGGAAATCGCAACTCCAAAAGCAGAAGCTGAAGCAATACCAGTTATAATACGTGAAATCATCATAATATCATAGTTCCATGCAATAGCACCTAGTGATTGACCAATTAAAAATATAAACATTAAAAACAATAGTGCTTGTTTGCTGCGCATTCGTAAGAGAATTGCAGTTAAAATGGGGCCTCCTACCACCATTGCTCCTGCATAAGCTGTAATTAAATACCCAATAGATGATACAGAAACCTGGAATGCAAGAGCAAGTTCGTTCATCATACCTGCAACCATAAATTCTGATGTAGTCATACAAAAGATTGCTAAAGCTAATAAATAAATAATCGATGGCACAAAAAACCACTCCTAAAATATTACTGTAATGTTCGGTACAAAAATAGTGCTAAAAAAGAGCGCACTAAGCGCCAAAAATAGACTCCAATGTTCCTTTGATAACTTGTTCAGCTAACATCCGATTTTGCATCGATACATTAAGAACACGGAATCCATAATAACTGCTTAAAAGCAGACTTGCCAATTCTTCAGCAGATTGATTTTTTGAAATTTCACCTGTTTGCAATCCTTCCTCCATCACTGTTTCGATAGCTTGTTTAAGAAGCTCAACATGCTTTGAGAAAATTTCTTGCACCATTATATCGCTTTTAGCACGTTCTACACTGGCATTAATCAATAAACATCCTTTTTGATCAATATTCTCAAAGTCTTCTTTCAACGCCCATTCAAAAAAATTACTTAATCGTTCTTTAACCGGAATTGGAGTATCTAACAATTTCTTTTGTTCCCTAATCCCAATTTCATGGTACCGTTCTAATACGTGTTTAAACAGTTCATGTTTACTGCCGAAAGTATTGTATAAACTTCCTTTTCCAAGTCCTGTATCATTGCATAAATCTTGCGTAGAACACCCCTCATATCCTCTTATCCAGAATGTTTTCATTGCAACATCTATAATTGATGAATAATTAAACTCTCTGGGTCTGCCACGATTATTCAATCTTATTCTCCTCTCATTTTAAAGATAACATTAGTAGAATACACTTTTTGTACCAATCGGTCAATAAAGGTATTTTATTACAACTCTAAAATAAAATTTGATTATTTTAGATTTCGAATGATTAAAATACTTCCTTATCAAATGCAAGTGTTATTTTTAATCAAACTTTATTATAAATGATCAATCTTTTTTATAAACCTACAATATTAGTTATTTTAATCAACAAACGGGTCATATTATTGAGGGAGTTTTCAATTATTCTTGTAGAATAATAATTGTGATTGTAAAATAATTAAATACTATACTCAGAATGTTAATTAGTTTGACATTAATGAAAGGAATGCTTTGCCCAATGAAAAAGAATCTGTATTTTTTAGTCTTATTTTTAACAACCATCTTTATGGTTGGCTGTACGAATGTAGAGGATGTAGCCAAAATAGATGGAGAAAAGGATTCACAAGAAGAAACTATCGCTACGGTCGTTGATGAACCAGTAGTAGAGGAAAATCCAACCCAATCACATGGTGAACTTTTCGCAGGTTATAAACGGATTGAGGTTGATGGTGGTGACTTGTCTGGATATCGTGAACCGAACGTCGTTGTTAACATTGGCTATGGGGATCGTGAATATTGGGCATTTACGAATGAATACGGTCAGTTAGTCCGTGTCGTTGCTGACGAAATCATTCTACAAGATGATCGTAACGAACCTGTATTATCGTCTGGTAGATATTATGCCGATGAGGCTAAGGTTCCTGGCGTTGAAAGTAAGTTTCTAGATGAAGGCCATATCATTGCTGATTCTCTAGGAGGGGTTTCGAATGCTTATAATATTACCCCGCAAAATAGTACACTCAACCGACATGGTGATCAAGCGTATATGGAAGATGCGATCCGTAAAGCGGGTGGAGCTACTAATTTTGAAGCAATTATCACATATCCGAATACAGAAACGCAGATTCCTTCAAGTTATCAGTATACGTATACGATAAATGGGAATGTCATTACGGATTCATTTGAAAACGTGAATCCAGATGAAGTAAATGAATCTCTTGGGTTAACTGGAAATAATAAGACCGAGACCGGATCAGCAAATTCTTCATCAAATGAAGGCGAGCTTTCTAGTGTTGATAAGAATGGCAATGGTATCGTGACAATCGCAGAAGCAAAAGCAGCTGGTTTCAGTATGCCAATAACTAGAGAACACTGGTTGTACAAATACATGCAAGATCGTGATAACGACGGTATGGTAGGTGAATAAGCCCCTAGATTTAAACAACTCTATTATTATATTTTTCAACTCAAAGAGCATCTGACTGCAAAAATTAAACAACAAAATTTTAACCCCGTCTTACTTAGAACGGGGTTATGTCTGTTGGAGACTTTGAGATTAAATAACTTTATTGTCGCATTATACCCTTATAGGTGAGATGATTTATTGTTGGATTTTTATGTTACGACCCTTGGAATGATTGAGAAGAAATATACTTCGCTAATATGGCAGAATAGTGAAATGAGGATAATCTATATTACGTTAGTTACACCATTTAAAAGATTTACAATGTTAGGCACTTAATGTTACCTTACAAGAGTTTATGCAGGTGAAAGGATTATCTTTGGTCAAAGAAGAATTAAATTCAATAGAAGCTTATAATTTTTCATAGAGGAGAGTTTTACATTGGATTTATTTATATTTTATTACTTTTTACCTTTACTACTTTCATTTTTATGGTTTAGAAATTTAGTATGGCTACTAGAAAATTTAAAACACAATAAAAATATAAAGTTGCCGACAATATTTGGCTCAATTTTGAGTAGTGCCTTAGTTGGTGCCATTCTCCTGTCGATTTATCTACTACATTTTGGATGATAAAATAACCTGAATTTTTTAAAAATAATGTGCCCAAACACTGATTTGGGCAGGTTATACTTCAACTAACGGTGCAGGTTAGTGAAATAAGAGTGTTAACTTTTGTTGTACAGTTGGGATTAGAAGGGGGTAATATTGTGGAGATTTCTAAGAAAAAGATACTAAAAAATCGGATTGCTTTCTTAATATTAGTTTTAGTAATACTTGGTGGAGCAATGTATTATGCTGTTTTCTATACACCTAAAAATTCGTTAGAACTATATCAAGCGATTTCATTTGCTGATGACTTTGAAGATGCAAAGAAGTTAATGTTAGATGGGTATGAAGATAATTTTAAGGAAGAGGATTTTGAATTTATAAATAGTCTGGATACGTCTCCAAATCGTGTAGGTCAATTCACTTTTTTTGAATATGATGAAAAAACTTTTTTTATTATGACTACACCAGGTACAAAAAAGTTAGAAGTGCTTGCAGTTGATGAATTGCCAAAAGATATAAGGGATTACTTTCTTCAATTAGCACAATAAAACCTAAGTTATTTAACGGAGGGATTTAGTGTAACAAGGATTTATAACGTATACATAAATAAACCTTAGTAACGTTCCCAAATAAAAGCATGATAACATTTCAAATAGCGACAAATACTGTTAAATCAGTGTTTATCGCTGTTTTTTATAGAAAATAACACTTTGAGACGCTGCTAAAAATAATTTTAAAGAAGACTGTTCGATTCACTTGTTCTGAATGGCGATAAAGTATATATATTTCCAAATTTCAATAAAACTGCAACTTATAATTGTTTCGTTCGTATGCATGTAATAGACATTATAAAAGCGTAAGTCTTAATAAGTATAAATGTGGGGTGGTTAATTGAATTATATTACTATGTCAATTGTTGCAGCAGAAATTGGATTTTGGATTGTTATAATACTCGGTCTAACTTTGCGTTATGTATTTAACTACAAAAAAGTGGGAACGTTCTTTCTATTTCTAACACCAGTGATTGATTTGTTTCTGCTAATCATAACTGCTACGGATCTATTAAAGGGTGGAACTGCAACTATGGCTCACGCAATTGCTGCTATCTATTTAGGTGTGTCGGTTGCTTTTGGAAAAAGTATCATTCGTTGGGCTGATGAGAGGTTCTTATACTACATAAAAAAAGAGGGAACAAAGCCTGAAAAAAAGACTGGTTTCGCATTTGCTCGTAATTCCTTGAAGGGGTCTTTTCAGCATTTATTTGCATATATCATCGGAGCAGGATTTTTATCAATATTGATATACCTAGTAAATGATCCGGATCGTAGCTCTATATTTTTTGAAACACTAAAAGTATGGTCTTTAGTACTGGGAATTGATTTTATCATATCTATTTCATATTTCATTTGGCCACGAGTAAAATAGAATACTACAATAAATATCATTAATTTTCTAGTTAAATTTTAGAGCAAAAGTTCTTTCGTATATAAAAATTGAAAACCTATCGTTGCCAATCTACTCACGGATGATTTGGTGGAATACGGAAAATTAATTAAGACACGAAGGACGGACGGAATCCATGCCCTGGATGCACGTCCGCTCGTAGTGTAGTGCGCGGCGCTTATATAGCAAGCTCGACTTATGGTGATGAACCGAACACTAAGATTATTACTAAATAAATCCATAAGAAAAAGACTTTGTCACTTATAGACAAAGCCTTTTTCTTACACTCTAAAATTAGCGAGTAGCCACTTCTACGATCATTGCAATAATGAACATTGTAGCGAAGAAACCGAATGATACTGCAAAGCCTACACCCGCATCAATTGCATCATTACGTTGTGAAGCTCGTCCACGGCCCTCGAATGGGTTTTCTGCTACATAGTTTGGATCTTGATGACCTGCCATATATATCCCTCCTACTCTTCATCAATTATAAGTGAATCGATTTTAAAAAGCTATATACAATGTAAGATTTTACAAAGGTTAGGGTGCGCATTTCCGCCTTAATTTATTCACATTCGCATCGAAGAAAAAAACGTGTATACTAGTATAGAATGAAGTAAGAGGGGGATTCCCACAATGTTTACAAAAGCTTGGAATGATATAAAGAAAGGTAGATTCGCTCCGGTCTATTTACTAGTCGGAGAGGAATCTTATTTTATAGATGAAACAATCAAAAAATTAAAATCCGCTCTTGAAGACGGTGAAGAGGCGGAAGTGATGCTATTTGATTTAGAGGAGCGTCCCGTTGATGCTGTAATCGATGAAGCAGATACGATTCCGTTTTTTTCTGAGAAAAAATTAATCATCGCGAAAAACGCATCATTTTTAAAAGCAACTGAAAAGGGTAAGGAAAAAATCGACCATGATTTAAAGCGTTTAGAAGCATGGCTGAATCACCCGAGTGATCTATCGATTACCGTTTTTATTGCGCCATATGAAAAATTAGATGAACGTAAAAAGGTGACGAAGCTTATAAAAGAAAAGGCACTTGTATTAGAGGCGAAAACCCCGCAGGACGCCGATTTATTCGTGTGGGTTCAAACAGAGGTAGGAGCGCTAGGAAAGGCCATTTCCGATGAAGCAGCAGGGAAGCTTGTTGAAATGGTTGGAGAGAATATGCTGCAGCTACAAATGGAGATGGAAAAGCTTGCCCTCTATTTAGGCGAGGAGCTTGAAATAACAGTTGGGCTCGTGGAGGATTTAGTAGCAAAAACGCTCGAGCATGATGCGTTTAAAATGTTAAATGCATACTTAAGCCATAATCAGGCAGAGGCGCTCGAAATTTATCATGATTTACTTCGTCAAAAGGAAGAGCCCATCATGCTTGTTGGGCTATTAGCATCGAATATTCGAACGATGAGCAATGTTTTCTATTTGCAGCAAACAGGGTACCCACAGCATCAAATTGCTAAGCGATTAAAAATCCATCCTTACCGGGTAAAGCTAATGCTTGAGCAGCCGAACAAGCCGACCCAGCAGCGCCTGCTACAGGCCCTATACAGCCTTGCTGATGTGGACCTACAATTAAAATCCGTCAGCGGCAACCGAGAACGTTTTTTAGAAATGTTTTTATTAAAGGCACTTTAAACTACGACACCGTCATCTGGCGGTGTTTTTTGCGTTTTTCACAAGCACCCTCACGTAACCCCTGTTAGCTATCTCGTTGCTGCAAATACTCCTCTAAAACCGATTGCTTTTTATCCTTCACTAGCACTCTATGAATATCAACGATTAATAAATAACCCCGAACAACACAGAACAAAACAGTTGCACAAACGACAATGATCCCCATAAAAATAAATGTTTCCATATTTCCAACTCCCTTTTGCAATAGTATATCAAACGGGTGCTTATTATTGGAATATTTGGTTATTAAGGTCTCTTCCGCAAACATATAAAACTCTTCGCTTTATGTACTATTTGAATCCACCCTTTTCTAATCAAGAATGTCAACGGAAAGAAATGAAAAAATTTTTTCGTATTCTAGTAAAGTAAATAGATAACTAAAATTACAGAGAGTTTTAAGTGGTGATTAATTCTGCTTAGTGTATTAAAAATTGTCGTAAAATTAAATTATATCTTAAAAAAGTAAAAAGATGATTTTCTGGATTATCTATTTAGAAAATTCAGAAAAATAAATTGACAAATATATTTAGTGCCTTTAATAATTAACCTAAGGTTCAAATTTTTACCGGTGAGTAATTACCTGCTGCTGATGAATAGCTACACATTTTAAAAATGGATGAAAGAATGTTTAAAATAACCATTTTTGATTAGGTCACGGCAGTCAATTAGGTAACTCTCTGTGAGAGGAGGAGGCAATATGAAGCTCAGTGAGAAAAGAAGTATAGAGAAAAAAAAGCAAATCATTTTATCCGCTGTCAAAATTGTTAATCGACGTGGATATGAAGGTGCGACGATGGAAGAAATTGCTGCAGAGCTATTAATGACCAAAGCCTCCCTTTATTATTATTTTCGCAATAAAGAGGATCTACTGTACCAATGTCATAGCCTTGTATTAAATCAAGCAATTGCAGACATCGAAGAACTGTTGGCACAGCCACTTAGTGTAGAAGAGAAGTTTTTTCAAATGGTAGCGCTGCATATCGATTATGCTATCGAGGAAAAGGAAACCTTTAATATGATTTTTGAACCAAAGAATATTTTTTCGCAAGAACAGCTAGCTGAAGTGATCGAATTAAGAAAGCGATATTCTTCCCTATTTAATAACCTTATATTAAAGGGGATTGAAGAGAAAAAGTTTAGACAGGCGGATTCATATTTACTCACGATGCTTATATTGGGGGCACTAAATTGGATTCAACAATGGTATCAGCCTAATGGACGTTTATCAAAAGAGGAAATTATTAGTCATTATCAAAAGGATTTATTAAAAATTTTAAAGTAAAAGGAGCGAGATGAAATGGAATTACGTAATAAAGTGGCTTTAGTAACAGGTGGAGGCTCTGGTTTAGGTGAAGCGACCGTAACGCGCATTGTAGAAAATGGCGGGAAAGCAGTTATTTTAGATTTACAAGAGGAACGTAGTCATGCAGTAGTTGACAGGCTTGGTGCAGACAATGTGTTGTTTGTCAAAACAAATGTTGTGAATGAGGAAGAAGTGCAAAATATTATTAATAAGGCAATCGATAAATTTGGCAAGATTGATATTGTTGTAAATTGTGCGGGCATTGGACAACCGCAACGCGTTATTGGACGAGAGGGTGCGCAAAATCTTGCACATTTCGTAAAAACAATTGAAGTAAATCTTATCGGCACATTTAATGTCATCCGATTAGCAGCAGAAAAAATGTTTACAAACGAGCCGAATGAAAAGGGTGAGCGAGGTGTCATTATTAATACCGCCTCTGTAGCCGCATTTGATGGGCAAATTGGGCAAGCAGCCTATAGTGCGTCAAAAGGTGGAGTCGTAGGTATGACTTTACCGATTGCACGAGAATTTGCCAAACAAGGAATTCGGGTAAATACGATTGCACCAGGCTTAATAGAAACTCCTTTATTTGATTCACTATCAGATGAAGCAAAAAGAGCATTAGAGGCTCAAGTACCGTTCCCATCACGTCTTGGTCGCCCTGAGGAGTATGCACATTTAGTAACGAGTATTGTAGAAAACGCATATTTAAATGGCGAAACTATTCGTTTAGATGGCGCCATTCGTATGCAACCAAAATAAAAGGGAGGTAGGAAAATGACACAATTCATTCACTATACGCATGAAAATAGTGTGGCAGTCGTAACAATTGATAATCCGCCAATGAATGTGCTGAGTAATCAGGTAGTAGCGGAACTTGAAGAGGTGTTTACAGAGCTTGCTCATAATGAAAGCGTCAATGTCATTATTTTAACAGGGGCTGGAGAAAAAGCATTTATGGCAGGCGCTGATATTAAAGAATTCCCGGAGCTCATTACTAAGACACGGGAGGAAATTATAGCGACCAATTTAAAAACAAACGCAGTCTTAACGTACATTTCCAATATACCAAAGCCAACGATCGCCCTTTTAAATGGCTATACGTTTGGCGGCGGCTGCGAGTTATCACTAGCTTGTGATATGCGTATTGCTGAAGAGCTCACTCAAATTGGCTTACCAGAAGTCAAACTAGGCTTGTTTCCTGGCGGAGGAGGTACACAGCGATTACCACGCTTAATAGGCCCAGCAAAGGCGAAGGAGCTAATGTTTGTAGGCGATCCTATTTTAGCGGAGGAGGCATTAAAGCTTGGTTTAGTGAATGGAGTTGTACCAAACGGTGAGGGACTAAATGCAACGATGAAACTAGCAACAAAAATCGCTAGTTATTCATTAGAGGCACTCAGTCGTATTAAACAAAGTGTGAATGATGGAGTAGATTTGCCATTAACAAAAGGCTTGGAGCTAGAAGCCAACTTATTTGCCGACATATTTGCAACAGAAGATGCGAAAGAAGGCATACAAGCATTTTTAGAAAAACGAAAGCCTAGTTTTTCGAATAAATAACACATCACAAAATTACAATCCTTAAATTAATGTACACGGAGGTATGTCAAATGATCGCATTAAAAGTGAAAAATGAGCATGAAATTTTTCGTGAGTCGCTTCGAAAGTTTTTAGCAAAAGAGGCTTTACCTCATTTTCAACAATGGGAAGCTGAGAAAAGTATTCCAAAAAGCTTCTGGAAAAAGCTTGGGGAGCAAGGATTTTTATGCCCTTGGGCAGATGAAGAATACGGGGGAGTGAATGCAGATTTTCTTTATTCGATTATCGTTCACGAGGAATTAGAAAGTATTGGCACAGGGATGGTCGGCATTGGCTTGCATAATGACATTGCTGCCCCGTACATTCATGATTTCGGCACTGAGGAACAGAGAAATCGTTGGATTCCTGGCTGTGTCAGCGGGGAATATATTACAGCCATTGCGATGACCGAGCCAGGAGCTGGATCTGATTTAGCAAACATCCGGACAACAGCGATCAAGGACGGGAACAACTATATTATTAACGGAGAAAAAACGTTTATTACAAACGGCTACTCAGCGGATTTAGTCATTGTTGCCTGCAAAACAAATCCAAAAGCAGAGCCTGGCTACAAAGGGATTAGCCTGTTCGTTATAGAAGCAGGCACACCTGGTTTTACAAAGGGTAAAAAACTCGATAAAGTTGGACAGCACTCAAATGACACATGTGAGCTAATTTTCGAAGATGTACGAGTATCGGCAGATCAATTACTTGGCGAAGAAAATCATGGTTTCTATTATTTAATGAAAAACTTGCAGCAGGAGCGCTTAATAGTAGCTATTTCAGCGATTAAATCAGCAGAAATTATGCTAGATATTACAATGAACTACACGAAAAAACGGACAGCATTCGGTAGTCCTATATCTGCATTTCAAAATACGCAATTTAAGTTAGCTGAAATGGCAACTGAAATCTCAATTGGCAGAAATTATGTAGATAATTTAGTCATGAAGCATATGAACGGCGAAGATATTGTAACAGAAGTATCGATGGCAAAATGGTGGATTAGCGATTTAGCTAAACGAGTTTCGGTAGAATGTATGCAATTACATGGTGGATATGGATATATGGAAGAATATGAGATTGCAAGACGTTTCCGTGATACGGCGGTTACATCGATTTATGCAGGAACAAATGAAGTGATGAAACACATTATTGCTAAAAAAATGGGTCTGTAGCTAACGGTAATTCCAATTATTAATAGTGGTTATAGATGTGTTGATTATACAAATACTAGTAGATCATAAACGTGCTTTTTAGTGAAATGATTAATAAAAAGGCGCTTGCTCGTTGATTGGAGCGAAGGCGACTCGACTCCAGCAGGAACAGCACGAGCTGAAAATCCATTTCTTTCGGCATTAGCCGAAAGAAATTAGTTGAAGCCGTGCCTGCGGAAAGCGAGTCAGCCGTAGCGGAAATCAACGTATTCCAATTTTCTCTTTAACAATAAGAGGTAAATTAACACGCGTGTAGTGGTTAGTATTTTGAATTATATTTTATAGAAGAAACTCTTTCTATAAAAGGAAGGTGAATGTGATGTCATTACCATTAGACAATATTAAGATATTGGATTTAAGCAGATTATTACCGGGTCCTTATTGTACACAAGTATTAGCGGATTTTGGTGCGGATGTTATTAAAATCGAGGAGCCTAAACTAGGCGATTATATGCGTTGGGAAAGCGAAAAGCTAGATGATGCGGGTGGTGCAATGTTTCATTCGCTAAATCGAAATAAACGTAGTATTACACTCGATTTAAAAAGTGATGACGGAAAGCAAATTTTCAAAGAGTTAGTGAAAACAGCGGATGTTGTATTAGAATCATTTCGACCAGGCGTAATGGAACGACTAGGCCTAAGCTATGAAGTGTTAAATGAAATTAACGAAAAACTTATTTATTGTGCAATTACAGGGTTTGGGCAAACAGGACCCTACAAAAATATGCCAGGACATGATGTGAACTTTGTAAGTTATGCCGGCATTATGGAGTTACAAGGAGAGGAAACGGGGAAACCGATCTTATCCTCGGTTCAAATAGCTGATATCGCAGGTGGTGCCCAGCAAGCGATTACGGGCATTTTATTAGCACTATTTGAACGGACTGTTTCAGGAAAAGGACAATTTGTTGATATTTCTATGTTAGATGGATCGGTTTCGTTATTACAAACAACATTACCCCAATATTTAGTAACGAATGAAGTACCGAAGCGTGGCCAACTCGATTTAAGTGGAGGTTTAGCATGCTACAGTATTTATAGGACAAAGGATAACCGCCATATATCTGTTGGAGCATTTGAAAAGAAGTTTTGGAGATCGTTTTGTCAGGTTATTGGAGAAGAGAGCTTTATTGAGCAATCCAATGCACCGAGTGATATACAACAAAAAATGCGTACACGTATTCAGGAGATCCTGCTTGAAAAAACGCTAGCAGAATGGATGACAGCACTTCAACATTTAGAAACCTGTGTCTCCCCAATTCTAACCTTTGATGAAGTGGTGGAAGATCCGCAAATCCAAGACCGAGATATGATTATCGATATCACGCATGAGAACGGCTCTGTAAAGCAAATTGGTATACCTATTAAACTATCTCGAACACCAGCTTCAATTCGTACAAGTGCACCTAAATTAGGAGAGCATAATAACCAAATTATTGGTGAGTTACGTATATCACAATAATAGCAGCACATGCTGTAAAACTAGTGGACTTTGAAATAAAAGTTGGGAGGCAGCTTGAAAAAGATAGCCAAATTCAATCATGAATCAGAGTGGAGGAACTATTATGAGAGAGGTTTACATTGTAGAGGCTGTGAGAACGGCAGTAGGGAAAAGAAAGGGAGCCCTAGCGTCTATACGACCAGATGAAATGGTAGCAAAAACAATAAAAGAGCTAGTGAAAAAAGCGAATATAGACCCTGCAGAAGTAGAAGACGTCATTTTAGGCTGCGTACATCAAGTTGAAGAGCAAAGTATAAATATTGCACGTTCAGCTGCGCTTATCGCAGATTTACCAATTGAAGTTCCAGGCACAACGATCGATCGTCAATGCGGCTCAGGACAGCAAGCTATACATTTTGCGACACAGGCTATTATGTGTGGGGATATGGATGTAGTTATTGCAGGTGGTGTAGAGAGTATGTCACGTGTTCCGTTCGGTTCAACTAGAAAAGAGACTGGCTGGAGTGAAGAGTTGACGTCCAAATATGAAATTATTCACCAAGGAGTTTCTGCCGAGCGAATTGCAGATCAATGGGGATTCTCTCGTGAGGACTTGGACAAATTCTCCGTAGAAAGTCATCGTCGAGCGCTGCATGCTAGGGAGCAAGGTTTCTTCTCTGATGAAATTATGCCTTTAGAAGTCACATTGGATGATGGTACAACCGCAATTGTAAAGGATGATGAAGGACCAAGAAAGGAAACGACACTAGAAGCGTTAGCCAATTTAAAGCCGGCCTTCCAAGAGGACGGGAAAATTCATGCTGGTAATTCTAGTCAAATGAGTGATGGAGCAGCGGTGCTATTGCTTATGTCAAAGGAAAAGGCAGAAGAGCTTGGTGTGAAACCGAGATTTAAAATCATTGCTAGAACAGTGATTGGTTCCGATCCTACGCTTATGTTAACTGGCCCGATTGAGGCAACACGCAAAGTATTAAAGAAAGCAGGGTTAACCCTAGATGAGATGGATATTTACGAGGTGAATGAAGCATTTGCACCTGTTCCATTAGCATGGCTAAAGGATTTAGAGGCGGATCCGAATAAATTAAACCCGAACGGAGGTGCTATTGCCTTAGGTCATCCGTTAGGTGCAACAGGAGCACGTATTATGATTTCAATGATGCACGAATTAGAAAGAATAGGCGGACGATACGGGCTGCAAGCTATTTGTGAAGGAGCAGGCATGGCAAATGCAACAATCATTGAACGAGTAATAGAGTAGAAAGCTAGCCAGAAGGTGATGTTTTTATTCAAGTAAAATAGCCTAGATAAGGAGCGTGTACAAATGAACTATAACCAGTATTATGATGACTTTTCTTGGACAGAGGTTTTCGAACAATACGACTGGAATCCAAAAGAAAAATTCAACTTGGCACACGAATGCTGTGATAAATGGGCGGATGACCCGAATAGAATAGCAATTTATTGGCATGATGAAGATGGAAACAGAGATACATGGACATATAGTCGTTTAAGAGAAGCATCGAATCGGATGGCTAATTTACTAAAGTACAATGGGATAAAAAAGGGCGATAAAGTAAGTGGATTACTTGGCAAGGACATGGAACTAATTATCACCATCTTAGCTACATGGAAAATAGGCGCTGTGTATGTTCCTTTATTTACAGCGTTTGGTCCTGATGCTATTTTACACAGAATAAATAATGCTGAATGCAAGCTATTAGTGACCAATTACGAACAGCATAATAAAATAAAAGATTCCGACCTTAATATTGGGATTATTAGGATAGATGAAGTATATGATAAAGGGCTAAATTTTTGGGATTATTTAAATACGTTTTCATCCATTCACGAAACAGAGCCTACAAGTGAAAATGATCCATGTGTTATTCAATATACTTCGGGCTCTACAGGACTTCCTAAAGGGGCAGTATGGGCACATAAAATATTATACAGTGAATATGCATTATTTAAATATGGAATGGGCATAAGTGAGGATGATATTGTTTTTGGTGGTCCAGATTTAGGGTGGGCGCACGGATTAATGAATTGTACGTTAGGTCCCTTGAATTTGGGTATTTCAAACGTTGTCTATAAAGGATCCTTTGATGTGGAAAACTTATATCGCATATGGGAAGAATATAAGGTTACTAATGTTTTATATTCTCCTACAGCATTTCGTATGATGCTAAATAGTGGGGTGGATCGTATTAAAAAATACAATCTAAAAGTAAAGAAGTTTAGTAGCGCTGGTGAAACGCTTAATACAGATTTAGTGGAGTTTGTTGAACAAGCATTCAACGCAAAAATTTGTGATTTATACGGTTCAACAGAAGCAGGTATGATAATTGCAAATTATCATGGTCTTGATGTTCCTATTAAACCGGGGTCTATGGGACGTGTCGTACCTGGATATGAGGTCAAGCTTGTAAATAGTGAAGGCGAAGAAGTAAAAGATGGCGAAGTGGGAGAAATTATATTAGATGCCAAGCAGATTCCTTTTTTCTGCTTAGGATATTTCAAAAACGAGGAAAAGTTTAATGAAAAAGTGATTAATGACCATTTCTATACGGGAGATTTAGCGATAAGAGATCAGGATGGCTACTATTGGTATAAAGGTCGTGCAGATGATGTTATATCAAGTGCGGGGTATAGAATAGGCCCTGTTGAAATCGAAGCGTGTCTTTTAGAGCATCCTTTAGTGGGAGAGGCGGCCGTTATTGGAAAACCCGATCCTGTAAAAGGCGAAATCGTAAAAGCGTATGTAAAATTGATTAATCCAGCTGATGAGAATGAATCGCTCAAAGACGAGTTGAGTGTATTTGTCAAAAATAAGCTATCAAAACACCAATATCCTAAGGAAATTGAGTTTATACAAGAATTACCCAAAACTACTAGTGGCAAAATTCAAAGATATATTTTAAAAAAGAGAAATGAATTAGTAGATCATAATATGTGAGTGCTTAATGGATCTACCTTGGAGTCGTATCCGAACACAAGCGTGTGCTATCCGCACAAAAGAGAGTGGTATGCGAACAAAAGGAGCAGCCATCCGAACAAAAGCAGCGGCTATGCGCACAAAAGGAAGTCGTATCCGAACAAAAGGAGCGGCTATCCGCACAAAAGAGACGTATCCGAACGAAAGAAGTGTGTATCCGCACAAAAGAAGTCGTATGCGATTAAGTCCATATAATTGTGTAAAAAGAAAGAGTCATTTTTATTCCTCTTGGACAGAATGTTTTCAACCACGATAAACATTAGAAAAGAGGATGTAAAAATGACTCAATTACAGTTTAGCCTAGACATGGATGTTTTAAAAGAATCAGTTATGAATTCTAATATTGAAACGGTTATAAAATCAGCTATTGTTCTTGTGTTAAATGAATTTATGGAAAAAGAACGTGATGAGTATTTACAAGCAACTTCATATGAACGTTCAACTGAGCGTCGTGATTACCGTAACGGATATTATGAACGCGATTTAACGATGAGTATTGGAAAGCTGACACTTAAAGTACCTAGAACACGAAATGGTGAGTTTTCGCCATCGGTCTTTGAAAAGTATGCCCGCTGTGATCAAGCATTCGTTCTATCGATGTTAGAAATGGTGGTAAACGGAGTTTCTACTAGAAAAGTTACACACATAGTTGAACAACTTTGTGGTGAAAATGTCTCGAAATCTTTTGTGTCCTCATTAACACAAAAACTAGATCCTATTATGAACGAATGGGCCAATCGGTCATTAAATACAACCTATTATCCTTATGTCTTTGTAGATGCAATGTACATTAAAGTTCGTGAGCATCAGAGTGTTGTTTCTAAAGCTATTTATATCGCAACCGCTATTACTGAAGATGATAAAAGAGAAATACTTGGATTAAGTGTTGATCACGTTGAAAGTTATGAAAGTTGGAGTCGTTTTTTTCAACACCTTAAATCTCGTGGTCTTCAATCACCTAAGCTTATTATTTCTGATGCTCATCAAGGGTTACAGAAAGCTATACAACGTGAATTCATTGGGACATCATGGCAAAGATGTAATGTACATTTTAAACGTAATATTTTTGATAAGCTCCCTAAAAAGGACTCTACAGAAATACGTTTTATGATTAAACGTGTTTTTGAAGCCATTACAGTCGAGGATATTCGTAAGTTTAAGGATGAGTTAATGGAACAATTCTCAGGTATTTCGAAGTATGAAAAGGCTCTTCAAATCCTGGATGAAGGGTTCGAAGATACCATTCAATACATGAATTTCCCAGAGCCAATTCGCAAACATATTCGAAGTACAAATTCACTTGAACGTTTAAATCAAGAAGTACGAAGACGAGAAACTGTCATACGTATATTCCCCAATACACAATCTGCATTTCGCCTAGTGGGAGCAGTGCTAATGGAATATCAAAAAACGAATTATGAAAAAAGAAAATCACTCTCAAAATGATAAATAATTTTTCGTCAGTCATTAACTTCCATTCCAGGGATTGTTTCATATTCAGTAAAGGCTATCAAAGTGAAAAGAGCCTTTGACAGCCTTTACTGAATATGAACGCTTTCCCCCAGGAAGTTAAGGCCGAAAAAGTGTTAGGAATGGGGTGGTTATTCACCGCAATATGAACTTGTAATTTAAGGTTGAAAACATTCTAAAAGTAATTTACACAATATTAAGGACTTGACTTCGTATGCGAACAAAAGTAGCGGTTATGCGCACAAAAGAGACGTATCCGAACAAGAGCAGTAGCTATCCGAACAAAAGCAGTGTGTATCCGCACAAAAGGAGAGGTTATCCGCACAAAAGAAGTCGTATGCGAACAAAAGGAGCGGCTATCCGCACAAAAGGAAGACGTATGCGAACAAAAGCAGTGTGTATCCGAACAAAAGTAGCAGCTATGCGCACAAAAGAAGTCGTATCCGAACAAAAGCAGCGGCTATCCGCACAAAAGAGACGCATCCGCACAAAAGAGAGTCGTATGCGAACAAAAGGAGCAGCCATCCGAACAAAAGCAGCGGCTATCCGCACAAAAGAGACGCATCCGCACAAAAGCAGTGTGTATCCGCACAAAAGG
>NZ_JBAFWZ010000006.1:0-169026 GCF_036662795.1 Lysinibacillus sp. 54212
ATACCTGTGAATAGCACACTCTTTTTCAAGTGTCCTATCCACAGGTACCATTTTACTTCGTCGCTCTTTCTTTTTATTTTAGGATAAAGTATAAGTTTTATAGTGCGCGCCATGTCTAGCTCCCAGGCCCTTACGGTTGCTTCATCCCCTCAAGGTCGCTTCGAAAGTCTCTACTCGTGGCAAGCACGCCACGATCCTTTCTCCAGCGCTTGTCGGGGCTAAACGGGGCGATAGCGCTTTTCTTTTATGTCTAGCTCCATCGCCCAGCCCCTCGAGGTCGCTTCGAAAGTCTCTACGCGTGGCAAGCACGCTAGGATCCTTTCTCCAGCGCTTGTCGGGGCTAAACGGGGCGATAGCGCTTTTCTTTTTATTCGTTCGTAATGGATTGCTTTAGCCAGCGGGTAGCTTCTGTGTAATCCTGTGCTACACCTAAGCCTTTTTTATACAGCATACCAAGCTGGAATTGTGCTTTTCCGTGTCCTTGCTCGGCGGCACGCTTGTACCATTTCGCCGCTTCCGGATAATCCTTTGCCACTCCTTCACCATTGGCATGCATTTGTGCAAGCTGGAATTGTGCCTTTGGATATCCAGCACTTGCTGCCTGTCGAATCCACTTGGAAGCTTCAACATAGTCGATGGCGACGCCTAGTCCCTTGTCAAAAATATTTCCTAATTTATATTGTGCTTTAGTATGTCCTTGCTCCGCAGCAAGTCGGTAGCATTGGCGTGCTTCATCGTAGTTCTTCTCTGTACCGAGTCCATTTTCATACAGATAACCTAGCTCATACTCTGCTTCTGGATGTTTTTGATTAGCAGCAGTACGTAGCCATTTATAAGCCTCCAGGTAGCTTTGAGGGACATGTAGGCCCTGTAAATAAAAGAGTGCTATTTCAAATTGTGCATCTTTATGTCCTTTAATGGCTGCACGCTTTAACCATTTGAGGGAAAGCTCGAAGCTCTCTAACGTTTTATAAATCAGACCTAAATCATAGGCTGCACTCACATGCTCATTACTAGCAGCCTTTGTAAACCACTCTATTGCCGCTTCTAATGATTTTTTTGTGTGCTTCAGTCCATAGAGTAAGCCGAGTGAATATTGTGCATTTGTATGTCCTTCATTCGCTGCAACCTGTAGCCATTTTTTGGCTTCCTCTACATTTGTACTGGTGCCCAGTCCGGCTTTATAGCAAAGAGCGAGCTGAAATTGAGCATTCGTATGTCCTTGAAGTGCCCCATGCAAAAACCACTTGAACGCTTGCTTGTCATCCTGGTCTACACCTCGGCCCTTACTATATAAATAGCCAAGGTTATAGGCAGCACTCGCATCTCCTGCTTCAGCCGCCTGTAGGAAAAGCTCCTTTGCCTTGTCAAAGCTTTGTGCGACACCTGTTCCGTTATGGTAGAGGAAGCCTAAATTATTTTGAGCACTTGTATTTCCTTGAGCGGCTGCGAGCTCATACCATTTTGCCGCCTCCACATAATCCTGAACGACCCCGTTGCCGAGGTTGTAAAGTGAACCCAAATTATATTGTGCATCAGCATTTCCAGCATCAGCGCCAAGCTTATATAGCTTTGCAGCCTGCACAAAATCCTGCGCTACGCCATGACCTAGCTGGTAAAGTACACCGAGTGCATATTGAGCATTCGCATCACCTTGATCAGCTGCGAGTTGGTACCATTTAGCCGCCTCCTCATAGTTTTGCGGAACACCGCGACCATGATTGTATAGCACACCAACATTATATTGCGCACTCGCATTCCCTTCATTTGCCGTAATTAAAAACCATTTTGCCGCCTCTTCAAAATCATCAGAAGCAAAAGCAGAATCGGTCATCAAATTACTTTCGAGAACTTCCACAATCTCATTTGTCGGAAAGGCAGAAGGGGCAAGCCTTTCTCCCTTTTGCAGTCGCTGCAAGTACCAATCACAAATATCAGTTAAATAATCAATAACTATCTTTGCCGCTTTAGAAGTTGTTACATCATTGCTAGAGTGAGATGTCATTTTGCGTACTAAGTTCATTAGCAAATAGATTCGGCGCGGGTGAAGCTTCGCAATAAAATGCTTGTTATTTAACAGAGTATGAATGGAGACTTGGGCTACTTTCTTTTGCATTTCCTTTTCATAAACGTCTCGTATAATGATGCCAAGTGCAATTTTTGACTTTTGTAAGGATAGGCTTGGATTTGAAATAGTGTATCGTGCAGCCCCCTGAATTGCATCAGCCAGTGGACGATGTGTTTCAGGTATTTTATTGCACAATTCGCATAGGACATCGCGGTTAAGTATCATAGAAGTCACCTCTCCCTAATAGAAACAATTTTTTACAGTTCAATAATTATTCTTATTATCGGGTTTTTTAGAGGGAATTGAATGAGTGGTGGGGGGATAGTTATAGGTTGCTTGTGGAGGTTAACCATAAGCAAGTTAGGAACCTCTCTGATTTGATAATATGTCCAAGAATACCAAAAAGTTAATATGAATTAAAAAAGAGTAGCCTCTGCTACTCTTTAAATTTCTATCTTTTGACCCTAGTTCATTGCTAATGGGATTTGTTAAATTTAAGCACCAATTAGATCCCAAATTAACGGCTGGATAGTTACAATAGTAGCAGCTAGAATCGATACTTTTACTAGATTACGTTTGAAAGATGAATTTTTGAACATTTATTTCACCTCCGATTGATTAATTATATATATTTTTTCATAAGATGCTATAATTTTTATTATACGTTAACTATAATTAACTTTTTTAGGAGGTATTTTTATGGAAGTTGGAGAGGTTATTAGGAAGATCAGAAAAAATAAAAATATACCTTCTAATAAAGTTTATAAGAATGTATTGAGTCGTCCTGCTGTAGCTAAATTTGAAAAGGGATTAAGCGATACTTCAGTAAAAAAATTTTTAGATATATTAGACGCGCTTAACATAAGTTTAGAAGAATTCGGGGTTATATATAAAGAAACTGAAAATCAAGATTTGAAGTATACTAGAAGCTATATAAATGCCTATTATAGTAAGGATCTTGATACACTAAACGCTATTGTTAATAGTGCTTCTAAAGATTATCTTGAGACAAAGAACGAAAAGTATAGGCATTATCAAGCCCTTGTTCGTCTGTTAATGGATGATATTAACGAGACGGATGTACATAAAAGTGAAATAGATATTCTCAAGCAATATCTAGTGCAATGCGATGTTTGGGGGTATTATGAAATCATTTTATTCACTAATTCATTGAGTTTTTATTCATGTGAATTTATCGATATTGTATACTCTCGTGCAAAAAGTACATTATTAAAGCTGAAGAATATGCTTAGATATAGAAATGAAGTAGCATTAATGCTGTTAAATATTTTAGAAAAAAATATTCTTTCTAAAAATATTGGGCAGGCGAGTTTTTACTTAACAGAGTTAAAAGGCCTTAAAAATAATGTAATAGATAATATGTATATACAAACGATGATCCTATACTTTACTTTGATTTGTAAAATTATTGATGGAAAATATAAAGGAGACTTTGAAGAATATAATAGTAAGATTAAGGAAATCATCAATATCTTTAATGTTTTAGGCTTAAGCCAA
Source organism: Lysinibacillus sp. 54212 (assembly GCF_036662795.1). NCBI lineage: Bacteria > Bacillati > Bacillota > Bacilli > Caryophanales > Bacillaceae > Lysinibacillus > Lysinibacillus sp. 54212. The sequence continues at coordinate 3,587 of NZ_JBAFWZ010000006.1, forward strand.
AAAGCTATCCAATGTGAATCCTTCTATAAAAAAGTGAAAGAAATATATAATATTTAAGTGATTGTACTCTTTAACTTCATCAAAATAAAACAGTTTCTAGGCTGCAGATAAAACTCAATTTTCGAGTTTGTCTGCAGTCTTTTAGCTTTAGAGACAGTTTCTTAATTCAAAAAATGAGCGCATGATAGGAAATTTTAATAATTTTATATTTAATAAGGGGTTAATAATAGTTAACAATTATAAAAATTATTATTTTACTCTTCTATAATAAAATTAAATAATTCTCTACGATACTTTGAAATGAGTGTTAAAACTATGGTGCATACGCAAAGGTTAATAGTCAATGAAGAGCAATGTTTTGTAGAAGTAAACTTATGAAAAGAGTTGAGAATGATGGTTTCGACAACATACAATAGTTTACAAGTAGAGTTAGAGAAGGAACTATACGACCTATTAAAGCTTAAAATTAATTTACAGTTAGATGACTTTAACATTCCCTATTTAAAGGGGAACAATATATTAAAATTCGAGAAACTACTAGAGCAGATGTATAATGACTTGCGATGTGAATGGAAGAAGAAATGCCTCTTGCATTCAGAGCCTATTTATAAATCCCCTACGTACTCACATGATTTTTACACATTAAATAATAGTAAAGTAGATTTTAACAATGGGCGAGTTATTAATTACCGAGATTGGGAAGACAATCATTATAGTGCTATCGTTGGTTTTGATGGATTTTCTATGTTCTTTTCAAGTAGAGCGAATGCAATTCTAAATGTACTGTATATAATAAGAAGCATGTTTAAAGGTAGTTTAAATACACAACTTTTTGGTGATTATTTTGAAACCATACTTATGCTCAAAAATTTAAATATTGAGGACTTTCACATTAAATATAATTTCTCCTCAACACTAGAAGAGAATACAGATATTTTAATTATAGAGCCTCTCCGATATAGCTTACCTCTTACTTCGGTGGATGAAGAAGAAATTATAAACAATATTAATAATAATGGACAATTAAAAGCGGTAATCATTGACTATACGCTGCTATCCAACACTTTTTCTATCAGTGCATTTTTAAAAAAAATTCAATCACACGTGTTCATTTTCTTTGTTAAATCTACCCTAGAATTAGATCAGGCAGGGTTAGAATTCTCCAACAGTGCACAACTTTTACTGTATACAAAAGAGAATCCGTTTTTAACAGAACATATAAAAAAATTGAGGGTTTTATTAGAAGAGCAAAGATATACATTGAGAGGTTCTCTTTCATACTCGGAAGTTTGTCAATTAGACTATCCAACATTTAATAAAGATAAGCAGTATGTAAGAAATATTATGGATAATAACAAAGAATTTTCATCGGTATTAAAAGACCTTCAAAATATAGAAGTAATCCATCCATCGATTCATTTTGGTGAATCATGTGATGCTCCTTTTTTATTTTTATCAGTAAAAAATAACGAAATATACTCTAAATTAATGGAGCATATTTCGAATAATTTGGCAAAGTACAATACAACTATTCCACAAAGAAACAGCTTTGGTTTTCGTAATTTATCTATGAGAACTATTCAAATGGGTAAGAGGAATAATGTACTTAAAATTGCTCCCGGAAAAATTAATGGGATGCGACAACAATGTTTATTGCAGGCAGTTCTTGATTTTGATAAAAAATAATTGGCCATACAGCGAGCACAGAAAAAAGAAATATTAAATTCTAACGAAAAATGGAGAATCCCTTGCTCATTGTGGGATTTTCCATCTTTTTTTTTAGGCAGGGGCTAATTTAACAATGAAGCATAATCTCATGAGCGTCTAGGTATACAGCCCCATCTAAGAACGAATGCCCATTGTATTCCCTTCAAAAGCCATTTACAATTTTAAGTAAATGTAGTTTTTAAAGGGGGATGCACATTGAAGGAGACGATCGTTGTGATACCTGCCTTTAATCCTTTACAATCGCTCATTCCATTTGTTGAGCAATTGAAAAGGGTAGAGGTTACAAAAATCATTATTGTGAATGATGGGAGTGCGGAAAAATATCAATCGGTTTTCCAAAAGCTTCGTGAAGTAGAGCGATGTATCGTGCTAGAGCATCCGAAGAATAAAGGGAAGGGCAGAGCATTAAAAACCGGGTTTGAATATATTTTAAAATATGAAAGTCATGTGCAGGGTATAGTAACAGTAGGTGCACATGGTCAGCATAGTTTAGCTGATATTAGGTTAATACTAGAGGCGGTCAAAATATTTTCTGATGGCATTATTTTAGGTATTCGCGAATTTCGTTCAAGAAATATGCCGAAGCTTAGCTTTATCGGGAATCGTGCTGCATCGATGCTATTTGAGCTGCTGTTTCATCGGCGCTTGCTCGATATTCAAACGGGCTTACGCTATATTCCAAGGCAGGAGCTTGTGTGGCTAAGGAAAGTTCCAGGAGAACAGTTTAATTATGATACGAACATGCTAGTAGAGGCATTGCGCCGTGATGTTACAATCTACGAGGTGCCCATTGGCTATGCGAAGCTGAAGAAAAACTCAATTATTAGCTATGATGAAATCGTTAATCCCGCAACCGTACTGCAACAAATATGGAACTCATTTAAAGAGAAGCGAACTCAGTAAAATGAAACGTTTTTCATTTTACAACGTACATATAACTAAATAGTATAGGTATACTATTTTTGCAAGGGATGAAGAGATTCCAGAGTACTAATTGTTAAGGAGGCGCTGTGAATGAAAAACAACCTTCAGCTTGAAGAAATGATACAAGGAAAAGAAAAGCATTATTCTGATAAAGGATTCAATAGCACCCTGAAGAAATTTGGTAAGAAGCTAGGCTTTAAAGGGATGCATACGGCTGCAACACTTTATTGTGCCGTGAAAAGCCCTGATATGCCAAAGCACAACAAGCTCATTATGCTTGGGGCACTTGGTTATTTTATTTTACCGATAGATGTTGTAGCAGATTTCTTGCCAATGGTCGGCTTAACAGATGATTTATTCGTCATTACAACAGCACTCTCGAAGGTGTATTTATCTATCACAGACGATATGAAGCAGGATGCACATCAATTATTAAAGAATAAGTTTGGCGACCGTTATGACACTGCCGAGGTTGATGATAAATAGTTAGGTGTTTTTTATCTGAATTGTTGTAAGTTCGGTTTTTAAATAGCCGTTAATTTTACTTGCTCCAAGGGATTTAGAGATTCACAATATATTCGCATAGATTTTATTCAAATCTAGTTTTTAACAGAAGTCTACAAACTGCTTCACTAAGAGCATCCTATGAAGAACAGATTAATGCATTAAAGCTAGAAGTTGAAAAGGCTAGGGAACAAGAGAAGGATAGTGAAGAAGGTAATAGCAAACGGCGCATAAACACGCCCTTTGCTATTTTTGTTTGAAAAGGGCAAGTGCTGCTTTCGTCTTAAAGTACCTGCATTAAAAACAGTAACAAACCCTAGTCACTAGGCCTTGCAGATCCTATCGTATAAAATTTCCCCATTCCCAACAGCACGGCATCACGTGATTGCCAGCAGATCGGCACCAAACCCACGCGCCGAACAGCCAGCACCGCAAATCGCCAGAGACAACCGTTCCGTCGAATTGCTATTTCGTTATGCCTCAATGTCTACTGCTCTTTATAGTACGACCAACCTAAAAGTTTAAAACAAAGCGAGCTAACACAACATTTTTTCTTCACGCCAGGAAGAACACCTGGCGCCAAGAAAAAACCGCAACTTGTCGTGGAACAGCATCTCGACTAATTGCTATGCTGTCATAGCTCGCAAATAGGACCGAGGAAGAAAATATAATTTTTATAACGAGATCCTTATTAGGTTGAAGTTATGCCCCTACTATTTTTAAATTTTTCTAACGATTATAGTATCATAATTTTATAGTTTATTTTTCATCAGAAAGAAGGGAACAACAAAATGAATAAAAGAAAATTAATTTTATTAAGTACAATTGCAATATTATTTATTCTCGTCTTAATATACTTTTTAAGGGGCTTAGAATCCCAAACCTTTGCCAAGGCTAATCTTATTCATCCAGATTACACTTATTTAACAATAGATGAATTAAATATTTATTCCGAAGAAGACAAAGCCATGATCCCAGTCAAAATAAGTCACGATGATAAGGAAATACTTACTGACCTAATGCTCACAACAGAAGTAAGTGGGAATACCGTTAGAAAACCTTCCTCTACAACACCTATTGTTGAACAAAAGTTTCGAGATTCATACGGTTCACACTTAAGTTTCACTTTGTACAAAAAAAATGATAATTACTATGTAGCTGTTCTTGTCGATATTTATACGAATGAAATTGAATGGTTTAAATTATAAAGCACTGACCTACCCGATTTTTATTTTGATTTACTAGAAAAAAGCCCTCAATAATAATAGATGGACAGCAGATTGCCACCAAACGCACGTGATGAATAATCAGCACCTCAACTCGCTAGAAACAACCGTTCCATCGAATTGTTTTCACATCATGCGCATAAAATTCCTCATCCTAATAAGGTTCCCATCAGATCAATAGATTTACAAAGTTAAGAAATATACATGATTTTATGCAAAGTGAAGAACAAATCAAACAAGTAAAAATACTGTTATATCAACCGTTTACGCCACCTGTATAAAAAGACGTATAAATAATGTTCATAAAGAAAGCTACGAAAGGTTGATTTAACAACATTCATAGCTTTTGATGTGTTTCCAAACTTTTGGGAACGTTATTTTTTTAGAAAACGTATAGTTTATACAAATGGTTAAGTTAAATTTTTAAAATTAAAACAAATATTTAAAAAGATGATAGAATCATTAATATATTTCAAAGAAAAAGAGGTAGAAATAATGGGAACTTGTGCAGATGTTTTAATCATTATAGATTTGCAAAATGGTGTATGTTACAGTAAAACGCATTTATTTGATTTACAAAATTTAATAACTAAAGTAAACAATAGGATTTCCTTATATAGGGGATTACAAAAACCAATCATTTTTGTTCAACACTGTGATGAAGAATTAGTACCTGAGGAAAAATCATGGGCTATTATTGATAATTTAGATGTTAAAGAACAAGATTATTTTGTAAGGAAAATACATGCAAATTCTTTTTACAAAACAAACTTAAAAAATCTTTTAGACCAATTATCTGTACAAAAAATTGAATTTTGTGGTGCTCAAACAGAATACTGTATGGATGCTACGATTAAATTTGCCCATGGATTGGGGTACGAAAACTTCATGGTACATAAAGCAACCTCTACTTTAAATAATTCATATATGTCTGCAAAAGAGACAATTGATTTTTATGAAAATATATGGAATCATAGATTTTTAAAATTAATAGGCGATGAATCTTAGAATAAGTGAATCGAACAGTCCTCTTTTAAAAAAATTCTCACAGCGTCTCAAAGCATTATTTTCTAATAAAAACAGCGACAAACACTGATTTAACAGTACTTGTCGCTGTTTGAAATGTTACCAAGCTTTCATTTGGGAACGTTATTTCATTTTAATATTCAGGATTATGCAAGGCTACCCTTTAGTTAAGTCTATTAACAAACAATTACATCGTTTTCTTTAACATTAATTACTTGTGTATTTGAGATGGGCAAAAGGTTTAACGTGGAACCATAATGAGCAATTATAGCCGATGCAGAGTCCTTAAAGGGCTCGTTATTATAGTGAGGAACTGGGTAAAATTTCATTAAGTTTAAACCTTCAAACGTTTTCAATTGAGTAGCTTTTTCTTTATCGTCCATAAATCTTATATACTCTATATTAGGAGAGGTTATTATAGCTCCTGCAGATTCTCCAATATACAATTTTCCTGAATCAACTTGTTCTTTTATTATCTTATCTGCTCCTGATTTTCTCAACTCTTGCAGCAAGAAAAAAGTATTTCCTCCTGAAACATAGATAAAATCGTTTCGCTCCAATTTTTCTTTAATCTCTTCAGGCGATGCTACAGCAACATCGAGGTTTTCAAGAACCACGCCCAACTTTTTGAATTCTTCTCTTGCTGCATTAACGTAGTGAACTACCTCTTCTGGAATACTCGCAGTAGGAATAAACGTTACAGTTTTCCCTTTTAAGTCTTCATCAGCAAATTTTTCAAATAACTGAACTACATCTTTAAACGAAGATGCTAAAAACATTTTAAGCATATTAATTCTCCCTTTTTATTATTGCTTTTATACGGATATGAAAATCTCTTTAACAAAATTTTCCCTGTTTATAAGTATAATATTAGTTCCCAAAGCGTCGTTTGGGCACATTATTTGAAAAGAATGTAGACTAACTATCATCCAAATTGTAGTAGATAAAACGACAGGGGAATTGCACCAACTAATGCACTATTCAAAATTGAGCCAAATATTGTCGGCAACTTTGTATTTTTATTGTGTTTTAAATTTTCTAGTAGACATACTAAATTTCTAAACCATAAAAATGAAAGTAGTAAAGGTGAAAAGTGATAAAATGTAAATAAATCAAACGTAAAACTCTCCTCTATGAAAAATTATAAGTTTCTATTGATTTAATTCATCTTCGATTAAATATAACCCTTTAACCTTCCCAAACCCTATACTAGATGCACCTCGTTCGGAGATATTTCTTTGCTTCCCGTTGTAAATCCGTATAAATCTGACGGGTCTCTTATATGAATTGATTATAAAATATTCAAGTACTGTTTCATTATATATAAATGATGTTCGTGTAAAAGACGCTCTTCTAATTCAGAGAAATTTACCCAGCGTATCGGTTCGTTTTCAATTGGTTCCGCAACCTTTTCTAACAATTCACAAGCGTACAATATTCCGATGTTATGTTTCTAAAAGCATCGTTTGTATAAGTATCATTTACTCAAGTTATTAGTATAGATTGACGATTAAAACATGATGTTTTTTGATGTAAAACCATCAAACTTAATCGAGAAGGGGTGCCGATTGAAAAAAATTCAATATTTGGTCGGGCACAGGTCCGTTAACATCACGAGACATTACAGGCAGTCCGCTTTCTTGAATATAATTGATCTAGCTCCGGCTGCATTGTAAAGACGAACTATGAATCGAAGAAGATAATACAAATCCAATTTGGCTACAGACACGATGGAAAGGATCCTGTCGCGATGTATAAAGGTCGTAAAGAGGCAGAAGATGTCTTGATATCCGGTCAAGCTGTCGCGACGCATTTACGAGCTGCTAGGGTCGTAGTGGAGTGGATGAAGCACGCACTGCTAATACTACATTGGCATTCGAGCAGGGGAGTGAAGCAAGCTGATTTTTATGTGCTGAAGCATACGCGAGCCCCGGCCTTGCTGCTTGAGATTGGGTTTATTGATAATAGCAAAGATAATATGCTGTTTGATTCGAGATTTGAAGCGGTTGCTGAAGGGGTTGCTGCAGCGATTATTAAGGGGGAAAGAAGGCTTGAAAATGTGAGGCTTATGGGCAGAGAATAATAAATAAAGCTCCACCAATAAAAGCGCACACTACTTCCGCAAAGCAGGATGTAAGAAATATGTAAGGGCAGATTGGAGTATTTAATTAGCCTGTGCCTGGTAGAAGATCGTTCATGTACAGTTGTTCGGTTATGGTCGTCTCCTGCAGCAAGGATTTCGCCTACTACTAAGCGGGATCTTTTTTTACGTTTCATTCGAAATAGTGTATCGTATAGGAAAGAAGGTTTGAGGAGGTTCGGAATCTAATGCAATATACAGACCCTATGAAAAATCGTGTGAAGCGTATGGAAGGACAGCTGCGCGGTATATTGAAAATGATGGAAGAGGATAAAGACTGCAAAGAGGTTATTACACAGTTATCAGCTGTTCGCTCGGCAGTTGATCGAACAATCGGTGTGATCGTGAGCACGAATTTATTAGAATGTGTACAAAAGGCTGACGGTGACAACGAGAAAATGGATGAAATTATTAAAGAAGCAATGAATTTAGTTGTTAAAAGTCGGTAATAATCCATAAATAAGGGGGTGCGAAAAGGGAAGCAATGTTAAAACGCTTAACATTCATTGTTATTTTGCTTGTATTTGCGAAGCCTGCATACGATGTAGCGACAAAGTATTTTGATGATTTAGGCGTACTGCCGAATATAGAAGTGGAGTCGGTAGGGCAGCCAGAACAGGAACAACCGACCTCAGGATTGATAGCAACAGTTGCTCAACAAGGAGCAAGTGCTGAGCTCCCGAAAAAAATTGGGTCACCTGAGCAGCTAGCAGACGCCTTTTATTATTATTTCAGTCGTTTTGAGGAAAGCTTTACGATTGACTATAAGGGAAGTACGGCTGATATTGAAAATATGCTGAAACAAGCTACTGAGGATGGGGCAAGTCGGGACACATATATCGAGGGACATTTAGGTGCCCGGCAAATTGAGTATGAGTATGGGAAAATGCATGCCACGATTAACGTATCTCAGGAGTATTTGACGAACGTAGAGCAGGAGCGAGTAGTTGATGCGAAAGTGGCGGCAATCGTTGCGACAGTAGATCCAAGCTCTATGACGGATTTTGAAAAAGTAAAATTCACAAATGACTATATTGTTCAAAATACCGCCTATAGTGAGGATACTGTAGTAAGTGCGCATAGTGCTTGTGCAGTTGCACAGGAAGGAAAAGCAGTTTGTCAGGGCTACGCACTCTTTGCCTTGAAGCTACTTCGTGCGCTAGATGTAGAAGCGATGTATGTTGTCGGAGAAGTATATACAGGAGGCCATGCATGGAATTTAGTACAGGTGGACGGGGAATGGTACCATCTCGATACAACATGGAATGACCCGGTGCCGGATCGTGGGAAAGGTGTTCGTTATGATTACTTCTTAATTAATGATACGGATTTACGTAAGGACCATACGTGGATTGCAGAGGACTATCCACAAGCAACAAGTGACAAGTATCGCTATATGCATGTTGTTCAGGATAGCTATGAGAAGGGCGATTATGTGTATTTTAGTCATTCTGATCAAAATAACAAGCTGTACCGGTTGAATAAGAAAACGGGTGAAGCTTCTCTCCTTACAGATACGCGGGCACTCTTTATAGTCGGTCATGGCGACTGGTTATACTTTAGCAACTACTCTAATGGCGGCTATTTATCGAAAATCCGTCTCGATGGCTCAGAGCAATCGACCCTTTACCGAGAGGAAGTTAAAAACTTATTTATTGAAAATAATATGCTTTACTTTACCGCACAGGATGGGATGAAAAAAGTAGAGCTATAACGAAAAAGCAGCTCGGTTGTATGTTACAATCCGAGCTGCTTTTCTTACTTATTCCATTAGGATAATGCATCTACTGTAAGCTAACTAGCGCTCGTTTAACAATATATTCAATCGGCTTGTCATCACAAAGGCTAAAGTGTACATGGGGATATTCCTTGTGAACATCCTGGACAAGTGTTTCATAAATCGCTGGGTTATTTTTTAGCACCCCACCGTTTAAGTAAAAGGTATGAGCCCCATTCGTATAGCTAGCTTTTCGTAACGTGACTCCTGCTAACAGGGCAAGTTCTTCGCCAGCTCTCCTAGCAATCGACAGAGCTACAGCATCCCCTTGCTCGACCGCCTTTTGTAGCAGTGAGCCAACACTAGCAAGCTTAGCGTTTGTATAGTCCGCATGATAGAGCCAGTTCAACAGTTCCTCCACGTGCCCCAGCTGTAATTGTGAAAGCACGAGCTCTGTTAAAGAGGTTCTCTCTCCACGACCGTCCTCAGCACGGAAAATAGCTTGTACGATTTGTTGACCAAGCCAGTAGCCACTTCCTTCATCTCCCGCACGGTGTCCCCAGCCGCCTGTACGGAAAATCGATTCCCTGTTGTAGCTAAAGCAGATGGCACCGGTACCTGATATTAAGAGGGAAGCAGGTGAGTGACCTGCTGCCCCAAGTAAGGTTGCTTCTACATCGTTTTCAATCGTCATTTTTTCCACAGTAAACGGGGAGGAGGCTAAGCTTGCGCGTACAATTTCCGTAACGATTGCTGTATCCTCTTTCGTATCAATGCCAGCGATTGCAAATGCTGCTGCATGAATGCCCCGGCAGGATACAGTCGTAGCAGCTTGCTCTAATAAGCTAGCGAACACTTGCTGTACACGTTCTCGACCAATAGCCTGATAGTTAGAGCCTGTCGTTGTTTCTGTGAAGAGTACCTCACCGTCCGTACTGCGAATTGTCATGGTCGTTTTCGTTGCGCCGCCATCAACAGCTAAAATGATCCGATTCATGTTTCATCCCAGCCTTGTAGTAGTTGCTCTAGCTGCTGCTCTGCCTTTTTAATGCAATCTGCCTTATCCGTTACCCACTCCTGCATAACGCCTGCATCCGTCTCGGCAATTTCAAGAGAGCGACGCATCGTTTCAGGTGCTGGACCACCGAGTATTGTACGGACATGAACAAAATACTCCGGCTTTAAAGCATTATAAAAATCAGGACGGGCGATTTGTAGCTCTTTGCCTGTTACTTCAAGCGATTTTTCATTCGCCATTTCCCATGTTAAATTTTTTAGCGATTCCTCGCTACGCTCGATTAATGTGCGCACACATAGACTAACGATGCTATGTGCCTGGCGGAATGAAATTTTTTCTGAGCGAACGAACGTATCAGCAAGCTCTGTTACGTTCGCAAAGCTATTTTGTGCCCGCTTTAATAAATTTTCCTTATTCACATTCATCGTAATGACAAGGCTGCCAAAAAGCTTATAAATACCGATTAGGCGATCCATAGCGCGCCATAAATATGGCTGCATATCATCCTCTGTATCGACAATATCACCAAAAGGAGTGTTATGAATCATTTTTAATACCGTATCTGTATCCCCAACAACAGAGGATAATAATGAACGTGTATGTTCAATCGATACCGGGTTCCGCTTTTGTGGCATAATCGAGCTTATTTGAACGTATGGGCTCGCTAAACGGAAGGCGTTAAACTCCTGCGTTGCCCACAGTAAAAAGTCTTGTGACGTACGCCCGAGATTAAGCGCGGCTAGCTGCACAACGGTAGCAGCCTCAGCGATATAATCAGCGCCAGCCACGGCATCCCAAGCGTTTTCAATAATACCGTCAAATGCAAGTAATTCCTGCATACGCTCGCGGCTAATATTAAAGCCAGTTGTTGTAAGCGCGGCTGCGCCCATGCTGCTTTTGTTAATCGTGCCGTACGCAGCTTGCATCCTTGTAAAATCACGCGTGAGCTGATTAATAACGGCCTTTAAATAATGTGCGAATGTAGTTGGCTGCGCCTGCTGTGTATGTGTATAGCCAATCATAATCGTATCGACATTTTCCTTAGCAAAGGCGATTAAGGAAGAGCGTAAACTCAGGAGCTCCTGCATGACAGACAGCATTTTTTTACGAAGCGTCATCCGATAAATGGCAATGCCCATATCGTTACGGCTACGCGCGATGTGTAGATTGCCCGCGATATCGCCACCGAGCTCAATTAATTTATTTTCAATACGGAAAAATAAATCCTCAAATTGCGGACTATAATCTCGTGTTTTGTAATATTCTAAATCTAATTTTTTGATTGCCTGCCCAATCTTTTTTGCATCCTCTTTGGAAACAAGCTGTTGTTCCTCGAGCATTTTTAAATGGGCAATATGAATCTGTACCATTGACGTTAAAAAGTGACGCTTTGCCTCATCGTATGCAGGCTGTAAAACCATTTGACGATAGCTATTTGACGGAAACTTAATACCTTCTACTTCATTGATCTGATCTCTATAATCTTGAAACATAACACCATCTGCCTCCATTAGATACTAAGAAATTAGTTAAATTGCTGAACCAGCCGAGCCTTTTGAAAGTTTTTCTGAAATTAGAAGTACAGTTAATATTAAAAGTATTTGTAAAACTCCGTACGCGCAGGCCGTACCAAATTTGAATGCGTATAGCTTTTGGAAGATTGCTACAGATAATGGAATCGTTGACGTACTATATAGCAATATAGATGCAACGAATTCACCGATACTTTGTACTAGCGCAAGCAAAGTACCAGCAAGGATACCTGAAAGTGTTAATGGTAAAACAATTTTCTTAAACGTATGCCACCACGTTGCCCCCAGGCTTCTGGCCGCCTCTTCAACCGATTGATCAAGCTGCATTAAAGAAGCAGACGTTGAACGAAACACAAGTGGCAGATGCCGTACAAAATAGGCTAACGGTAAAATCCAAAATGTACCGATTAACACTTGGTTGAACGTAAATGCGCTTTCTGTACTAAATGCAGCAATTAAGTTAACTGCTACTACTGTTCCAGGAAGTGCCCAAGGAATCATGATTAAAATATCGAGTAGTGCCTTCCCCTTAAAGCTTAGTCGCACCATTGCATAGGCAGCTGCAACACCGAAAAGAATATTACCAATTGTCGCAACAGCCCCCATTTGAATGGAGTTCCAAATCGGTCGCCACGTGCGTTCATCGGTGAATAATGCCTTGTAATGGTCGAGCGTATATTCTGTTGGTAGGATTTGAATCGTCCATGCGCCGTCCTTTGAGAACGAAATGAGTACTAATACTAGTATCGGTAAAATTAAAATAAGTGTGCCTAAAAATGACAGGAAAATTGAAATATATTTTAGTGGCTTTGATGTCACCTCAGATCGATGGACACTAATGCCCTTACTTAAGTTTTGATAGTTACGCCGATTTTGGTACCAGCGCATAATGAGTAAAAATAAAATCGAAACGAAAGAAAGTATAGTTGACTGAGTTGCTGCCATATCTAAGTTTCCGTTTGTACGTGCTAAATAAATTTGCATCGTCATCGTGCGCTCTACACCAAACATTAGCGGGGCAGTGTAGGAAGCCATCGAAACCATAAACACAAGTAGGGAAGATGCAATAAGAGAGGGGGTTAGCATTGGCAGGATCACCTTAAGCCAAACCCGAATCCGACTCGCGCCTAAGCTTGTTGCTGCTTCCTCAAGCGATGGGTCGAGCCCCTTAATAGCAGCTGAAGCAGTTAAATAGAAATAGGTGTACATTGTAAATGTATGAACGACAACAACCCCTAAAATCCCTTCAAGTGAGAACGGTACCTCCTCTAATGAAAATAATTGCTGAAAGAAACGTGGGAAAATACCACTTTCCCCGTATAAGAACGTAAAGGAGAGCACCCCAACAAGTGGTGGAAGCGCCATCGGGACAAGTACTAATACGGCCAATAACCGACGCCCTGGAAACTCATAGCGTTCAAGTAGAAATGCCATTGTTACCCCAACAACTGCACAGGTAATCACACTTATTACAGAGATATATACACTGTTCCAAAGTGCCTCTAGGTTTGCAGTGCTTTCGAGACTAAAAAACTTTGCATAGTTAGCAAATTGATCGTCACCAGCAAAGCTTTGTAAAAAAGTCGAATAAAATGGATAGACAACATAAGCGAACAAAATTAAAAATAAGGGAGAGATTAATAGATAGACAAAATAAGGTGACTGAGTCAGGCGTGACCACCAGTTATTTTTATAAGGTTCTGTTTGCTGTTTCATCGTTGCCTCCTATTCTCCGAGGAAATATAGATGTCTCGGTGGAATATGTAGCTCAATTTCGTCGCCAATCTGCTTAATAGCACTGCTTCCAGTAATAATCATTGCTTTTAAAAGAGTTCCGTCAACATTGACGATATAATTTACACTCAGACCGGTAAATTCAACAAATTCAATACGCCCCGTAATGGCATTCTCTCCGTGACCGACCTCAAATGCTTCTGGACGGACGGAAGCGTAAATCGAATCCCCGACACGGGCGGTTACTCCCTGTGCAAAGCTTGTTGTAAGTCCTTGTAGCACGATGCCATTCGTATCTTGAACAGTAATGCTGTCTCCTTCAATAGCCGTTACCTGCATTTCTAGTAAATTTGTTTCCCCGATAAAGGTCGCGACAAAGCGATTGTTCGGCCGATGATAAATTTCCTGCGGTGTGCCGATTTGCTTCACAACGCCTTGCTCCATCACCATAATTCGGTCGGACATCGACATGGCTTCCGTTTGATCGTGGGTAACGTAGATTGTTGTAACGCCAAGCTCAGATTGAATTCGTTTTATTTCTACTCGTGTTTCCTCACGCAGCTTTGCATCTAGGTTAGATAATGGCTCATCCAATAGAAGAATATCTGGCTCTATTACGAGTGCACGAGCAAGAGCAACACGCTGCTGTTGACCGCCTGAAAGCTCATTTATTTTACGGCTACCATACTGAGCTAAATGAACGAGTCCACGGATACGGTCTACTTTTTCTCGAATTTGTGCTTTTGACATTTTACGAACCTCTAAGCCAAACGCAATATTTTCATCGACCGTCATATGTGGAAAGAGGGCATAATTTTGAAATACCATGCCAATATTTCGTTTATTGGGCTGAAGTGTTGTAACATCCTGATTATCAAAATATATTTTCCCTGTAGTAGGGTAGTAGAAGCCGGCAATCATACGTAGTGTTGTCGTTTTTCCGCAGCCGCTCGGACCTAAAAACGTAAAAAATTCGCCCGGCTGAATATCTAAGTCCATTTCACTGACGCCGAGTACATGACCGAACTTTTTCGTAACTTCTTCGATACGAACACCTTTCATTACGAGCACTCCTTCCATCCTGATGTTTATAGAAGAAAGGGGGTGATTCGAATCTTTCGTTCGAAGCAACCCCATCAAACACCATTAAACGTGTGGATTATTTACTATTACCTTTAATGTTCGTGTCCCAATATTCCATCCATTCTGCTTCACGCTCAGACATGATGTTCCAATCAATATCGAATGTTTCTAGCTCTAAATCTTGATACCATTCAGGCATTTTTGCCAGGTCGATATCTGTTCGTGTTGGAATTTGGAAGTAATCGTGAGAAAGCTCTGTCATCATTTCCTGCTCAAATAAGAACTCCACGAATAGCTTCGCATTTTCTTCATTTTTCGCATTTTTAATAATACCAACGCCATCAACTAAAATTGGCGCGCCACTTTCTGGATAAATATAATCAAACGGATAATCTGTTGTATGTTTTTTAAGTAAAATATCTTGCAAGTTCCAAAGGGAAAGCGAGCCTTCCTGACGCGTTAGCTTTAAGTAAAGCGCATTTGGATCTTGTGTATATTCTTTTGTATTCGCATCTAATTTTGCTAACCATTCATAGCCCTTTTCAGGTGTATCTGGTCCTTGACGATAAATCATCGAGGAATAAATGGTACGCATTGTACCAGAAGCGAGTACGCCACGAATTAAAATTTCATCTTTCCATTTAGGATCGAGTAAATCATCCCAATCTTGTGGACCATCCTCAGGCTTTAGAACATCACTATTAATCATAATGACTTCAGGTAATAGCATTTCACCAATCCAACGATTTTCACTATCACGGTGCTGTGGATCAATGGCATCTTTAAAGGAAGGCTCCCAAGAAAGCAGTAAATCTTCATTTGCTGCAACCATCATAGCCGATTGCGTACCACCCCACCAGAAATCACCTTGAGGATTCGCTTTTTCCCCACGAGCACGCTCTAAAATTTGCTGAGCACCCATTGTCATAAACTGCACGTCAATATCAGGGTAACGCTCATTAAATTTATCGATCACGTCCTGCACTAATCCTTCATCACGACCTGTATAAATGACTAGATTACCAGATGGCTTATCATCACCATTGCCCTTTGATTCGCCATCCTTGGAGGAATCACCTGAGTCGTCGCTGCACGCTGTTAAAACTACTAGGAATAATACAAGTAATAAAGAAAGTAAACCCCATCTTTTCATACAAAAATACCTCCCTATTTCTTTGTTTTGTAATGGCTTGCATCGACAAATGCCAAAATTCGCATTTGTGTGAATATTTAATATCCAAGTAAAGTGTATCGTTATTTGGAGAATAAAGTCAATGGAATGTAAATAAAAAGGGTATTAGGAGGTTTGTAATTACCGTGAACGGAATTGGCATGAATGCCTTTGATTAAAGGTTATTATTTGATTAGATCTATTCCCTATAATATGTAAGGGGTTAGAGGGATAGGTATGATTTTTTGATACTGATAGTAGGCGCTTATGTTGAATAATAAAAAACGTCTCAAACCCTTGCTACACAAGGATTAGAGACGTTCTATTAAGCCCTCTTACGCATTGTTAACAAAGAAGGTAATACCATACCAATCAGCACGAGTACAATACCCGTAATTTGTACAGGAGTGATGACTTCGTGTAATACAAGGACGGAAGCAAGGATGGCGACTGGAAGCTCCATCGCACTTAGTATTGAAGCGAGTCCGCCTCCCACTTTCGGTACAGCAATCGAGAATAGTAAAATCGGTAGGATGATACCGAACAATCCGAGTGCTAGCCCGTATTTCCAAAGTCCAGCTGTTATTTGACCGTTCCAAAGTATTTCAGGCGTTAGGAATAGGCAAATGATAGCGAGTGCTACTAAGGAAACAAAGAATGTGCGCCAGATGGTTGTAATGCCTTGCACCGGGCGTGAGTTAATTTGAATAAAAATGGCAAAGCTCAGAGCTGAGGCTAGTCCAAGTGCCCACCCTTGCCAAGCAATCGCGCTTAAATCTACATCTAAAATGCCTGCTGCTAAAATCGTTCCTGCAAACAAAAAGATCAGTGAAATACTTTCCGGTTTACTTGGTAAACGCTTCTTAATCGCACAATCTATAAACATGCCGATCCACGTAAATTGGAATAGCATAACAACTGCTAGTGAGGCGGGTAAATAGTTTAGGGCATAGCCGTACATAATCCCTGTCGTCGATGTAAAGAGCCCTGCCAATAGTAGTGTGATATAGCCAGAGCGATTTAAGCTTGGTAACGACCGTTGTGTGATGATAACTAATAACAGGGCTAATAGAAACCCGAAAATATATTGACTTGTGATGGCCTCCGGTGATGTGAAGCCATTTCCCATGGCTACTTTCACTATGGTCGATAGGATCCCGTAGCTACTGGATGCAATGATAATCATAAGTGGATACATAATGTTGTATTTCAAGATGACACTTCCTTATAATCCTTCACCAGATGATGAAAATTTTTTCGATAATTGTTCATGACTGTATTCTTCTTAAGCTCGAACGCTTGTATAACTGTCGAGTCTTGTCTTTCGCAACTTCTACATGTAATGAAAGCTTAGTAAAGCCTTACGCTCGTGTTTGCTTCTCCGCAAATGCTATTAGCGTAGTTCCAATGACTAGCACATGTACAATTGGAATGAATAAATTCATTGTCAATCTCTCCAGTATAACAGAACTTTGAAAGAAAAAAATTTATCTTATATGTTAGAATAGTATAAAACTTTAATGTTTAATTGCTTTTATGGTAATCTAGACTGAACTTATTTTCGGAGGTTAGACAACCAATGACTCAGTCGGAAAAAGACTTTATTTTAGTTTACGGAGATGCTTTTGTTGATTATATAGCGAAGGATAGTAGCAATACATCCTTCACAACGTACTTAGGTGGTGCAACGATTAATGTAGCAGCAGGAATCAGTCGAATTGGTGCACCTTCTGCATTAATTACCATTACAGGAGAGGACGAAACATCTGAATTTGTCCGCCAAGAAATTCAAGAGGAAGGCGTGAATATGGATTATGCCGTTTTCGCTCCTGTAAAGCGTGTAAGTGGTGTATATGTCCATTTAACAGAGGATGGGGAACGTATTTTCAAAAATTATGTTGATGAAGCACCTGATCTACAAGTAACGGCGGGGCAATTACAGGAGGAAGCCTTTAAACGGGCGTCCGTCTTCCAAGTTTGCTCAGGCACAATGTTCCATCCTACTGCACTTGAAACAACAAGAGCGGCTGTTGACATGGCAAAGGAAAAAGGGGCTATTATTTCGATTGATGCAAATATTCGCCCACTTCGCTGGAGTAGTGAGGACGTGTGCCGAAAAACTGTCGCCTCCTTCTTACCTGATGCTGATATATTAAAGCTTACAGATGAAGAGCTGTTGTTCTTAACAGAGAAGGATACAATCGAAGAGGGGATAGCGGCACTCGATCATTTACTAGTGCCAATTATCCTTATTACAGTAGGGGCAGACGGTACTTATGCCGTATTAAATGGTGAAGTCACTCATGTACCTGTAGAAAAGATTGTACCCGTTGATACGACTGGTGCTGGAGATGCATTTATGGCGGGTGTATTACGATATGTACACTATAATAGCTTACCAACCACAACAGAGGAATTAGTCGCTTGTGTCGCATTTGGTAATAAGCTTGGCGCTATGGCCGCAACAAAAGCGGGTGCATTAACGGCACTTCCACGTTATGATGAGATTAAAAGTTTATTATAAGGTGGGATAAAGATGTACGATGAACTCGTAAAGGACCGTATTTATTTTGGTGGTGCTGCGGATGCACAAGAGGTAGTGAATGAAGAAGCTATTCAAAAAGTAATCGATGTACGTGTGAATGGTCGTTCAGAGTCCGTCGGTTATAACTATATTCATGCTCCGATTGCAGAGGAGAGCGAAGAAGTAGCCTCCTCCATCAAGGCAGGAGTTCAGCTTGTTGTAGAGGCATACAAAGCAGGGGAAAAAGTATACTTTCACTGTGGAAGTGGTGGTGGACGAGCTGGTGTCATGGCAGTCGCGACATTGTTAGAGCTAGGGTTGGCCCATGATTTAGAGGATGCCGAGGCAAAAGCAAAGGAAGCTCGGCCGGCGATCACTATTCGTCCTACTATGCGCGAAGCCCTAGAGAAATTATATAAATAACATGAGGAAAAGGCCCGTCCCAAAAGATATTTTGAGACGGGCCTTTTGCGACGAGGCTGGTGGCATGTTGATGCGACCACCGTAGGAGCAATACTTCTTAATGAATCATTATTAAGAATTGAAGGGGGTGTTCAGAAAGTTTTTACTTTCTGGACAGCCCCTTCCAAATATAAAGAGGATATCCGTAGAAAATGGCAATAATCCATTTTCGGGATATCCTCTATTTATCTATGATTATTCTGAAAAAGGCTTTGAATACTGAACAACACCCTGCACGTTTTCTAAAGCCTTCTCATTTAATTCAAGGGCCATAAATATTTCATTTGGTACTTCAAATGGGGCACGAATATTCCACAAATGAGCCCCTTTAAACCCAAACTTTGGATAATAATCCTGATGTCCTAAAACAATGACAGATCCAAAGCCAATTTCTTTAGCTTTTCGTAGCGCGGCCCGAATTAATTCACTTCCAATTCCCTTCTTCTGATGCTCCGGTACAACAGCAACTGGAGCAAGTGCTAAAGACGTAACGGATTTTTCCCCATCGACAATGTTAATTTTTGATAAAAGAATATGACCTATAATGCCTAACTCTTGGTGTATGGCAACTAATGAAAGCTCAGGGATAAATGCATCCGACTTTCTTATTTTACTAACGAGAAAATGTTCTTTATTATTGCTATATTCTTCATTTAAAAACGCTCTTTTCACAACTTCTTCAGTCGCAGTATATTCTTCTATACGTTCTTGTCTTATTAAAATATCCATTCATAATCTCCTGTTTTGACATATATTAAGATAGTTTACTCTGGATTTAGTATAGACTTATTTTATAGAGGAATGTAATGGAGGTCAATTAAGATGCGGCAAAGTGCGAAAAATAAACCAACAGTGTAGGAAGTCAACTAGCGTTCAACTTTTGGACGAAAAGTATCGAATTGCTCTATCTTCAAAAGAGTAATAATAAGATAAAATAATAGGAAAGGGGTGATTGTATATGACATTTGAAGAAATTCCATGGGCATTAATTGCGCCGTTACTTATTTTACAATTGATTTTATTAGTTGTGGCACTTGTTGATTTAGCTCGTATACACAAAACGAATGGTCCGAAAATTTTATGGGTATTTGTTATAATCTTTGTTAACTTAATTGGACCGATTCTTTACTTTATCGTAGGGAGAAAAAATCAATGACCATTAC
Source organism: Lysinibacillus sp. 54212 (assembly GCF_036662795.1). Classification (NCBI taxonomy): domain Bacteria; kingdom Bacillati; phylum Bacillota; class Bacilli; order Caryophanales; family Bacillaceae; genus Lysinibacillus; species Lysinibacillus sp. 54212. The sequence goes on from NZ_JBAFWZ010000006.1 coordinate 23,539, forward strand.
AGTGAACAATTTAACGAAGAGCTTTGGAGCACATAAGGTTGTTTCGGACGTATCGTTCACATTACAGCCCAATACAGCTACAGCACTAATTGGACCGAATGGAGCAGGAAAAACAACAACCTTATCGATGCTTACAGGCTTACTCAAACCAACAAGTGGCACAATTACACTAGATGGGATAAAGGATATTCGTTCTACGATCGGTTTCCTGCCTCAATATCCACAATATTTTTCATGGCTAACAGCTTTAGAGTTTACAGAGATGGTAGCCAAGTTAAGTGGTGTTCCAGCAAGGGACGCGAAACGAGAGTCACAAAAAATGCTCGAGTTTGTTGGGCTTGGAGAGGCACTAAATAAAAAAACAGTAACGTTTTCTGGTGGTATGAGGCAGCGACTTGGCATTGCGCAGGCGATTGTGCATAAGCCGCAGCTACTGTTATTAGATGAGCCAGTATCCGCACTCGATCCGGTGGGCCGTCGAGAAATTATGAATTTATTAAAGGATTTGCAGCAGCAAACGACGATTCTGTATTCCACGCATATTTTAAATGATGCAGAGGAAATGACGGACCAGCTGCTATTCCTTCGTAACGGTGTGCTTGTAGAACAAGGCTCACTGGTGGATGTCAAAGCAAAATTTGAAGCTCCTCGGTATAGGGTTGAATTTACTTCTGAAGCAGAGGCGTTACAATTTGCTTCTCAATCCGAGCTACTTGCAACAGTTCAGGGCGCAGCTGTCTATATTGAAATGCAAGACGAGCGACCAACGATGTCGGAAATCCTAGAAAGGCTTGCAGCTTCGCCCTTTACTGTAACAAAGGTAGAGCGTGTGACGGCGAGCTTAGAGGAAATCTTTATGAAGGTGGTAGGGCAATGAGTCAGTTTAACGTATTTTTCGTCAAAGAGCTACGTGAAAACTGGCGTAGCTTTAAGTTTATATGGATACCACTTGTTTTTATACTACTGGGAGCTAGTGATCCGGTAATGAATTACTTTTTGGAAGACATTTTGAATGCAGTAGGTAATGTTCCTGAGGGCTTTGAGATGATGATGCCGGATTATGCTCCAATCGATTTAATCTATGCAACAACAGGACAATTTCAATCAATTGGCTTAATTGTATTAGTTGCAGCTTTTGCCGGTTCTATTAGTCGAGAACGCCAAAACGGCACAGCAACGCTACTTTATGTACGCCCGATTTCCTATCGTACGTTCTTTTTAAGTAAATGGGCTGTTGCAAGTATTGTTAGTATTTTTAGCGCAGTCGCTGGCTATGGGGCTAGTATGTATTATACAGCGATATTGTATGGTACAGTGGATCCCGCTAGTTTTATGAAAATGTTAGGTACGTATATTATATGGATATTATTTGTAATGGCTGTAACACTTGCAATGAGTGCTATCTTTAATACAGCGATTGCAACGGCTTTATCAATTATTATTATTTCGATTGGGCTAATTATTGATTCACTTATCGGTAGTTTTTGGACCATATCACCATGGAAGCTTGCGACCTATGGTGTACAGTTTATTAGCGGAGGACAGGATGCAAAGGATTACCTTTTCACGCTTTGCTTAACAATCGGCTTAACAATCGTATTAATCGGATTAGGGATGTTATGTAGTAAGAAGAATGCGTCTCTGACAAAAATATAGCAGTAAACCATTGAGGGGGTGTCCAGAAAGTAATAACTTTCTGAACATCCCTTCAATCTTTCAGATGTTCGCATCATATTCTCAGGGCAAAGGTCTCCTTTTCTATTTAAATATGGGAAAAATAAGAATATAATGAATTTATATTGATGCTAGCTTATTTTTATAGAAAAGGTGATAGTTTATGATGCTGAAAAATTCTGATCGCTTTTTAACTGCCTTTAATCGAATCGACCATACGATGAGAGATATTGTAGGGGCAAAGGATTTTATGCCGTTCTATCGTTTAGTAGATCAGGCAAAAAAGAGAAGCCCGCTTGTCCGAAAATATGAAGATGATTTACGCTCATATGCCGATTTACGTAATGCAATTGTGCATCATCGTACATCGATTGAATTTGTTATAGCGGAGCCCCATCTTCACGTTGTGGAAAAAATTGAGCATATTGATGAAGCGCTAGCAAAACCCAAATTAGTAGGTCAACTGTTTAGAAAGAGAGTGCTATCCTTTCAGCTGACAGATTCGTTGCAGCATACACTTAAGGTCATTCGTAAACGTAAATTTACACAATTTCCCGTATATGAGGGGAGTGCATTCCAAGGACTCATTACAACTGTCGGAATAACAAATTGGCTGGCTACATCGATTACGGGCCCCCAACTGCCAAAGCACATTCCGACATTACAGGACATCCTTCAGCACGAAAAAAATGAAGTAAATTATAAATTTATAAGCAGATACATAACGATTTACGAGGCAGAGGAAATTTTTAAGCAGGGAGTTGAGCGCGGCCGCCGATTTGAAGCGCTCTTAATAACAGAACATGGTAAACCACATCAAAAACTGATTGGAATTATTACACCAATCGATATTATGAAGGTGGATTAATCGGCGTTTGAGATTTTAAGCTAATATAAAGAGAACCATTCTCTAAAATTTGTGCAAAATAAACGTCGGTTATATCATCAATATTTTTTCTTCGTAATTTTTTTAGGAGCCAATCTTCTGTTAAGTTTAATTCAAGTAAGTTTTCTGAAATAATTTTACCATCACTAATAAGCTCTGTTGGCATATATTGATAGGGGGTAGTCCCCGCTTTAACATCCTGCTTAGTAGCTTCAGACATAGCGCTTTTTTTCATTACACTAAGTTCGCCGTTCGTTTCAAAGATAGCAAACTGTACTTCGTCTAATGAAAAAATACTTTGCTCGCGAAGTAGCATCGTCAATTCATCGGTATGCAGCCTAGACTTTTTTAAATTTTTGGGATTAATGACACCATCATAAATAAGAATCATCGGCTTGTCATCAAATAATACCCGCATTTTTTTTGACTTTAAGGATAAAAAACTTATAAATATTGTTAGTATAGTCCACCAAATTAGTGAAATAAGTCCGTCGAAAAAAGGTGTTTCTGCTTGAGCGGCAATTTCTGATGCGATGGAACCGAATGTGATACCTGTTACATAGTGGAAGAAGGTGAGTTGACTCAGCTGCTTTTTTCCAATAAGGCGCGCCAAAATTAATATAGTAAAAAAAGAGCCTGTTGTTCTCAGAATCATTTCTAAAAAGTTAATTTCCATAGCTTCACTCCTCAAGAGTATCTTGAACGGGAATAGGCTAAACTATACAAATATTCTTTATATAGAAAGAGTGAATAATTTGAGCAGGACTTCAACCTTGTCTAACCCCAATAATCCTGTCTATGCCATGATGGTTGCTATTGGCATATGCCATTTAATAAACGATACGATGCAGGCTGTCATTCCGGCGATGTTTCCGTTACTTGAACGTGACCTAGGTTTAACATTTACACAGCTTGGGCTCATCTCTTTTGTGCTCAATATGTTTGCCTCTATACTACAGCCAGTCGTCGGTTTTGTGACAGATAAAAAAGCATTACCGTTCGCGTTACCATTAGGTATGGTCAGCTCGTTCATTGGCTTGACGATGCTAGTGTTAGCACCAAACTATTGGATGATTCTAGTGTCGGTATTATTCTTAGGATTTGGATCGGCTATTTTTCATCCAGAGGGCTCACGCGTATCGTATATGGCTGCTGGAAATAAGCGAGGACTGGCCCAATCTATTTACCAAGTGGGTGGAAATTCCGGACAAGCTCTAGCCCCATTAATTAGCGCTTTTTTAATTTTACCTTTTGGTATGTATGGTGCGTCGGTTATATTGATCTTAACGGCTATCGGTATTTTTTTACTAACTAAAATTGCGTTTTGGTATAAAAAGCAGCTAGAGGAAGAAAAGTTAGCGAAGACGAAAAAGGTGCTACTCTCATCGCTACCGCCGTTAACGAAAAGACAAGTGGGCATCGCGTTATCCCTACTATTAATTATTATTTTTGCTCGCTCATTTTATACGACGAATATTACGAACTTTTATGTGTTTTATTTAATTGAACAGTACAGCTTAAATATTGAAATGGGTCAGCTCCTCATTTTTATATTTATGGCGTTTGGTGTCGTCGGAACATTTTTTGGCGGTCCGTTATCCGACAAAATTGGACGGAAAAATGTCATTTTATTATCAGTCGTTGTGCCAATTCCGTTATGCCTAGTCCTGCCTTATGTGCCGCTCTGGTTAGTGGTAATCGAACTCATTATTATCGGCGCGCTTATTATGATTAGCTTTTCGGTTACGGTTGTCTATGCTCAAGAGCTAGTACCGACAAAAATTGGGACAATGGCTGGACTGACGGTAGGATTTGCATTCGGAATGGGTGCTATTGGTTCTATTGTTATCGGCATGCTTATGGATTCGTACGGTATACGCTTGACTATGATTGTTATTTCGGTACTACCGATACTGATGCTAGTAGCACTCTTGTTACCTAAGGATAGGGCAGAGCGGGCAGCATAACTAAAAATGAGCAGAAAAAGAGCCTACGAGCGTGATTTCATATCACACTTGAAAGCTCTTTTATGCATTTACCTTTGGAATTGCACCCGTAGGAATTTTCCCTGGGTCGACAACAAGTCCTTCTGTAATTGTTAATTCGTGCATTTTATTATTATACGTAAATTTAAAAATACCGTTATCAAAGTCAGTCCCAATCTCCTTGAAGAAAATACCCTCTAAGGAAGGGGATTTTGGACAAGTAAAGGCTACTTTATGCTGTGCATCTCCAGTAATTAAGTAAGCACGTACGCCTTTCTCATAGATTTCATAAGAATCATCCTCGGTTGGTCGCTTTATCGATACGATATGAAAATCTACGAAAGGTACTTCTTTTAGTAGTACATTTAGGAAGGAACCCCTCGTTATTTCCTCCCAACGGCTCTGAGCACTTTGACCTACAATTATTTGAGTCACTTCATAGTTTCTTGCAATCTCATTAATGACCTTTTGAATTGGGCGTTTTTCGTTATCTTTTATAATAAATTCTTCTACCTGGAGCTCTTCAGCTAGCTGCTGCCATTGCTCGATATACCCCGATTTTTCAGCATCAAAAGCATCAAGGGGCTGCGAATCCACAGTTAAAATGTATAATGGACAATCGAGTAGTGTAGCAAGCTTATGCCCTCTACGAATAAGGCGTTCTCCGTTTAATCCGTAGTACACACATACTAAAATACTTTCATCCAATCGACTTTTCAAATGCTTCATTTTGTAGTTTGCACCTCTTTTTTATAGATTCATACATCAAAAAATATGAACAATAATTTGATAAAAATAGTAATTTTGCGTTTAAAGTAGAGCAATCGCAGTGCAACGAGCACATTTATATTGTATACTTTACTTTATACAGTGTTTTTTCTTTTTGAAAGCTATTTATAAATATTCATTTACCCATAGATAAGATTCTATCTCTTTGTTGAAGATTGTCGACAACCTACTTATCTGAATAAGAATAGTAGAGCCTCTCCGTTCTTATTTATCTTCTCTATATGACACACTATTATGAAGTGAGTTAATTTTTTAGTCAAGTCCGATTAGATAATTCACTTTTTCTTTGAAATGTTTATATTTACTTAGGAGGTTTTAGCTTGTGACAGTTGAATTTGCAATCGTGCTCCCGTTTATAATGGCGGCACTTATTCCGTTCATTTATAGGCGACTCTCAAATATTCATATTGGTTGGCTCGTGCTTACGATACCCTTATTGTTATTTGTGCTTTTAGCTACATATATCCCTCGTATATCGAATGGTGAAACGATTTCGAATACATTTGAGTGGATCCCCTCATTTCAAATAAACTTTACGACTTACTTGGACGGCTTAAGTATAATCTTTGGCTTGTTAATTACCGGTGTCGGCAGTTTAGTCATGTTATATTCAATATTCTATTTATCCAAAAATGAATCCCTTCATCATTTCTATTGCTACCTATTGTTATTCATGGGAGCCATGCTTGGTGTTGTTTTCTCCGATAACTTAATGGTGCTTTATGCATTTTGGGAGCTTACAAGTGTTTCGTCGTTTCTCTTAATCGCATTTTGGCATCACCGTAAAGCATCTCGTGCAGGTGCACGAAAAGCGATGTTTATCACTGTTACAGGTGGCGTAGGGATGCTAATAGGCTTTTTAATGCTTTATGCGATGTCAGGCACATTTAGTATACGTGAAATCATTGCTAATGTTGATGTGCTGCAGCAGCATCCGCTATTTATCCCTACCATGCTTCTTGTATTACTTGGTGCATTTACGAAATCAGCACAATTTCCGTTTCATATTTGGCTGCCGGATGCGATGGAGGCGCCTACCCCTGTAAGTGCCTATTTACACTCGGCGACTATGGTGAAGGCAGGAATCTATTTAGTAGCTCGAACAACACCGATTTTTGGTGGCCATGAGGTCTGGTTCTGGTTAGTTAGTGGTATAGGGCTTGTGACGTTATTCTGGGGTTCATTAAATGCTGTGAAGCAGTTTGATTTAAAGGCATTATTGGCCTACTCCACGGTGAGTCAATTAGGATTAATCATGTGCTTATTTGGGCTCGGCTCGGCTTCGCTTCATATGGGCTATTCAAAGGAATCCGTCCTGTACACACAAGCTACTTTTGCGGCCCTCTTTCACCTAGTAAACCATTCAACGTTTAAAGGTGCGTTATTTATGATGGTCGGCATTATTGACCATGAAGTAGGCACACGAGATATTCGTCGTTTAGGCGGGTTAATGTCGCTTATGCCATTTACATTTACTATTGCGGTGATCGGAAGTTTCTCTATGGCGGGATTACCACCATTTAATGGATTTTTAAGTAAGGAAATGTTTTTCACTGCCACACTAGAAATAACGAAATTAAATATATTTTCTTTAGAAAGCATAGGGCTAGTGTTCCCTGTTGTTGCATGGATTGCAAGTGTATTTACATTTGTTTATTGCACCGTTATCGTGTTACGGACATTCTTCGGCAAAATTCAGTGGGAACGGTTAGAAAAGCCACCACATGAAGCGCCATTTGGCATGTTAATTTCTCCGTTTATTTTAGTCGGTCTTGTTATTGGTATTTTTATATTTCCTAATAGCTTAGGGCATTATATTTTGCGGCCTGCGATGGCGAGCGTTTATCCTAGCTTCCCTTCAGCCGATGAGCTGACACCTCATATTTCTTTTTGGCATGGTGTTAACACGGAACTACTAATGACAGCGGGTGTCGTTGTTGTAGGGCTTGTTCTTTATCGTACGCTGAAGAAATGGCGCCCTATGTACCGAGTAATACCAGAAGGGCTGACATTAAATGTACTTTATGAGCGGGTTATTAACTTTAGTGAGACTTCTTCTGGGCAACTGACAAAGCGCTATATGAATGGCAATTTAACCTATTATTTTATCTATATTTATGTTTTTTTTGTTGCCGTTGTAGCGGGGTATTTTCTAGTGTCAGACTCGTTTAGCTGGGATCCTTCAAAGGATTCTTCAATTCAGTATTATGAGCTTGTACTCGTATTCATTATGATTTTTGCGTCGGTAGCGATGCTGTTCGCCAAAACACGAATATCGACTGTATTGTTAAATGGGGTACTTGGCTACTCGGTAGCATTTTTCTTTGTTATTTTCCGAGCACCAGATCTTGCTTTAACGCAGCTTGTTGTAGAGACAGTAACGACAGCCTTATTTTTAATTTCCTTTAAGTTTTTACCAGCTCTTCAATCTGAGAAGGCACCACCGTCCGTGAAGCTGTCGAAGGGGATCGTAGCTGTAGCTGTAGGGGCTACCGTTACGTTGGTCGGACTCGCTGTGTTGAATTATGAGAAGTTTACGGCAGTTTCAAGCTACTTTGAGGATTCCTACAATTTAGCCGGTGGAAAAAATATTGTAAATACGATACTAGGTGATTTCCGAGCATTCGATACGATGCTAGAAGTTGTCGTTTTATTTATCGCAGGCCTTGGCGTATATACTCTTATTAAGCTGAAGGCTAAGAAGGGGGATGTAGACGTTGAAAATAAATGATGTCATCCTTCGAACAGTTGTAAAAGGCGTTGTTTTTATCGTCTTAACGCTTGGCGTGTACTTATTCTTTGCAGGGCATAACGCACCAGGTGGGGGCTTTATTGGGGGGCTCGTCCTTGGCTCCGCTATTGTTTTATTATATTTGACGTACGATATCGAGACGGTCCATAAAGGGATGCCGTTTGATTTTAAAAAGGTTGCGGCCTTTGGTGTGCTGTTAGCAACAGGTACGGCAATTGGCTCGATTTTCTTTAATGTACCCTTTTTAACTCAGACGGACAGCTACTTCGATATACCGCTGCTCGGAGAAACACATTTATCAACAGTGATGATTTTTGAGGCTGGTGTCGCGTTAACTGTCATCGGCACGCTTGTCACAATTATTTTAAGTATAAGTGAGGATGAATAGCATGGAATCTTTAATGATCATTGTAGTTGGTGTTCTCGTTTCTGTAGCCACCTATTTAATCCTCTCTCGCACAGTAATTCGCGTTATTTTAGGAACGGCTGTATTGTCTCATGCCGTTCACTTACTTATTTTAACGATGGGGGGATTAAAAAAGGGGGATGTTCCGCTGCTTAGTCAATCGGACGGACCTTATACAGATGCGCTGCCACAAGCATTAATTCTAACGGCTATCGTAATTAGCTTCGCTGTAACAGCGTTTGTACTCGTGCTTGCTTATCGTATGTATAAAACAAATGAAACGGATGATTTCCACGAGTTAAGGGGGTCATCCGATGAATAATATGATTGTTTTACCGTTAATCATCCCGATTATTACTGCTATTCTACTCGTATTTTTACGAGATTATATAAAGCTACAGCGAGTAATTAGTTTATTAACGATGCTATTTATTATTGGGGTCTCTGCTGTGCTTTTGCGCCATGTACAAATAGACGGCATTTTAAAAATTGATTTTAGTGGATGGCTGCCACCTTTCGGGATTTTATTTGTAGCGGATTCCTTTGCTGTATTACTTGTATTAGCAGCAAGTGTAGTGACGACAGTTTGTTTGCTTTATGCATTTGCAACGATTGGCGAGCAACATGAAAAGATGTTCTTTTATCCATTTGTGCTATTTTTAATTGCCGGTGTAAATGGTTCGTTTTTGACAGGGGATATTTTTAATTTGTTTGTATGCTTCGAGGTTATGCTTCTAGCCTCTTATGTACTTGTAGCACTTGGTGGGGAAAAATTTCAGCTTCGTGAGTCTTTAAAATATGTACTTATTAATGTTGTTGCTTCATGGATGTTCCTCTTAGCATTGGCATATCTATATGGCACTTTAAAAACATTGAATATGGCACATATTGCGCAGCGAGTGGCAGAAGCTGGACAAGATCCAGTGCTAACAACAGTATCTATTTTATTTTTACTTGTGTTTGCACTAAAGGCAGGGTTACTCCTATTCTTCTGGCTACCGGGCTCCTATAGTGTGCCGCCAACCGTAGTTCAAGCCTTATTCGCAGCCTTATTAACAAAGGTCGGTATTTATGCATTGTTCCGTACCTTTACACTCATGTTCCCATTGAATCAAGAGGTTACACATACGTTAATCGGTGTGATGGCAGGGGCAACGATTATTGCAGGCTGTATGGGGGCGCTATCAGGGCGCGATGTCCGTACAATTGCCGCCTACAATGTCATTATTGGGGTCGGTTTTATTTTAATCGGACTGGCGGCAGGCACTGAAACGGCATTTGCAGGTGCGGTGTATTATTTAATTCATGATATGTTGGCGAAGGCACTGCTGTTTTTAGTTATCGGGATGATGGTGTTCCTAACAGATGAAATCCTTGTAAAAAATATGAGTGGATTAATACGTAATTATCCGTTGTTTGGCTGGATTTATTTTCTTTGCATGTGTGCGTTAGCCGGTATTCCACCACTGAGCGGCTTTATTGGAAAAGTACTAATTGGACAAGGTGCCATTGAAGCGGAAAGCTACGTATTACTTGCACTAGGCTTCGCATCAAGTATTATTGTGCTGTATTCGTTACTTCGTATTTTACTAGCGTCATTTTTTGGTGAAACGACTATTAGTGAAAATAATCAAAAGCCGCTGCCCAAACTTGCGCTAGCTTCGATGGGACTTTTAGCTATTCTTATAATCAGTGTTGGTATTGGTGCAGAAGGAATCGCACCATATGTTGAAGATGCGGCACACACATTAGCGAATCCAACAGTTTATATTGATGCTATTTTAGGGGATTCTGAGTAAAGGAGGGTGAGCCTATGTTAGGTCAGTTTATTTTAAATTTATTTATTGCAGCGCTATGGTTTCTATTAAAAGACGATCCGAATGCAAGTTTTTCAACATTTGTCTCAGGCTTTCTAGTCGGTATCGTCATTTTATATGGGATGCATCGTTTTTTTGGTACACGCTTCTATTTAAGGCGAGTGGCAAAGATCTTCAAGCTCATCCTTCTATTTATTCAAGAGCTAATCTTGTCGAGTGTGTCGGTTTTACAACAGGTGCTTACGCCACAACTAAATATAAAGCCAGGTATTTTTACATACCAGACTCGCCTGCAGGGTGATTGGGAAGTAACGGCATTGGCATTATTATTAACGTTAACACCGGGATCGGTAGTAATGGAGGTATCCCCAGAGGGCGATGTGTTTTATATTCATGCGATGGACTTAGAGGAAACAAAGGAAGAGGTAATTCGTTCTATTGGCAAATTTGAACGTGCCATTTTGGAGGTGACACGCGGATGATGGAGAAGGTGTTACTAGTCTCGCTTATGTTATTTATGATTGCAGTAGCGTTGTTATTATATCGTGTTATAAAGGGGCCATCGATGCCGGATAGGGCGATTGCGCTAGATACAATTGGTGTCAATTTAATCTCGTCCATAGCGATTGTATCCATTGTGTTAAAAACAAAGGCTTTTTTAGAGGCGATATTAATTTTAGGAATACTAGCGTTTATCGGAACGATTGCTTTTTCTAAATATATTGAAAGGGGCGTTATTGTTGAGCGGAAATCAAGTCGTTGAGTGGATTGCCGTATTGCTAATATTGTTCGGTTCTATCATTAGTGTAATTAGTGCATTTGGCTTGATACGACTGCCGGATGTTTATACGCGCTCACATGCCGCTACAAAAAGTGCCACATTATCGGTGCTCACTTGTTTGTTAGGCGCTTTTATGTATTTTTGGAGCCATGATGGATTTGTAAGTATACGACTTATTTTAGGCATTATCTTCGTCTTTATTACAGCGCCTGTTGCCGGTCACCTCGTTTGTCGAGCGGCATACCGTGCGGGTGTTCCATTAGCAGAGGGCTCTGGGGATGATGCTTTAAGACCAGTATTGTTTGGCGATAGTGGGAAGCAAGAAAACACGGAAAAATCAAATCGAACTATTGAAGAGAGCTTGGGAATCGAGGATAATGAACGTAGCGACAATTAGTTATCCACATGGATAGAGGTGCTTACTTTTTTAAAAGTAGGCACTTTTTTTCTTTTGGGGATAACTTTTTTCATTTTTCAGCAAAAAACGAGTTTTCCTCTGTGGACATCATTGCTTTTTGAGGATAACACTGTGGAGAACTCGGTGCCCGGGGATAAGCTGTGAATAATTTGAAGGGGGAGGAAAATGGGGTGTGCAGTATTATGATGGATTAAAGATGCTTGGGCTGAGAGTAGTGAACGAGGAGCTAAAGGGTAATATTGAAGGGAAAGTGCATGCATTGTTGGCAGGTACGGCGGGTGAACAACGATTAGAAGAGATATTTAATAAATACACATTGCCTTTTCCATACAAGGTATTATTTAATGTGAACTTAACGTCCCATGCCTATTTTCAAATCGACTGTTTGCTCGTGTCACCAAAATTTTTACTAGTATTAGAGAGTAAAAACATTAGTGGGCAATTGTCCTTTGATGAAAATCCCGATTGGTTAATTCGAGTGAGGGAGAACGGGACGGTTGACGTTTTTGAAAGTCCTGAAGTGCAAGTAGCACGAAATAAGTGGCTATTACAGGAGTGGCTAATCGCGAGAGGATATGATATCCCGGTTTTTGGAGCCATCGTGTGGACAACGGGCTCGCTACCAAATATGATAAAAAGTCCGAAATCTACACAGTCACTCTTTGTAAAATCTGTCCCAACTTTTGTACTGAAAGTTTGGGAATCGTATGAGCGGGTCGCTTTACATGATACGGAACTTTCTTCATTAATAGCAATGATTAAGCATGAAAGTAAGAGAGCGATGTATGTTCCTTTTCCGATTGCCCCAAGGTGGAATATTCGTTCTACCGAATTACTATTTGGTATTCGCTGTTTGCAATGTAATCGTATCGGTATGACTCGTTACCATAGAGGCTGGATTTGCAATCGTTGTGACAATTATGACAAGGAGGCGCATAAGGTAGCGATTCAGGAATGGTTTGTGTTGCTTAAAGAAACGATGACCAATCGGGAATGTAGAGAATTCTTGCAAATAGATGATCGCTATTTAGCTAAACGCTTATTAAAAAGCTGTGATGTGATAGAAATTGGCACAACAAAAGGAACAGTTTATAAATGGAATTGGAAATAGTATTATGGTGCAGCCCCTCTTTAATAAAAGTGGGGCTTTTTTTGGTGTTGTTTTGACTTTCTGCCCAAATCAGTGGGGAAAGCGCCCAATTCTATTGTAGAAGTGCCCAATCCTATCTCGTTTCAGCCCAATTCCCACCTATAAGTGCCCAATTAAAACTAAACGACCAACATTTGACAAATACAACCGTATTTTATATAGTACATTACAACAGTAATGCACTAAGAGTCGTGACATATACTATACAAAGGGGGCGGGAAATTGAGTCTCAATCCACATAGCCAAACACCGATTTATATTCAAATTGCGGAATGGCTTGAAAATGAAATTCTTGCCCATCGGCTTGTCGATGATGGGAAGGTGTATTCACAATATCAGCTAGCAGAAATGTTCAATATTAATCCAGCAACAGCTGGGAAGGGATTAACGATATTACTGGAGCAAAACATCCTGTACAAAAAAAGGGGACTAGGTATGTTTGTAGTAGAGAATGCAAAAGAGAAAATTTTAGCGACTAGACGCACACATACATTGACACAGCTTGTAGAGGGAATTGTCCAGGAGGCACGAAGGTTAGCCGTATCTGATGAGGAGCTAATAGCCCTGATTAAACAGGTACAGCAAAAGGGGGAAGTAGAATGATCTGTTGTGAGCAAGTTGTGAAAAAATACCGCAAAAAGTACGCCCTGCATAATATTTCATTCCAAATCGAGGAGCCCAAAATAATCGCATTGATCGGTCGGAACGGTGCGGGTAAGTCTACGTTGATGAAGCTCTTGGCGGGACATCAAAAGCCGACTGGCGGAACCATTGAAGTACTAGGCGAGAAACCATTCAACAGCCTATATGTTTCCACAAATACGATATATACCGAGGAGCATATGGCATTCTCGTCTTCGTTTACGGTCTCGCAAATTTTGCAGCAGGGAAAGCTATTTTATCAGAATTGGCAGGGAGAGCTAGCAGAGCGTTTACTGGCTTATGCCAATATCCCGTTAAAGTCCCATCCAAAGGAGCTATCGAAAGGACAGTATGCAACCCTGCTACTAGTGTTTGCACTCTCTACTCGGTGTGCTGTTACATTACTGGATGAGCCGATGAATGGCATGGGTGAGGCAATTCGAACTGATTTTTACCGCGCGATCTTAAAGGAATATATTGCACACCCAAGATTGATTATGATTTCGAGCCATTATCTTGCCGAGATGGAGCATTTAATCGAGGACGTGTTACTGATTAAGCGCGGGGTTGTAGAACTGTATAATTCGCTCGATGCGGTGCAAACGATGGCCGTGAAAATCCGTGGTGAAAAGTCTGTCATCCTAGAGCATGTGAAAGAGGCAGGGATATTAGCACAACGAGATGGTGCACCGTTCTATGAAGCGATTGTAGAGGCGAGTATGGTAAATCTAGCCGCACTCTCAAGCCGAGGGGTGCAAGTATTGCCCGTATCAGCTAGTGAAATATGCCGTGTTCTGACAAGTGACGGTGAAGGGGGAATTGATGATGTCTTTCAATCATACGACAGCCTGGTCTAATATATGGGCGCAGGTAAAGTGGAAATGCGCGGCATACAGCACGAACTTTATCATTTTACTGGCTGCACAGCTTATGATATCAATTTTTGCGGTTAATGGTACAAGTTCATTGTATGGTGGTGGTTCTTCAGTAAGTATGAAAATTATATTTTATAGCTTAGATGGCTTATTAATGTTTTCGATGGTTGTAATTTTTATATTAAGTGTGATTCATGCTAACTACGGGATGCTGAAGGAAAATTTTAGTGTGGTGACAAATCGGATTACCGCCTCGATTTCAACTATTATTATGCTCATTATTTTATGTATTGTCGGTACATTAACGGCAATGAGCTCCTTCTATATTTTCACGTATATCTTTTTAGCATTACGGGACGGAAGCTCGTTTATCGGTGAAACGATGCTGTCATTTTCGACGGTTCTTGTATTTTTCGCGATATTAGTGCTCGCATCCGCAGGGGGGTTCTTTATCGGCTCCTTTACGAATCTGTCAAAATGGATCGTCGGATTAGCTGCAATGCTTATGATTGTTATGATACAAATGGGCACTTTTGCTATTCTTGATGTGACTTTAAGGAATAAAGAGCAAGGGATACAGCCTAATTATTACATTTTAGCCTTAGTGTTTATAGTGGTGGCGACCTTCTTATACGGATTAGGTACACTGCTTCGTAACAGGAAGGATGTGAGAGTATGAGTCTAACTTTCATTGTACCGTTGTTGATCTTTCTTGGATTGGTTGGTTTTATCTTTTTTATTTTAAGTCAATTATCGAAGGTTGTTAAATGGAAGAGTAGCTCGTCAAAGATTACGGTAGTCATTATAAGTGTATACATTCTAGTGGGCCTTCTAGCAATGGTTGCCATGGGTCAGCAACAAAGTGCCTTACCTATACTTTCCGATGAAGAACTAATGAAAATAAGTAAGGGAGAGGAACAAATCAATAAAGCGTATGCTGATTTTATCTATACTGATATTGATGAAAAATATGTTGTGGAAACTTGGGAGTACGAATTACAGGGTGATTCAATCACAATCGAAAATTCAAGTGAAAAGTCGGAATATTCATCCGAATTTGTGGTGCAGCGAAGTGAAGAAGAAGGTCGCGCTATATATGTAACCTACTATAGAACACCGCACATCATTCGAGGGATGGACGTTACGAAATATGTGAAAACTCCAATAGTATCATTTGAGCAAGATACTCTTTCAGTGACAAGGGGAGATGGGGTTGAATTACAGTTTTATCAGGTAATGCCTGAAATGGAAATCATGGACTTTAAGTATTATCGATATGAAATGATGAGTCTTCGCGATCGGGATTATGGAAGGCAGGTTCTTTACTTGAATATCCCGAAAGATGTGCATATTATTGATTAATGTAATGAGTAACACAAAAATCGATTTAGAATTGAGCGGTAGATGTGAAAAAATTAGTGTATGTACTTTTTGTCTTTGTAGCAGGCTATGCCTTTTTATATTGGAATAATCACTGGCTTGTCGTAACAGAAGAAACGATTTCGTCTGAACGGATTCCGCAAGCCTTTGATGGCTATCGAATAGTACAAATTAGTGATTTGCATGATGCTACTTTTGGCGACAAACAATCGAAGCTTATTGAAAAGGTACGAGCTACGGATCCCGATGTAATTTTTATTACAGGGGATCTCATCGATAAAAACCGATATGATTTGCAAAATAGCTTGCATGCAGTGGAGGGGCTTGTTCAAATAGCGGATGTTTATTATGTACTCGGAAATCACGAAGTAGCTATAAATAGGGTAGACGAAATTTACGAGGCACTCGAGAAGCTAGGCGTACATATTTTACCGAATACATCGCAAGAGATTGAGCGCGACGGGGAGCGTTTAGCGATTGTTGGTATTGAAGATCCGCTAGCAGGCTTAGACGTGCAGCAAATGCTCGATAAGGCAACACAAACGATGACAGAAGATACATTTACACTATTACTCGCCCATCGACCAGAGGATTTTGCAGTATATGCTCAAAATCCTACCGACGTCGTATTTTCAGGTCATGCACATGGAGGTCAAATTCGTCTTCCAATTATCGGCGGCCTTTTTTCTCCTGGACAAGGGCTGCTGCCGCAATATACAGCAGGCAAACATGTAGCTGAGGATACGA
This sequence comes from Lysinibacillus sp. 54212, assembly GCF_036662795.1. Classification (NCBI taxonomy): domain Bacteria; kingdom Bacillati; phylum Bacillota; class Bacilli; order Caryophanales; family Bacillaceae; genus Lysinibacillus; species Lysinibacillus sp. 54212. Next base: position 39,841 of record NZ_JBAFWZ010000006.1, read on the forward strand.
CATTGGTTATAAGTCGAGGGTTAGGAAATAGCACATTCCCTTTCCGCCTCTTTAATTTACCGGAAATCGTAGTCGTAGAGCTAGTAGCGAAATAAAGAATAGTACATGAAGTTGCTTCATTCTAATGGAGCAGCTTCTTTGTTGTTTCGAAAATACAAAAAATTGCTAGTAAAGTCATAGATATTATGGTAAATGTTGTTTACTATTATGATTCTTTTGTTATATGATTGAACCTATAGGTCGTTTGGATAATTCAGTTAATTAATAAAAGACGGAGGTTGTTATGAAAATTAAAAGTATAGGTGTCAAATTAACTGCATCAATTATTGCATTACTTTTTATAACATGTATCTCTTTAGGGATATTTAGTTATTTTAACAGCTCAAAAGCATTGAAGGAACAGGTTGAAACGAACTTAGTTTGGAAGGCTGAGGATGTCTCGCATTACATAGAGGAATTTTTTAAACGTACATATATTGAAATCGAGGGGATTGCAGAGCAAAGTGTAGTTCAAAGTATGGATTCCCAGCAGCAATTCTCATTTTTAAATAAACGTATTGAAGGAAGCGAGGATTATTTAGCTTTCGGTATTGTCGATGAAAGTGGAACTTCGCATTATTCTGACGGAACAACAGCAGACTTATCGGACCGTGATTATATTAAAAATGCATTCAATGGTGAAACATCTATGTCTGATATTATTATTAGCCGTGTGACAAATGAACCGGTTATTATGGTTGCTACCCCGATTAACACTAGAACGGGTGAGAATGCATTATTAATTGCAAGATTAGATGGCTATATGTTTTCTGAAGTTGTAGAGAGTATTACAGTAGGGGAAACAGGCTATGCATTAATCGTCAATGAAGATGGAACGATTCAAGGACATAAAAAAACAGAGCATGTAAAAAATCAAGTTAATTTCCTAGCACAGGCGAAAGAAACAGGTGAGATGACAGGAGAGGCAAAGGCTATTGAAGAAATCCTTTCAAATGAAGCCGGTTTTTATGAATTTAAGCATTCAAATGGAGACGATCAATATATTGGCTACCATACACTAGATAACGGCTGGTCAATGGCCGTAACGGCAGTGAAAAGTGAAATGCTAGCAGGCTTAGATGAATTAAAACGTAACCTCGTTATTTCAACCGTTGTAATGCTTATTATTGGGCTTGGCTTTGCCTTATTCGTCACGCGTTCACTTAGCCGTCCGATCAAGGAACTCGTTCAAATGAGTGAACATTTAGCAAAGGGCGATTTCACGCACGAGGTACCAAAAACATATCGTAAACGTCAGGATGAACTAGGTATACTGGCCCGTTCTCTGTCGAAAACAGTTGGCAGTATGCGGGACATGATTAAGCAAGTAAATAAAAGCTCCGACGCCGTGAATGATGCATCCTGTGAATTAATAGAAGATGTAAATAAAGTAACGAGCATGACCGATACGATTACAAATGCTATAGCTGAAGTGGAGCGTGGGTCCGTAACTCAAGCAAAAATGGCAGATGAAGGTGCGATGGCAATGGAACAAATGGCTGTAGGAATACAGCAGGTAGCAGAAGTTGCAAGCACTGTCGCAGAGCATACACAAACGATCGAGGAGCAAATTAATAACGGTCATCAGGCTGTACAGGATTCTATTAGGCAAATGACGGCGATTCAAAGTGGCACAGAAACAGAGCTGGAAGTCATTCATAAGCTAGAAGCGGAGTCTAATGAAATCGGATTAATCTCCAATATGATCACGGATATTTCGGATCAAACAAACCTATTAGCTTTAAATGCATCGATTGAGGCAGCTCGTGCCGGCGAAGCAGGTAAAGGCTTTGCCGTTGTGGCGGACGAGGTTCGTAAGCTATCAGAGCAAACGGCAGAATCTGCCTCAAAAATTAATACATTAATCCAAAATGTACAAGGATACACGGGGCAGGTTGTAAAAGCGGCAGAATCTGGTGAAGAAAATGTGATGAAGGGGCTTCAGACAATAGATTCGTTAGAACAACGCTTCGGGGATATTGTGGAATCTGTCAAAAACATTACACGTCAAATTGAACAGTTAAGTGCCTCTGCTCAACAAATGAGCGCAAATACGGAAGAGGTGACAGCATCGATGGAGGAAATGTCTGCTACAGCTACCTCATCTTCCGAATATATTCACGAGGTAACGAAATCAACAGCTGCTCAGCACGATACAGTTGAAGAGATGAGCAATCAGGCAACAGAATTATCAGAGATGGCTAAAGCGCTACGAATTGCTGTTAGTCAGTTTAAATTATAGAAAATAGGATGATGCATACGACACGAGTACTACACTCGTGTCTTTTTATAACACTCGATTAAAGGGGGCATACGGATGTTTTATTACAAGATTGATGAAGAGTTAAGCTTAAAGCTCGTCACTAGAAAGGATGCGGATGAGATTTTTGAAATGATTGACAGAGGGCGTGAGCATTTTCGGCAGTGGCTCGGCTGGGTAGATGCTTCAACAGACAACACCGTAACGAGAAATTTTATCGATATGAATTTAAAAAAATATGCGAATTATGAGGCACTCGATACGGCGATTGTATATCAGGGAAAAATCGTTGGTAAGATTGGTTTAAATTCTATTAATTATGCTAATAAAACAACCTATATTGGTTATATGCTCGATGAGGCCTATCAAGGAAAGGGCATTATGACGCGAGCAACGAAGGCAATGGTTACACTTGCTTTCGAGGAATACGATTTACATAAGGTTGAAATCCATGTGGCAGAGGGTAATCTGAAAAGCCGTGCCATTCCAGAGCGACTGGGGTTTCAACAGGAGGGTATCGTTCGAAGTAATGAATGGCTCTATGATCATTATGTAGATCATGTTATTTATGGCATGCTCCGAAAAGAATGGCTAGAGAAAGCGAAAAATAAATAGCAAGGAATGAACTCGTCTTGTATAGGCGAGTTTTTTTACGATGAAAACTGAAACTATTTTCCAGGGGGTTCCGTCTAATAGAAAATTTCACAAGAAGGGGAGGGGGAAATGAAGGAGAAACAAAGCTTTGAAATACTGATTCGAACTTATGCGGAAGAGCTTCTCCGTTTAGCATTTATTTACGTGAAAAATAAGCAAATGGCAGAGGATATTGTTCAAGATGTGCTCTTAAAAGCCTTCGAGAAGCGTGACCATTTTCGTGGTGAGTCAAATTATAATACTATAGTGAGCGTGAGAATGGCTATTAGTTTATGGAGGTTTTCAATGCAGAAAACACACCTATTATGGATGTTAATGGCGACGGACGCGATGAAATCTTATTCAATGACCCGTTTGGAACGCTCGTAAAAATCGAAGACGACAGAATGCAAACAGCGCTATTAAAAAATGCTTTTAGCAAACAAGACTGGGTAACGCCGCTTGTCTCCATTCACTATGAGGGGAAGGTTCCAACTGTGACGTATTCAGATAGCAAAGAAGAACTAAAAAAGCAGTATAGGTTCACCACAACGGATAAGCTTGAGTTGATAAGGTAAAAGACATATTGATTGAAAGGATGGACTCGTCTCTAGTAGGCGAGTTTTTCTCGTTATGAATTTTATTTCATACAAAATTATAATTTTAAATTTGGTTTATTTAGCTATAAATTCGTCAATCCTTTCAATAGTCTAAAAACACTATTAGTAGGAGGGGAAATGAAATGGATGAAATAGAGAATGCTAACACATCTGAATCAGCTCCTAAAACTCCTTTATGTGTATCCCTAGCTGAGAATTTAAAATTAATAAAAAAAACACTAGGTAACAGTAACGACATAATTATTCGCAAAATGTCTATTGGTAAATTTAGTGAACAATATATTGCCATTATCCATATAGATGGGTTAGCAAATGAAACAATAATCACTGATACTATTTTAGAATCGCTTGCCCCTGATCCAAGGAAAAACAGTGATAAAGAATCTTTAGATACGATTCAATATTTAAAGGACCATCTTTTATCCGTTGGTGATGTGAAAGATGTAATCGATTTTCCAACATTGTATAACACACTATTAAATGGAGATACCATCATCTTATTTGATGGACTAACGGAGGGAATTGCAGCAAGTACTAAAGGTGCAAAAGATAGGGCTATTTCGGATCCGGTTACGGAGTCCGTTATTAGGGGACCGAGAGAAGCATTCACTGAAACACTTCGTACAAACACAGCCTTAATTCGACGTAAAATTAAAAGTCCCAATCTTTGGATAGAATCTAGAGTGATTGGTGAAGAGACGAAAACGGATATTGCTGTCATGTATATAAATGGCATTGCTAACGACAAAATCGTGCAAGAAGTACTTGATCGTTTAGATCGCATTGAGATTGATGGCATTTTGGAAAGCCACTATATTGAAGACATGATTCGGGATTCAAAATTCAGTATATTTCCGACAGTTTATAATTCGGAGCGTCCAGATGTTATAGCAGGTGAATTGTTGGAAGGAAGGATTGCTATTTTAGTAGATGGTACTCCCTTTGTTCTAATCGTCCCTGCTTTATTTGTCTCTTTTTTACAGTCAGCAGAGGATTATTACCACAATGCGATTGTTAGTTCCTTTATTCGGCTCGTCAGGTTTTTCGGAATAAGTATTTCCTTAGTTGCTCCATCTTTATATATTGCCATTACTACTTTTCATCAAGAAATGTTGCCAACACCATTGTTAATTAGTATTTATTCGCAACGAGAGGGTGTTCCATTTCCGGCTTTTATAGAGGCACTCATTATGGAAATTGCCTTTGAAATACTGAGGGAAGCTGGCATCCGCATGCCGAGAATGATCGGTCCTGCTATATCCATTGTGGGTACGTTAGTCATTGGTCAAGCTGCCGTTCAGGCTGGTATTATCTCTGCTGTAATGGTTATTATAGTTGCACTCACAGCGATTTGTAGCTTTCTTTTCCCCGCTTATGGACTGTCTAATGCGGTACGTGTGTTGCGTTTTCCATTAATGATACTATCAGGAATGTTTGGGCTAGTCGGGCTGATGGCTGGCGTTATGATCATCATTCTTCATCTATGTAGTTTGCGCTCTTTTGGTGTACCTTATATGAGTCCATTTGCTCCGTTAATTTTAAAAGGGCAAAAGGATGCTTTAATTTTGTTTCCACGAAACGCTTTGTTAACTCGCCCACGATTAATTAGTCAAAGGAATAATGTACGAGGAAGGAAGCATCCAGACAAGATGAAAAGAAATGTACATTGAGTAAAAAGAGGGACTAGAATGAAAAAATTAATCACACTGATGTTACTACTAACAGTTGTTCTTTTGTTAAGTGGTTGCTGGAGTAAACGAGAATTAAATGAGCTTGCCATTGTCGTTGCAATAGGTGTGGACAAAATAGACGATGAATATGCCATATCGATTCAAGTAGTCGACCCTAGCGAGGTTTCTGCTAGTCATCCTTCTAGCGGACGTACACCTGTCGTAACTTACCATTCAAAGGGGAAAACCTTATTTGAAGCGATTAGAAAAATAACGACACTCTCTCCTCGAAAACCTTATTTTGCTCATCTTCAAATACTTGTAGTTGGGGAGGATTTAGCGAAGGAAGGGTTAGGTTATACAATCGATTTTTTAGGGAGAGACAATGAGATTCGAAATGACTTTGATATTATTGTCGCGCAACAGACTACAGCCAAAGATGTCTTAAATGTATTGACGCCCATTGAAAAAATACCTGCGAATAAAATGTTAAATTCCATTCAAATTTCACAAGATGCATGGGGATCGACACGACAAGTAGATGTCGATGAATTAATAAATAAGTTAAATAGCGATAATAAAAGTTATGTTTTATCAAAAGTTGATATACATGGGGATCCGCGATTGGGGATTGATCAAACAAATGTTAACAGAATTGAAACACCTGCCATATTACAATTTACAGGATTAGCCTTATTTAAACATGACAAGTTAATCGGTTTTTTAAGTGAAGAGGAAAGCAGGAGCTATAATTTTCTAACTGATCAAATTGAAAGCACGATTGAAATCGTATCCTGTCCGGGGGAAGGGCAGTTAACTACTGAAATAATAACGTCTAAAGCGAAAACGGATGGAAAGATAGAAAATGGGATTCCTAAAATCCGCGTTCAAATTGATGTTGATCAAAATGTGGCTGAAGTACACTGTGATATTCATTTAAATGACGAACAAACCCTCCATACTATTAATGAAAAAACAGCCGATTTAATTAAAACCCGAATAGAACATTTACTTCATACCCTTCAAAAAGAATATGAAGTAGACATTTTAGAGTATGGTGCGGCTATTCATCGTGCAAATGCTCGTGAATGGCATCATATTAAGGATGATTGGTCAGCGCTTTTTCCAGAGTTACAAGTAGATGTAGAGGTCAACGTAATTACACATGGGTTTTCTACTTTACAAAACTCAAACGTAGAGGAACAAAAGGAGTAAGATGAAATGTTTATTGCTTTAGGAATCTTAATTATTTCAGGGGTTATTGTATATACGATTCTGCCTAAGCTAATAAAAGACGGGGACCGTAAAACTATCTGGACTTTTTCTCTATTACTGATTGTGGGGACTGCTTTAAATATTGCACTTAGTTTAAATGTCAAAATTAATAATCCTCTAGATGTGATTATAGTGTTTTTTAAACCGATTAGTGAGTTTTTGAAGGGAATGTTATAGAAATAAATTGCGTTTCACTATAGCTGCTTTAGACTCACGACTTTAAACAAGTTTGTTGTCATTCGTTTTTGATGTTACATGAAAAAATTAGAGAGGTAAATTTATGGAAGAACAAGTGATTAGTTCACGTCAATTTACAATCATGGTCCTTTTCTATACTGTTGGTACGAGTATATTAATTATCCCTGCAAGCATCGCACTAGATGTACAACAAGATGCGTGGATAGTAGCCCTGCTAGGTACGATGTTAAGTTTGTTATTGGTCAAACTATATATTTTTTTAGGAAAGAACATGCCTAACGTAAGCTTTGTAGAAATGAATGAAAAAATACTTGGAAAATTTATAGGGAAGTTCGTTTCGATAGGTTTTATTATATTGACTTTGCTCTCATCTGGTGAATTATTTTATTTTATAGGGAACTTTTTACAAACGGAAGTTATGATTGAGACACCAAGCGCTGCGTTTGCTACTCTTTTTGGCATCATTATTTTTTTCGCTGCTTATTTAGGAATAGAAGTGTTTGCACGTTCACTCGAAATACTATTTCCATTTTTCATTATAATATTTATTACTTTTGTTCTGTTTATTTCACCGCAAATCGACATTCATAATATTCAACCAGTATTTGAGGTTTCACCTAAGCCACTTCTATATAATATTTTTTATTTTATGGGGTTATTTTCATTCCCATTAGTCGTGCTATTAATGATTTATCCATCTGCTGTCAATGTGCAAGAATCTGCTCAAAAAGGATTTTATATCGGTACGATCGTGGGTGGTATGGTATTAACCATAATTATAGCGCTATGTATTTTGATTTTAGGTCCAAACAATACATCGCTCAGGACTTTCCCTAGTTATGCATTAGCACAAAAAATTTCGGTAGGGAACTTTTTGCAACGCATTGAAATTATTATGGCATTTATGTGGGCAATCACTATATTTGTAAGAGCATTTGTGTATTTTTATGCATCTGTAAAAGGGTTAGGGGAGATACTAAAAATAAAAGATCATCGCCCTCTAATATTACCACTCGGGATGATTTCTATCGCCCTCTCTCAAATTATTCATCCAAATATTGTACACTCAAATCAATATAATAAAGAAACCTGGCCGCTATATATAACTGTTTTTGCTATTTTTGTCCCTCTATTATTACTTATAGTAATGAAATTCCGTAAATTAAACGGCAATGATGCTAGCGGCATTGCCGAAACAAAGAAAGAGTAGCACGGATATTTATTTGACATATCCTCGTTAGCAAGGATATAGTGAATGTAATTAATGGAAAGAAGGTGATGTGTAATGATGAACGTGATTGTAATAGACGTACTGCAATTCGAACAGTTCAATTTCACACGCCTAAAATGTATCGGTTGACGGTATATTCTCTTGAACATGCGTATGAAGCCTTGTAACTGCGACAATTGCAGCTTATAAGGCTTTTTATTATGCAATAAATCAGGAGGAATCAGGATTGAACTTAATTAACTTAGGCTTTTCAGAATTTTTTAAAGAACAGATAGTAGATGAGAAAAAGGACTATAGCGCCGCACGTGTTGTTTTAGAGCATAAACATTCGTATCGTGTCGCAGGAGAACAAGGCGAGTGGCTAGCGACGGTGTCAGGGAATTTCTCTTATAGTGCTACAGGTAGATTTGATTATCCAGCTATTGGCGATTGGGTTATAGTAGAAAAAATGCCTGGTGAACAAAAGGCAATTATTCATAAGCTGTTAAAAAGAAAATCTGCTTTTGTTCGAAAGGTTGCGGGACTTGAAATCCAGCAACAAATTGTCGCGGCAAATGTGGATATTGTATTTTTAGTAATGAGTATGAATCAGGATTTTAATATTCGTCGCTTAGAGCGCTATTTAACTGCGGCATGGGATTCTGGTGCAAAGCCAATCATTGTGCTCACAAAGGCAGATTTATGTGAGGACAGAACTTTTTATCGAAATGAAATTGAACGGAATGCCCCAGGGGTCGATTACTTTGTCACAAGTACGGTGACCGGCGAAGGAATCGAGGCGCTTCAAATGATGTTGAAGGAAGGGAAGACTGGGGCTTTGCTCGGTTCTTCGGGAGTAGGGAAATCGTCAATCACCAATGCTTTAACAATGGAAAGAAAAATGGAAATATCAGAAATTCGAGAAGACGATGCTAAAGGACGTCACACAACGACACATCGTGAGCTCGTCCTACTACCAAGTGGCGGCTGCTTAATTGATACGCCAGGTATGCGTGAACTTCAGCTATGGGATCAGGGAGAGAACATAGGAGCGAGTTTTCGGGATATTGAAAGGCTAGCAGAGCATTGTCGCTTCCGAGATTGTACACATCAAAATGAACCGCATTGTGCTGTTCAACGTGCCATTTCAGATGGGACACTCGAACTCGCTCGGCTGCTAAATTATTTTAAATTAGGAAAGGAGGCTGCCTTTTTAGAAAGAAAATTAAAGGCACAATCAAAGCTAGAGGAAAAACGAAAGCAGAAAAAGGTATCTAAGGGGATAAAGCGTAAAGGAAAGTAGTATGTAATTCAATTGGAATAGGGTGAATAGGAGGGGGAGGGCGCGAATTGTCTAATAGCGCCCGCATTCGTTTAATATGCTCTTCGTACTTACGTGTTGTGTTCGTTAACGGCAAGGTACTATGTTCACTAAGGGGCAATCTAGGTTACTGGCCCGTTATTAATTTTTGTAAGGGCCTCATTAATAGCAAAGATTTTTCCACGAATATTTTTTGTACCAAAGCTATTTAAACGAGCCGTATGCATTTCAAGATAAGCTACTGCATCCTCCTTTGTTTGAAATAAATAAATGCCACCAGCTTCCTTTGCTTCCGCGTTTTCAGTCCATATTTTCCATACCATTCCTGGCTCCTCGTTAATGCTATTGGCTAATTCGGCAAAGCTATGTGACAAATCATCACCAAAAGGACCATCCATAGGAAAATCTACTTGAAGTATAAATGCCATCCTATTAACACCACCTTTACTGTCGTATTCTTTACTAAATGGCGGAAAGTATGCTGACTATTACTGTAAATCCTCCTTTTAGCATTTTATATACGATGATTAGTTGAAGTGGATGCTTGAAAGAGGAGGAGAGACTATGGCATAAAAAAAGACTTGATTTGGCGAAATCAAGTCTTTTAATATTTATTCTATTTCGCCTGTCCAAGTACTCATGCCTTCTGCCACATTGACGACCTCATAGCCTTCAGCCTCTAAAATCTCGCTTGCCGTTTGTGAACGGTTACCGCTTCGACAAATAACCACATACTTCTCTTCTTTTGAAAGCTGCTCGAAGTCATCCTGCTGTAACTGGGAGAGTGGCTTATTTTGAGCATTTGGGATATGCCCTTCTGCAAATTCATTTTCCTCACGTACATCGAGTATAATATAGCCTTGCTCAGCTTTTTTAGTTACGTCTGTTAATGGAATTGTTTCATAGCTGGATTTGTCACTGGAACATGCGGCAAGAGTAAGAATTAAAATCGTAATAAGTGGAACGAATAGTTTTTTCATTTTTCTTCCTCCGATATGGGTGTGTTATATACCTGTGTGGGTATATTATAAGGGGTTTCTAGTGTGTTGTAAAGTTTTCCTAATTTACTAGAGTGGGGGCTAGACATTCGGCGAATATGAAAGGGATGTGGCGAGTATTATTCATTAATGGCTACTAAATAATTGGTGAATTTCAACATTGGCTAGTAAATTTCAAAAAATGGCTAGTATTTTCGAAAAAACGGCTAGTAAATTTCAAAAAGTGGCTAGTAACCAACCAACTCAAAATAAAAATGCAAGAATGGCATGAAGCATTCTCGCATTTTTACTGTCCCCTATAAGAGGGCCTTTTTCATTTCCTCAAGTAGCGCGGAGGCAGGGATAATCTTTTCTCCACCACCTTGCACAAGTGCATCGTTTCCGCCACCTTTCCCATTAATCAATGGGAGAACATTTGCTGTAATAGCTTTCATCGATGTGGCTACATCCCCGCCACGTGCGGCAATAAATTGTAATTTATCTTCATTATCCCCAACGAGTAGAGCAATTCGTCCCGGATCTTCCTGTGTAATAAATCGACCTAGCTTTTGCAATTCTTGAATCGTACGGTTTTCAAAGCATAGGGGGATGATCTCTTCGGCACTGCCTACTAATTCCTTTGCTTCGTATACAAGGAGTGCATCACGGGCTTCCCCTAATGCTTTTTCCGTTGTTTTTGTCGCATGCATTAACTTCGATAGGGCAACATTTGCTTGACTCTCGGGCACACTTAATTGACGGGCCACATCTGTTAATACATTTTTTCGCATCGAAAGCTCCTGTAGTACCCGCCCTCCACAAACGAAATGAACACGGATATTTTGCTTCATTTTTTCGACTTCCATAATTTTAATCGCTTGTACTTGTCCAGTTGACTTAGGGTGAGTCCCGCCACAGCCGTTATAATCATATTCAGGAATAATAACAAGACGAATATCCTCGTCCACTGAAACATCTTTGCGTAAGTTATACTGAGCTAGCTCGTCCTTCGTCACCCACTTTGTTTCAATCGTACGGTTTTCAAGGACGATCTCATTCGCACGCTGCTGTGCCATATGTAGCTCATCTTCTGAAATGTCACTCACATTCAAATCAATCGACACGAGGCCACTCCCTAGATGGAAGCTAACCGTTTCATAGCCGAATAGCTCAACAAATGCCGCTGTTAAAATATGCTGACCGGCATGCTGCTGCATATGGTCGAATCGACGCGTCCAGTCTAACCTTCCATGTACCTCACCTGTAATTTGGCTACTATTACCGTTTATATAATGACGAATGTCCTCGTCTACCTTTTCTACATCGATTACTTCAACATCGTTAATCCAGCCTGTGTCATGTGGCTGTCCTCCACCTGTTGGATAAAATGCAGTATTGCTAAGCACAAGAAAATGCCGCTCACTCTCCGTACCAGTTTTTATAACGGTTGCCGTAAATTCTTTTATCATCGAATCCTGATAGTATAGTAAATCCTTCAACCTCTTCAACTCCTTTAAAATGATTGTGTCACAACAGTCCTTCTCTGTCACTTTGAATCCTTCATTTGACGAAGGGAGAAAATTGGTTATCATAAAAGGGAGAGATTTCGCGAAAAGGAGCGAGCAACATGGAAATTAGTGCATTTTCAATGGAAGAAATTAAAGACCCGACAAATATTATTGAAGGTAAGCGATTTGAGTTTTTATTAGATGTTGAAATAGATGAAGAGGACGAGCTGTATACGGAAGCGGGCATCGAAGTACGTGTAATCGTTGCACAAAATGAAGAGGATATCCGGATTTTAAATTACTTCATTATCGAGAAGGCAGAAAATACGTATTTAGATTTTGCGCTTGAGGAAGAGGAAGAAGCGATCATTTTGAGCTTTTGCCATGAGCAATTAACAACAGAAAGTATCGAGTAATAAAAAGAGCGCTGTCTAATTCTGTAGGCAGCGCTTTTCCCTTATTAAAAATACGTAATAAAATTAATAGTGTAGTAATTGTGATGAACGCCAATACCGATATTTTTTAAAGAGCTATTTAAAATATTTTTTCGGTGCCCTGGAGAGTTATAAAGGCCATTATGTGCCTCGAAAATCGTCGTATAGCTACGTGCTAGATTTTCTGCGGCTACTCTATAAGATAAGCCCGCTGCTTTCATACGGTCGAATGGAGATAGTCCCTTTAATGAATCATGATCGAAATAATTATTTTTATACATATCTACACTGTGCGATTTTGCAACAGAGGCTAGCTTTTTATCGTATTTAAATGCTACAAGTCCATGTTTTACACGTGTGGCATTTGTAATTTCAGCCATTAAAAACTCAAGGCTTTCCGTTTTTTTCGCGGAATTATCGTTATGCATTGTGGCAAATTGTTTTTTCGCAAATTCAGTTGTAGATGTCCAGTAAATGGCATCGATTTTGTTTTTATTATGCTCATCGACAAGAATAGTGAGCCTTTTATTATTTTTAGTTACAATTTTTTCGCCTGTATATGGACTTCCAATCGTATAGCCTTCAAATGTTGTTCCCGATTTTGTTAGGTACCCACCGATCAGATGATTTTCAGAAACAAAGGCTAATTCATAGCCATTATAGGCCTTCTGAATAACAGCGGCATAGACTTTCCCGCCAATTCCATATGAATCCATGCTATGCATCGAGAAGCTAAGGTCTTTAAAGACCGAGCTCGTGCCGGTTTCTAACTGATGCTTTTCTTGCTGATACATCCGATATAAAAATGTTACGGCCTGAGCGCGCGATAATGTATTAGTGGCTCCAAAGCGCTTTATAGGGTTAGTTTCATGTGGATATTGTCCGGAAGAAATGCCACTATCCATTAAATAAGTAACAGCACTCTCTAAATCGTAATCTTTGCCGTGAGCAAATGCGACTAGCTGAGCCAGCAATCCACGTGAAATCGGCTTATGGCGTAGAGCGGTGCTTCCATATCCGTTCAGTGGCGCGTTGTAAGCCCCCAGGCGTGCATAGTATACATCTGACCAAGCCTTCGATCCATTTTGGTCAGTTTTTACGTTAGGGAAATTGAAAAAATTCGTATACATTTTTGCAAATTGTTCCTCGGAAACGGTATCATTCGGATTGAATTTACCATTTGAGCCGACAATGATGCCGTTATTATATGCCCATTGAATTGGCTTAAAGAAGACATAGTTCCGATTTACATCCGGAAAAATTTGATTGCTATAAAATGTATCTTTATCTATAAGTTCACTCGCTTTAGTCTCTGGGGTAAAGGAAACAATTATTAAACAAATAGTAAATAGGTAGAATAATTTTTTCATAAATTTCACGTCCTTCCACTTTTTTATAAATTATACCATTACAAAAGTAGGGATTAACGTTACTAGAATAAAATGAACCTATTAGACTATATGTAGGTTATTTGTTTATAGATAAATAAATATAGAATACACAAAAAGTACTGTTCGTTAAAAATAGCTTGTTACGGACACTTCTAAACTCTCCCTACATATAAACCTAGCAGAACATCGAATAATACTAGTAAAGTAAAAAGATTCATCTACCTATAAGTTTTAGAAATAGTTAGAAGCTGCAATTTGATATACATATCTGGAAAGTGTAAAATTACACTAAAATGTTGTGAGTGGTGAATTGTGAATGAAATATGTTGGGTATGTTTTTGCTTGTTTGCCTGTTGCCTTTTTATTTCATTATTATGAATATGGGCAACATCTAAAAGGAGAGGGAGCATCATTTCTTTTTACAGTATGGCTAGGTTATATAATTTTTATTGGTGTGCTTTCGGTCAAAATGAAAAATGTCTATATAGTAGGCTTGAATGTAATTTCATGTTTACTGTCGCTCCTGCTAGCATCCCTTTTATTAATAAATGATGGTTCGTGGTTTATCCCGTTTGGTAGAGATATAGCTATTCTCTGGATAGCTGTCTTAACGCTAATTCTCCAATTAACAGTAAAATGCTTTGTGAAATATGTATGGATAAGTAGCGAGTAAATAGGTTTCGATAGGAATCCTGCTACCGATTATAGCTGGATGATTTCTAGCCAAGATAGACTGAGATTAGAAGGAGGGAGGACAGTTAACAGTGTATTGTCCCCTTGTATGATGCCCTCCCTAGGCGTTACATATCTGAATGATTTCTTTTAAATTGCTTATAATATAAGATTGCATGAGCTAGGTCGAAAAATTCTCTTGAGGATGAGGCTTGCGTGGACTGTAATGTAGCATACTCAAGAGAGCGGATCTCATCTCTTAAATTTGAAATTAACGCTACAGGTTCCTCCCTCTGATGTGTAATGAGAAGCAGCTTTTCCTCATGAACCTTCATAGACTTATAGTGCATATTCATCCATTTTTCGTCAATTAACTGTGCGAGCTGATCGTAGTCTGATTGAGCTACATGGAATAAGGTATAACAAAAGGGTACTGTGCTTTGGATTAATCCATTTGTATACTCATGAATGGTTTGTTGTTGAAGTTTCCACCGTTGAATCTCTCGCTGCTGGAAGATAGGCCCAAACTCCTCGGCCCGTTTTTTTTGTAGTTCTTTATTGAAGGCTATTTTTTTATTAACCTCATCCAATTTCTCGGTTTGATATACTGAATAAATATCCTGGAATTTATTTAAAACATCAAGCAGTAAAAGAAAATCGCTTGAATCAATTAATTCTTCCTCTAGTGAATGGAGCACATGTAAGGCTTCCTCATATTTTTTCTCACATATTAATCCATTAGCATAAACAATTTCGACCATTATTTTTTCACGATATTGATTTTGTAATTCGGGCATACTTTTAACAAGGTGATAAAAATGATAAAACTTTTCGCAATCCATTAACTTTACATAAATGTCTAATAATTTTAATGTACATGAAATTATTCGGATTGCTTTGCGATCTGTTGCTTGGTGAGCAAATAGATAGTTTAATTGGGCAAGCTTTAACAGCTGATCTAATGGAAGCGTATCTTTATGTAAGTAAATAATGTTAGTAAGTATAACAGTTAATCGCCCATAATCCTGTATTTTAAATGCCAAGCTAGCTGCTTTTTTATAAGAATGCATCGCGGCTTCCTCGTCATTTAATATAGCAAGCTGTACATGACCTTTTAATATTAAAAAGCGTAGCTGTGACTGTTGAAGCTTTGTAAATTTAATCTTCTCCTCATATTGCAAAAAATAAATTTTTAGCTTCACTGAATCACTTAGCTGCAAGCATGCCTCTACTAGCTCTGCTAATACTTTAACTTCATCTTCTACATCATTACTTTCCTGGATACGGGACAATACGAAGGTACCATGACGTAAACATTCATGGAACCGACCTGTATGTGTTAAATAAGCGAGACCTTTAATGATTTCCTGATTCGAAACTAAATTTACAACCATAATATCTTCCTCCAATCACTATAAGGTTGAATTGCTGCAGGTGAAAAATTGTTTATATTGTAGATGGTAGTTTCGTACTGACTTTGATATGTCCATTAAAGATTCTGTATAGTGCTCCTCGTGATTTACGATGAATAGTCTGATGGCCTTAATTGCCGCCGCTTGTAACCCTACAAACTTGGAAGGGTACTCCTCGATTAAATTAAATTGCTGATCAAATAATTTACTAATATCAAAAGATATAATTGAATTTAATGTATGCTGCATTTCCTGATCAAGGCTCTCATAGAATATATCTAAAATATCAATAAAGAGATTCATGCTTTTTATAGCAGCTAGCATGGACTGGGCCGCCAATCCAACTGTTGATTTTTTTAACCGTTGCATTATTTCATTTGTGCTTATAATTTTTACTATCATCGAACGTAAACTATATATTAGATTTATTTTCGGATGTAGTACGAGCTCTTTCTCATCAAAATAAAAATAACACCATAGGTCACGAACCGCTGATAAAACATGTAAGTTATCGTGATAGGGATCGCGGAGTAAAAAAGTATATAGCTCGTGTAATGAATAAGAGGTTTCAAGATTCTCTTCTACACAATCAGTAAGAATAAAAAGGGGAGTATATAAATTATTCGACAATTTTCCATCTCTCCAATCAAACTAGCAGTAGTTAGTGAATTTGTACCTACACTAATTATATGAATAATTAATTATTTTTGGAAGATAGGATTATTTATATTTTTATCGGATAAAAAAGCACACTTCTTTACGAGGTGTGCTTTTTCATCGTTCTTAGTTAGAGGTGTTTTCAAATGTCCAAATACGGGTGAGGAATTTTCAGATGTACGTTCAAAAGTAGCGAAATCTACTTTGCGGAATGTGAACGTCATGCGAAGTGTAATGCTTCTGTGAATAATTGTCACAGAATAAATTTGGAACTGGAACCATCATACATCAAAAATTTAATAAAATGTGGATTTTAACATAGCTTTAATAAGATTGTAATGCATAAAAATACAACCATTTCCTGTTTGAATGTTTTCGTAGCAACTTTCTTTCACATTTCCTATACATTTTTTATGACAATTATTTTACATATGTAACAGAAAAGATGAATTAAGGGGACAATGTGTACAAATAACAAAAATGAGGGAATAAATGCGCCTTTTTTCATGTTAATCCTTGTACAATATTTGGCTATTCTCTATACTTTAGATAGGTAAAAAAAGGATGCGAAAGGGAATGATAAATGTGCAGAACGAACTACTTTCTCCATTAGAACAAGTGCAAGAGAATGTAACCGAAAAGGCCGTTCAATCGGTGGAAATGTTGTTTGTTAATGAGTTTACAGATGGAATATTAGATCCCGCAGAAAATATGCTTGGTCCCTTAAAGGATGGGGGCACAATTATTGCCAATATTGCACCTGGGTGTTGGGGTCCAATGATGACGCCAGCGATAAGAGGCGGACAGGAAGTGACTAAGCCGGTACGGATTGAGGGAGCAGAAGTAGGCGATTCCATTGTAATAGAAATAGATTCTATAAAAGTAACATCGAGTGCAACTGCCTCTGGTGTGGACCAGCAAATTGTAGATCGTTTTATCGGGGATCCACTCTTAAAAGTAAAATGTCCTGGATGTGGAAAGCTGCATCCTCAAACGGTGGTAAGGAGTGTCGGCGCAGGTGCTATACGCTGTGCTACGTGTGATACGGATACAGCACCGTTCAAAATGGTCAATGGCTATACAATGGCTCTTAATCATAAAAGAGGAATGGGCTTAACAATAGGAAGGGAAGCAGCGCGAAAAATTGGGCAAAAAGCTCATGCCTTTATGCGTTTACCAGAGCAATCCGTACAAAACCATAGCGTTAGCTTGGCACCAAGTGATTTAGTTGGTGTAATGACAAGAATTCGACCATTTATCGCTGAAATCGGAACAATGCCCTCGAAGGCAATGCCAGCATCATATAATGCAGGGGATACAGGTATTCCTTTAATTGGTGCTTCTCATGAATTCTCATTTACGAAGGAAGAGTTAGACAATCACCGAACAGATGGTCATTTACATATGAATCGAATTAGAGAAGGAGCGGTCCTTATTTGCCCTGTTAAGGTAACGGGAGCGGGTATGTATATTGGAGATTTACGTGCTATGCAGGGGGATGGCTTACTAGCTGGTCATTCTACCAATGTTTCTGGCATCGTACAGTTAAAGGTAAGTGTCTTAAAAAAGGTGGCAATCGATAGCCCTATTCTACTTCCGAATATAGACGATCTACCTTTTTTAGCAAAACCATTTACGAAGGAAGAAAAACGGATTGCACGAGATTTAGCAGATGAGTACGGCGTAAAGCAGCTTGAGGAGGCATTCCCTCTATCATTCGTTGGTACGGGTGAATGTATAAAGAGTGCTACAGAAAATGCTTTAAACTGTGCAACAAAATTACTTGAGCTATCCCAAGAAGAAGTGAAAAATCGCGCTACTATAGCTGGCGGTGTTGAAATTGGTAGATATCCAGGAGCGGTTACCGTTACGGCTCAATTCCCTAAATCCATGTTAAAAAATGCACGAATCTTTAAATATGTAAAAAAACAATACGATTGTTAAAAGAATAGACTTTGAATCCGCTACTTTCAGCGGATTTTTTTAGCAGCATGAATAGCCTTTCCGTTTCTAGTAATAATTTGGTATATTTTTTGTAGATGTTTGTTCGGAGGAGGTGAGGTTATTGTCACAAATGATTATTAATAAGCAAGAGGCTATTGCTGTCCTAGCAGAGTTTATCGTAAACAATTGGTGCCAAGGGAATTATGCCCCGTATGAGGAAATTGAAATGGCACAATTGAAAATGCAGCAGCTCGTGCAATCCCCAGAAAAACAACACCAGCTCATGCTGCAAATAATGATGCACCAGCCATTTGAATTACAGCATTTTTTAGCATTTGTATTTGGTAAAGAGATAGCTTTTAATAATGTCAAGGGACAGCACGAAGGAATCTACGCTTTTCAAATAGGAGAAGGCTATCTTATTCATTTTGAAAGAAAAAGTGAGCCAATAGTGGAGATAAAAGAATATGCTGACAGTATCAGTACCATTTTCAAAGAAATATCATTAGTACATATTTCACAGCCAATGCTATTAATGCAGCATTACAAGGAACAATTAATGAAGTTCACCGGTAGAAACAGAGTTGCCACAACGATTCATCAGCTTATTCAGCACATCCATCAGAAAAATGAGCGCTCTTTAAAACTGAAGCAGCTGCATTTATTAAATGTGATGATTCATTTTACAAGTGGGAATAGACATTTTAGAAAGCTAAAAAAGCTAATCAGGCAGGTTGAATTAGGGTGGTGTAGCGGGGAGTGGATCTTAACAGAGAGAGAAAGAATGCTTTTTGCCTATATTTTAATGAAGGAAGCAGCTGTAAGAAAGGATGCAGGACACGTCATTCGGCACGGACTCTATTTAATAGATGAAGATCGATTAAATAATTATGCTGTCGAAATTATTTTAGAATATGGGCACGCATTACATATTTTAAAGCCACAGCCTATGACGCTTGTAAAAGCATATAATACAAACTATTTAGAGCATGCATTTTATATGATTATCCAGTCCCTCGTTCAAGTAGAGGATTTCAATCAGGTCATTAAACTATTAACGGAGCATGAGATTGCATCCTGTAAGGCTATATATAATTATTTTAACGAGCCTTTTGACGAGCATGTGTTACATAAAATTGAAGCTACTGTTCAGCAGGATATTGCATTTCTTATTGATGAATCTCCGCGAAATATACGGAAATCAATAGACTCGTGGCGTGAACAGTATGCTAGTCCAACAAGTTCTTATTATTCAATAGCTAAAATGACTTCAAGGCATGTATGCAATCTTTTGAAAGCATTATTTGCTACTGAGCAATACGAACTTTTTGAGAAATTGATGGAAGTGTATAAAAAATATTTACTAATTGAACCTCATTATAAAGAGTTACGGGATTTCGTTGCGTCATATGTAGAATAATAGCATTAAGCAATTTTACCAATCGTTCGTATTGGGATATTTGGCATTGGTGCTGTTCTTGGCAAGAATACATAATGACGCAGGGGTCCTTGATAACAAGGCTGCATCCAGGCCCATTTTGCAAAATCAGTCGGTTTTGTAAAGTATGGGCATTGACCGTCAATGGAAATGCCTGCATTCATAAAAATGGTTGCAATAAATTGTGAACAGAAAAAAGCATAAGAACGTTTAAGTCGGATTCGGCAGGCGACACCGATGAGTCCGATAAAGTTATATTTATACTTTTCTTTATGAAGATCAAAATATTGAATTTCCTGTCTTAAGTGGTCATATTGCTCCTCTGTTACCTGACACTGATAAATCGCACAATTTGCGTTCCGGAATAGCCTTGAACGCACATCCTCTTTCACAAAGCCCCCAATAAAAGGGTTGTTTTCAAATTTACGACCGAAGCTGTACATTTCCTTCAATTCTGAATCGAAGGCGATGGAAACGTGATTAAAATTTTCTTGCGTGTACAGCTGAATCGCACGAGATAGCCAAGAACCCGTTTCAGTTAACACAATATAAATAGTTTTACTCATGTTCTCACCTCCAAATAAGAATGATTGATTACTCTAACTATAACAAGCAAATATGATAAAAGCTTAATGAAATAATTAAGATTTTCTTAATAAGGTACAATTTGTTACTATATACTACGATTTTATACTAGAAAAAGATTCAATAAAATACCAATTTGAAAGAATATAAATAATTATTAGATTGTCCCTTACTAAACTGCATTGCGTTAGTTGAATAAGCACTTCTTTCTATTCACATACTGTTGAGCAGAAGGAGTGAGTATTGTGAGTAAGAAAAGGTATTCAACTATACACGTAGCCCTGTTATTTATTCTTATAGCGGTATTTATATGGTCAGCAATTAAACCGAAAACATATTTGGATTGGTTTTTAGAGGTGAGTCCTGCAGTCGTTGTGATTATTATAATTTGCGCTACATACAATAAATTTCGTTTTACTACTTTTTCCTACAGTATTATTGCACTCTTATCGATCCTGACATTTATAGGTGGTCATTACACGTATTCGGAGGTTCCTCTGTTTGACTGGATTAAGGAAGAGTTTCATTTAAAAAGAAATAATTATGATCGATTTGGTCACTTTGTAAAAGGGCTATCAGCAATTGTTATTAGAGAAATATTGATAAGGCTCACACCTTTAACGAAAGGAGCCTGGTTAACAGGGATATCTATCAGTATTTTACTAGCGGTAGCAGCCTTGTACGAAATTATTGAATGGCTAAGCACGAAAATATCGAAGGGTGGCAGAGCATCGAAGGATTTTTTAGGCATGCAGGGTGATAAATGGGATGCACAATGGGATATGTTTTTAGCGTTAATGGGCTGCTTACTTGCGTTACTTATTTTCACGAAATTACACGATAAACTCTTGAAAAGATTGACGTGACACATATTGAAAGGGAGTAGCATAGCCTTTAGTAGTAAACCTACGAAAGGTGGGAAGAGATGTTCTATCAGAACCATTGTTCAATGTGCCGTGTAATCAAGGTAACGGGGAGTGGGCAAGTAGCAGCGAAGCCAGATATGGTTCAATTTCAAATAGAGGTAGTTACGACGGGACAGGATGTTAGCGAAGCACAGGAACAAAATGCCGTGACGATGAATCAGGTTATTCAATCAATTGTGGAATTAACTATACCGAGAGAGAGCATTCAAACGGCAGCGTATACTATTTCTCCACGTTATGACTATATAGAAGGCAGGCAAGTATTTAGAGGGTATGAGGTATCTAATGCTATTACGGTAAAACTGACAGATCTAACACAAGTAGGCACCGTTATTGATACGGCTGTTCAAAACGGTGCAACCCATATATCCTCGATTCAATTTACAATCTCTAATGAGGATATATATTATCAGCAGGCATTAAAAGTAGCGCTTCAAAATGCTAAGTTGAAGGCAAAAACAATCGCTGAAAAGATGAAATTATCGCTCTATCCACAACCAATTGAAATAGTGGAAATCAGTAATAGCAGACCTGCACCTTATCAAGCAGCATACAATATGAATGAGGCTAGTTCTACGCCAATCGAACCGGGACAACTGACGATAAGTGCCACAGTTAATGTGAAATTTCGCTTTTAATTGTTATTCGTTTTACAGGCGGTAGCATGGATTGGAGAAAAAAACTTGAAAAAGTTAGACTCATTTTACTTCGGAAATTGATTCAACATATAGAAATGGAATTCAATACCTAGTTCTTTTAAATCCGCTTTTGCTTTATTTATTAGTGCTTCTGCTTGGGCCTTTTTCGCAGCATCTAACCCTTTAAAAATATCTTTTCTCGTATCCATAGTGCAGCTCAATCCGAGTTCCTGAAATTGCTTATGAGCCTCTTCCTTTGTTATGCTACCGTCTTTTATCCTTTCTTTAATTTCCTGTACTTTTACTTTAGTCGCCTCATCTAGCTTTGGTTTTTCAGTATTTGAAAACTTTACACCGAGTTCAATTAAATCCTTTTTTAATAGTGTCAGAATGTCATTTGCTTTCGCCTTCGTTTTCTCATCCAATGATGACGGCATACCAAATGAGGCATGCTGGTGTTGAGAAGCTGCGAATGTAACAAGTGGAATACTACTCATAAAAGCAAAAGCAACTACCGCCATAATGCAACAACGTATTATTTTACTGATGTTTTTCATCTATCTGTTGTCCTCCTCGAGAATTATTACCAGTTGAAGAATGGTATCGATAGTTTTTACAGTGCACATTAATATATACGAAGAGGATATTTCAATAAATGGGGACAATTTGATTAGAAAAATACAGCTCGCTTCAAACAAAGCGTGAGGAAGTCTTTTCTTGTATATGACTACTAATCAATCGTCGAATTTTCACATTGGCGAGTAAATTTTTAAAAGTGGCTAGTATTTTTCGGAATTTGGCTAGTAAATCAAAAAAATCGGCTAGTATTTTTGAAAAAATGGCTAGTAACCAACCCGAAATTAAAAAATGCAAGAATAGCTTGAAGCATTCTTGCATTTTCACTGTCACCTATAAGAGGGTCTTTATAAATTATTGGATTCTGAGCAATGTCTAGCTCTAGCCCCCCGTTTCATATACCTTTGTAGGAAAACAATAGTTTATATACAGTTCTTGAAGATGCAAATTAGCACCTGCCTCTATCTTAATCTAATACACCTTTATTACTGAATGCGGTGATTTGTTCGGGAGTGTAGCCGATTTCCTTTAAAATTTCCTCGGTATGCTCACCCATTTTAGCACCAACAAATTTGTAGGTTGGCTCTACGCCGCTAAATTTAAGTGCTGAACCGATTTGTCGCTGAGTTGAACCGTCAGACTTAGGCACATCTACGAGCATATCCCGTGCAATCAGCTGTGGATGCTCGCTAGCTTCCTCAAATGTAAGGACAGGCTCTACACAGCCGTGGAAATCCTCGTTAAAAACTTCAAGCCATTCCTCAAATGTTTTTGTTTTAAATGCATCACATACAGCTTCCTTAAATCGTGTTTGTGTGTATGCTGAATCAATAAATGTACTATCGATTAGCTCGGGAATTTCAAGTGCCTCACAGAGAAGCTTGCGGAAATGAGGCTCTAGGCTACCGACTGAGAAGTATCGACCGTCCTTTGTTTTGTAATAGTCATAAAACGTCCCGCCGTTTAATATTTCTTCCTCTGGTTGCGGGCATCTGCCGCTTCCAAAGTATTGTGAGCCATATAATGCATTCATCGTAAAGACAGCATCCGTCATAGAAACATCAACATACTTACCTTCACCTGTTTTTTCGCGGTGTAGTGCCGCAGCGAGCACCCCTACTGCTGCGTGCAATGTCCCACCTGCAACATCTGCAATTTGAATCCCCATAGCAACCGGCTTTTTATCCTTTAGTCGCGAGTGGTCGAGTACACCTGCAACCGATAAATAGTTATTATCATGACCTGGTCGATTTGCATAAGGACCTGTTTGACCATAGCCTGTAATAGAGCAATAAATCAAGCGCGGATTGACTTCCTTCAATGTTTCGTAGTCTAAACCGAGTCGCTTCATTACCCCAGGTCGGAAGCCTTCAACAATTATGTCGTATTCCTTTACTAGCGATTTGACGATCTCCGAAGCCTCGTCCGTTTTTAAATTCAATGAAAGTGATTTTTTTGAGCGATGTAAATGCTGATGAATATAAGCCTCTTTATTTTCATCGTAAGGTGGCATAATTCTCATTAAATCAACGCGTCTGGATGATTCAATATGAATGACATCGGCCCCTAAATCAGCAAACATCATCGTCGTAAGCGGTCCTGGTAATAAATTTGAGAAATCTAAAATTTTTAAACCATTAAGAATTGTCATTTTCCCATCCCCTTTATATTGGTCAATAACAAGAAACTGTAATAATACAGTTATAATTATGTGTATCTATATTATAACAGTTGTTTTTGTAGAATTATATATTTATCTATTATTATAGGGTAAATTTTCTGAATATTACATGAAGATGCCTGTAAACTTGTGACCTTTTATTGTATTTTGGGAAAGCATTATAGAAGTGTGAATACGTATAGATCAAACGAGCGAATCTACACAAATAGAGGTTTTCCAGCATATATTAAGGTTAAGATTTCAATTATAAATACGACAATTCTTCAAAAGTTAGAATATTTAGTGTTCTTTGTTTATAAACTATTAATATAGGGAAAATTGAAAATAAGATAATAGACTTCTATAGGGGGATGGGACGATGACATTAAAAAAGGCAAAGACAGCGGATAACATTGTTTTTCATCGATTTAACCAACCAATTGAGGGGAAGGTTCTTAAGCACTATGAAAATTCGGTGCTAGTAAAAATTCATCCGGAGTTTTATGCAAAGCTAATCGATGAAATTCCTAATGATTATACAGTCGTAAATCACAAAAATTATAAAATATTATACTGATTACTAAGGGGTCGGCTAAAAAGAGGTTTTGAGACGAACCTTAACAACGAGGATGATGGCATGTGGATGTGACTACCCGAGGAGCAATAATTCTTAATGGATAAATAGTCATAATAGATGGGGGTATTCAGAAAGCTTTTACTTTCTGAGTACCTTCTTTTTAATTGTATTGACATTTTTACAATTAAAAGAATATACTGTATATGAACATATAATCATATACTGAAATAAACGAGGTGCTGGAGTATGAATAGAGAAGAAGAAACAAGCTGTAGTCATGAACTTTTAGATGAAGAAACGCTATTTGTTGTGTCACAAACCTTTAAAGCATTAGGAGATCCAACAAGAATTCGCATATTAAATTTATTGTGTGAGGGCGAACATTCTGTCAACGATATTGCTGACGTTTTAGATTTAGGACAATCAACGGTTTCCCATCAATTGCGATTTTTAAAAAATTTACGATTAGTAAAATTTAGACGTGAAGGAACGACGATGTATTATTCTACAGATGACGATCACATTATGAATTTGCTAAAACAGGCGATTGAGCACGCAACGCATAATTAGATAGGGAAAGGGGAGGATAGTAATGGGACATAATCATGAGCACAATCATACGCATAGTACTAATAAAAAAATATTATTCATTTCATTTATTATTATAACGAGCTTTATGGTGGTTGAAGCCGTTGGGGGGTATATAACGAATAGCTTGGCGCTTTTATCGGATGCTGGTCATATGCTAAGTGATTCGATTTCACTAGCCATTGCACTTGTTGCATTTTGGTTAGGTGAAAAAGCAGTAAGCGCAAGTAAAACGTTCGGATATAAGCGCTTTGAAATATTGGCAGCATTATTAAATGGCGTTACTTTAATAGGAATTGCCCTCTATATTTTTTATGAGTCAATTGAACGGTTTGCAAATCCTCCTGAAGTTGCAACGACAGGGATGCTTATAATAAGTGTCATCGGATTACTCGTTAACATTCTGGTGGCATGGATTATGATGCGTGGTGGAGATACAGAAGAAAACTTAAATATGCGCGGTGCCTTCTTACATGTTTTAAGTGATATGCTTGGTTCAGTGGGGGCCATTATTGCAGCACTCTTGATGATGTTTTTTGGTTGGGGGATTGCCGATCCGCTTGCTAGTGTCATTGTTGCCATTCTCGTATTACGAGGGGGTATCAAAGTTACGAAAGACTCGATTCATGTCTTAATGGAAGGTACACCACGAAATATAGACCTAAATGATATTATTCAAACGTTTGAAAAATCAAATGGCGTTCGTAGTATCCATGATCTACACATCTGGACGATTACTAGTGGGTTAAACGCTATTTCTTGTCATGCGGTTGTAGACGCATCACTTTCAGTAGCGGAAAGTGAAGTTATCCTCCGTGAAATCGAGCACGAGCTTGAGCATAAAGGGATTTCACATGTGACCATCCAAATGGAGACGGAAGCACATCCGCATGAGCATTCAGTTTTATGTCAAGTGAAGCATGAAGCTGGGCACCATCATCATCACCATTAAAAATAATCATAACATTTGCATACCTAGCATGGGTATAGTATAGTCGAATTAAGGTGGGGAGGGGAAACGGATGGAAAACACAGTGAAGGAAGCTGCCTGTAATATAGAGGGAGTAACAGCGTGTCGACAAAGCCATCATCCTGAACGTGTGAAAAAGGATTTAACGACCCGATTAAATCGTATCGAAGGTCAAATTCGGGGCATTAAGGGAATGATAGAGAAGGATGTTTACTGTGACGATGTGATCACCCAGCTTTCTGCAACGCAATCTGCATTAAATAGTGTGGCGAAAATTCTTTTAGAAGGCCACTTAAAAAGCTGTGTCGTGGATCGTTTAGCAGAGGGCGACGAATCGGTAATAGACGAATTAGTCGTTACGATCGGGAAGCTAATGAAAAAATAATTTCCATATTTTTAGAATGTTAAATAAAAGGAGAGAATGTATATGCAAAATGTAACTTTAAACGTGCAAGGAATGTCATGTGGACATTGTGTAAAAGCGGTAGAAGGTAGCGTCGGTGGTTTAGGTGGCGTTCAATCAGTGAAAGTGAATCTTGAAGAGGCTCAAGTAGAAGTAGCATTCGATGAGACTCAAGTATCGCTTGACCAAATTAAAGAAACAATTGATGACCAAGGCTATGATGTAAAATAAGAAGGGTGCTCTAGTAGCACTCTCTTATTTGCAATTCTATATACCCCTATATGGTATGGAGAGGTGAGAAAAGTGAGTTCAAATTTAAAAGAGGCTAATCTGCAAATAACAGGGATGACCTGTGCGGCCTGTTCAACCCGAATTGAAAAAGGTTTGAATAAAATGGAGGGTGTTCAGCAAGCTAATGTGAATTTAGCACTTGAAAAATCCACTATAAAATACGATCCATCGAAGCTGAGCGAAGCCGATTTCGAAAAGAAAATTGAAGCGCTCGGATATGGCGTTGTAAAGCAAAAAACAGAGTTAAATATTACCGGTATGACGTGTGCAGCCTGCTCAGCACGAATTGAAAAAGGATTAAATAAAATGGAAGGCGTTTCCTCTGCTAACGTTAACCTAGCACTCGAAAAAGCAACGATTGAATTTAACCCTTCCGAAATAGCCCTTGCTGATCTTATAGCGAAAATAGAAAAGTTAGGGTATGGTGCTCAACAAAAAGTAGAAGAAGCAGAGGCAATGGATCACCGTGAAAAGGCGATTAGGTCACAGAAGCAGAAATTTATTATTTCAGCGCTATTTTCGTTACCGTTACTGTGGACGATGGTTGGACATTTTTCCTTTCTTTCTGCCCTTTATGTACCCGATATTTTAATGAATCCGTGGGTGCAAATGGCGCTCGCTACACCGGTGCAATTCTTTATCGGAAAACAATTCTATGCCGGTGCCTATAAGGCGTTACGAAATGGTAGTGCGAATATGGATGTACTCGTTGTAATGGGGACATCGGCTGCTTACTTCTATAGTGTGTATCAAGCAATTGTAATGAGTGATTCTCACCACGCACCACATTTATATTTTGAAACAAGTGCAGTGCTTATTACTCTGATCATTTTAGGGAAATTATTTGAAGCAAAGGCAAAGGGGCGATCATCCCAAGCAATCAAAAAATTAATGGGCTTACAGGCGAAAACGGCAGTTGTTATAAGAGAAGATAATGAAACGGAAATACCGTTAGAAGAGGTAGTAATCGGTGATACGATCCTAGTAAAGCCAGGTGAAAAAATTCCGGTTGATGGTGAAATGCTAGAGGGCAACACAGCCGTTGATGAATCGATGTTAACGGGAGAAAGTCTACCTGTTGATAAAAAGGCTGGAGATGCACTCTTTGGCTCGACGATTAACAAAAATGGCTTTATTAAAATGAAAGCAACAAAGGTTGGTCGTGATACAGCGTTAGCACAAATAATAAAGGTTGTTGAAGATGCACAAGGCTCTAAGGCGCCAATACAACGCTTAGCAGATAAAATTTCAGGTATTTTCGTTCCGATTGTGGTCGGAATCGCGATACTATCGTTCCTTATCTGGTTTATTTGGGTGACACCAGGAGAATTTACTCCGGCACTAGAGGTGTTAATTGCAGTTCTAGTAATTGCTTGCCCATGTGCATTAGGGCTAGCAACCCCAACGTCGATTATGGCAGGCTCTGGTCGAGCGGCTGAATTCGGCATTTTATTTAAAGGTGGCGAGCATTTAGAGCAAACGCAGGCCATTGAAGTAGTAGTTGTAGATAAAACGGGGACTGTCACACATGGGAAGCCTGTATTAACGGATGTTTTTGTAGCTCCTTCATTTACGGAAACGACGTTCTTGTCATTGATTGGCGCGGCTGAAAAGCAGTCTGAGCACCCGCTTGCAGAGGCGATCGTTCATGGGATTGAGGAAAAAGGGATTGCACTAGGAAATGTGGAATCTTTCGAGGCGATCCCAGGGTACGGCGTTCAGGCAACAGTATCGGACCAAAATGTAGTGATTGGTACACGTAAGCTTATGGGACAATACGAGATCGATATTTCGGCTGTGTTATCAACAATGGAGCAGCTTGAAGCAGAGGGTAAAACGGCAATGCTTGCAGCTATTAATGGCCAGTATGCTGGCTTAGTAGCTGTTGCCGATACCGTTAAAGAAACGTCGAAGGAAGCGATTCGCCGATTAAAAGAGATGGGCATTACAGTCATTATGATGACAGGTGATAATGAACGAACGGCTAAAACAATCGGACAACAGGTGGGCGTTGATAGAGTAATCGCTGAAGTGTTACCAGAAGGAAAAGCAGATGAAATACAAAAGCTTCAAGCGAACGGTAAGAAAGTCGCGATGGTTGGTGATGGTATTAATGATGCACCGGCATTAGCAACAGCCGATATCGGTATGGCTATTGGTACGGGGACTGACGTAGCTATGGAGGCTGCTGATATTACATTAATTCGCGGGGATTTAAATAGTATCGCGGATGCAATAATGATGAGCAGAAAAACAATGCGGAATATTAAACAAAATCTGTTCTGGGCATTTGCGTACAACATTATTGGTATTCCAATCGCAGCTATCGGCCTTCTAGCTCCATGGGTTGCAGGTGCTGCAATGGCATTTAGCTCAGTATCTGTCGTATTAAACGCACTACGCTTACAAAAAATAAAGTTATAATTCGTAAAAAAGTGGAGCTGGCTCTGGATCAAGCCAGCTCCTTTTCTTTTTCACACATACTTGCCATAGAAGTGTGCCCTCACTCGCTTATAGTTAGTGCCATCACCAATAAGTGATCGTATCCAAAATACCGATAAGTATTAAAAGTACACCTGCAATAATTTGTATGCTATTACCCATTTTTTTGCTTAGCCTCATAATCAAACGCTTTGAATCGAACATACTTAGTAATCCGAATAAAATGATTAATGGAATCGCTGTTGCAACACCGAAAATAGCCGGCAATATTAATCCATAAGAAGACGTAGCAACGGTTGGCATTAGCCAAACAAAAAACAGTACAAACATTGTTGGACAAAAGGCAATGGAGAAGCCCGCTCCCATTAAAAAGGAACCGAATTTACCTTCCTTAAAAAATAGGGGAATACGGGTAAAACGGTCGAGGAAGCGCAATTTCAAAACACCGATTAATACGAGCCCAGTTAATAACAACAAGGGTCCAATCGCCTTGCGGAAAATGGGGAAGTATGTTGTTATTTTTGATTCAAAGGATTGTCCAAATAGCCAGGCAAAAAAGCCGATTAAGCTAAAAACAACAACCTTTCCTAGAATAAAGGAAATAATTTCTCCCCAATTACTTTTCAATTGAATCGTACGATTTCCGTAAAAAGTAATGGCACTCAGATTACCAGTAAGCTGACAGGGGGCCAGAGCACCAATAAGTCCAAGCAAGATGGCAATGATTAGTGGCGAATGCTCATAACTATTTAAAACAGTTGAAATGGGGCTAGTAATGGCCTGGCTGATTTCATTAAAGAAATTATACAAATTAAATACCCCCCATTAATTATTTTTTAGCCGTTGCTTTAACGCTTCTTTTCGGCGTTGTGCACGTGATTTCTTTTTTCGCCTCCTGGGCTGTACCTCATATTCCTTGTTTATTGGATATAGCATGATAACAGAGAAGAGACTCATGATAAACCCGATAGCATATAAGACTGAAAAAATATAAATCGTTAGTCCGGTTTCACTAAGAAAATAGTGAATGATTCCGTACTGTCCTCGTGGGCCTGAAGCTAACATGCCCATAAACATAATAATTGACGTGGCAATAAAAAAGCCAATTGCTATTTTAGATTGCTGAGGATTATGGATGCTAGTTACAATAATTTTTCGCTTAAATAATAAAACACCAAAATTAATGAAATAGAATAATAAAAGGATCCAAAAGAGAATGGAGCCGAATGTTAAATGAAGAAGAGGGAGTATCAAAATGGTCCCGATATTCATGAATGCAAGAAAGCCCGTTAAAGCATTAAAAAGAATAAAGTCCATGCCCTTTTTCCACCATGTTAACGCAACAGTTAATTCGATTAGGAAAATAAAAAAAATTGATAAAAATATCGGAACTGAGGAAAGAATCAGGCTAAAGACTATAGCGAGCAGCATCCCTAAAATAAGAATAAGAGAAATATTAGTAGTAAAGCAGAAATCTATAAACCTTCTCTCGGATACACTATCCAAATAATGCACCTCCTTGGAAATGGCCCTTCTTGAATGGATGAACCAAAAAATTTAAAGTAAATAGTTATGCACCTACGTTAATAATAACCTGAACAACAGAGTTCATATCCACTGTAGGCCCTTAAAATTTCATATGTTTGAAGATACCTCGCACCAAAAATAAAATAAATTAATAAAAATATAATAATAAAATAGGGATACAAACAATTTTTTAAAACTATGAAAAAGGTTGAAATGTATATTAGTGTAAGTTTTTGCATAGAATATTAAGAGCTTTAAATACTATACTCTGCAGTATAAAAATAACTTCGATTGCAAGAGTGGTTAAGTTAATAATAGTTTTAAAAATCCCCTATAGAGTAGGTGAATAGAATTACAGAGAACGGTGTATCTTATGGTTTTTATATTATTTTCTATTAAAAATAGTTGTAAATGCTTGTTTTTTAACGCTATAAATTCATGAAAAAATGCTGTTTTAATTATATTTTTTGCAAGTTTACATAGGATGTTATTTTTGTTAAAATTAACTTAAAATTCAGAAAAATAAAGGTTAGTAGGGTAGGGGAACGCTATTTAGTAGATTATCTTAGAGTGAGGGTGGTTAGTGTGGCATTCAATATTGGACAAATGTTAGCAGATCGGGCCCGTTTACTAGGTAAGAAAGAAGGTTTTGTAGCCAATAATGTACGGCTTACTTTTGAGGAGATGAATGGCCGTTCTAACGCAGTTGCGCATTTTTTGATTGGTAAGAATTTTAAGGCAGGAGATAAAATCGCGATAATTTGTAAAAATAATGCTGATTTTGTAACCGTATTTTTCGGAGCAGCAAAAATCGGTGTTATTTGCGTAGCGGTCAATTACAAGCTACAAGCCAAGGAAATAGCTACTATCTTTAATCATAGCAAAGTAAAGGCTGTTATGTACGATGAAGACTTAAAAAACTTAATCGAACAGACGAAATCCGAAACAGCCGTAGATTATTATTTATCGAATAGTTCGAATAATGGGGAGTATTTAATTTCAAATATCTTTCAATTATATTCAGCTCAGGAGCCTGAATATAAAACGTATGATCATGACCCAATTTTAATGATTTATACATCTGGTACATCAGGTGCCCCAAAGGCTGCCATGCTTTCGCATCTGAATCTATTTTCATCCTCAGTAAGCTTATCAACTACTATCACATATTTAGAGTCAGATCGCTTTATGCTAGTCGTACCGATGTTTCATATTGCTGGCTTTGTACCACTTATTACAAATATTCATACTGGTGCAACAACTATATTGCTAGAAGATTTTGAGCCAATTTCAGCATGGAAAGTAATAGAAAAGGAACGTATTACCTCCATGATGTCTGTACCAGAAATGCTCGCAGCTTTAATAAAAGCGCTTGATATTATGAAGCCAAACCTTTCTACACTTAGAACAATTACTTGTGGTGCCGCGTCAGTCCCACCTCAAATTATTGTAGTCTTTAAGCAGTTCGGCATTCCAGTTCAACAGGTATATGGAATTACGGAATACACTGGAAGTTTAACGATTTGGCGTAGTGAATTTGATGATAAAAAAATCGGCTCGAAAGGTAAAGCGGTAATGTATGGCGAGGTAAAAGTGGTCTCTCTAGAAACCGGGGAAGAGCTTCCACCATATGAAAATGGGGAGGTCATTTGCTCTGGTCCACAAACATTTTTAGGCTATTATCAGGATGAAGAAGGAACAGATCAAGTGTTGAAGGACGGCTGGTATTACACGGGGGATATTGGTCATGTTGATGAGAATGGTTTTTTATATTTAGTGGATCGACTAAAGGATATTATTGTAAGTAATGGAGAGAAAATTTATAGTGCAGAAATTGAGGCAGTATTAATAAAACATCCTGCAGTTGCGCAGGTTGGGGTTGTTGGTGTGCCGGATTCGTATTTCGGGGAGATTCCTAGAGCTTATATTGAGCTTGTTCCGGGAATGATTGTTTCGCAGGAAGAGCTGATTGATTTTTGTCGAAAAGATTTGGCGGCATATAAAGTTATAAAAGAGGTTGTTTTTGTCGATCGATTACCCAAAAATACAGTTGGCAAGCTTTTGAAAGAGGAGCTAAAAAAACTACAGCCTCAGTAAACAGGCTACTCATCTAGTATGAAAATTTATATTATCGGTTCAAACGTGTTCAG
The DNA here is from genome assembly GCF_036662795.1 of Lysinibacillus sp. 54212. Taxonomy (NCBI): domain Bacteria; kingdom Bacillati; phylum Bacillota; class Bacilli; order Caryophanales; family Bacillaceae; genus Lysinibacillus; species Lysinibacillus sp. 54212. The sequence goes on from NZ_JBAFWZ010000006.1 coordinate 72,833, forward strand.
TTTGAATCGATTTTTTTATGGAGAAGTATTTTTTCTTAATTTCATTATGAACGCATTCGCCTTATTAACCGATATAATCTTTATATACATTTATTTTATAAGCTTGTGAGAATCGTTTCTTACATAAATATTTTTAAGGGGGCATCTATGGTATGGACAAAAAGAAAGTTCAAAAGCTAAATAGGGCGGCTGTTGCAACAGTACTCGCGGCGAGTGGCGTGTCAGTTGTTGCTCCTGTTATACCTGAGGCGAGTGTGAAATTTAAAGATTTAGATTCAAATGCGTATTATTACCAGCCTGTATTAGAATTAACTGAGCGGGGGATTGTAGCGGGATTTGGTGATGGTACATTTAGACCTAATAGCCCGGTAACACGTGGACAGGCCGCAAAGATGATTGCTAAATCAGTAGGCTTAAATACGTCAAATATTAAAAACCCAGAATTCCGTGATGTGAGTACGAAGGATCCATTCTATCCATATATCGCGGCTTTAGCTAACCAAGGGGCTATTAGCGGCTATACTGATAAAACATTCCGACCTAATGAACCAATCACACGTGGGCAAATGGCGAAAATTCTTTCAGTAGGCTTTGGATTTGAGAAGGCAACAGCACTCAATCATGATTTTACAGATGTAAAAAGCAATCATCCATTTGCCTATTATATTCAAACGATTTATAACTTAAAAATTACACAAGGGGTTAATGCTATATCGTTTGCTCCTCAACAAATCGTATCGCGCGGTCAATTGGCCTCCTTTATTATTCGTGCAGAAAATGCAACGAGTGATTATAAACCCGTAAAAGAAATTGGGAATATCACGGACACAACAGTTTATATTAACGGGGTAGCCCATTTTATTGATCCGTCGCTAAGAAATATCATTAATACAACGAATAAAGAAGTATTAAAGGGAGCACACATTGAGGGTACGATTACTGGAACAACATTAAAGTCCATTACAAAGCTAACACTGAATGCAGCAGGTACAGCTAGCAAGCATTTAATCCTTGATGGAAAAGATTCAACATTCTCCGGCGAATTAATTATTAGAGGAAATTATGTACGCTTTAAAAATTGGAACTTAACAGGGGCTGTAACGATTGCTGAAACGCCTCCTCGAACAATCGGTAGCCTCGATCGTCTTCAAAATATGCGCATTGCGAGCATATCAGGCTTAGGCTTTATTGATTGGGAAAAACCTACTAATCCAGATAATGGTGGAGACAATTCATCAGGCGACGGTGACTTAGTGGACAAGCCTTCTGGTGGTAATAATGGGGATAAAGTAGTTGAGCGTATGCCCGTTATTGAAAAGTATATCGACTTTTCGAATTGTACCGTTAAGCGACTTATTATCGAACAAAATCGTACATACGTAGCAGCGAGTAATACGCTCCCACACGTAACGGTACAGGGCGATGTAAAGCAATATGAAATTTATGGGGATATTACAACACTGTACGTAGAAACAGATGTAAACACAACGATGTACGGTGTAAGTGATATAAAAACCATCTATAAAAATAGCTTTAAAAATGTTTATTTTAATACAGATAGCTTTGTTGAAAAGCTGATTGTAGATAATAGCTATGGATGGATTGATCTTGGCGAAAATTTCTATGCAGATAAAGTTATTATTCCACCAAATAAAGGACCAAATGATATTTTTAATGACTTTATTAACGATAACGACAATATCGGTGACCTTGAGGATACAGGTGGAAATGAAGTTGATAAAGATCCAGACGATACGGTTGTACCTGATTATGAGGCGCCGACATTATTTATTGATGATGATATTAAAACACAAGGGTCTACGGCAACGGTAACAATGGAATCGAATGAAGACGGTATAATTTACTACATGGTTCGAGAAGAGGACGAACGACCACCGTCCATTCGTGAAATTTTAGAAGGGTCGAATGAAAATTGGGCTGGTAATACTACAGTTTCTGAAGGTATACCAAAGGCTATTACGATTTCAGACTTAGATGACAAGAAAAAGTATGTCATTTACGCGGTAGTAGTGGATGATGCAGGCAACGTATCGGACAAGGAATCTGAAAAGTTCGAAATAGTAGATAGCACACCTCCTACTATTAAACCAGTATCGGCAGTAGGCTTACCGGGTGGGAAACGTATTGAAGTAACAATCAATCCAGATGAGAAGGGTACGTATTATTACTATTATCGACCAACTGTTGACGCAACTGAGGATCCGACAGCTCAAGGGATTATCGATCGTTTCGAGGCAAACAATAGCCGTACAGGCAGTGGTAAAGTAGACGGGGCTGGTCAACTGGACTTCAGAATTCCAAATCTAGATGCACAAACTTCCTATGACATTTATGTAGTCATGAAGGACGAATACGGCAATTTAACGCCAGTACCGGAAAAAGTAACTGTATCAACAACGGAACTCGATAATGTGCATCCTTACGTTACGAATGGTTTTTTAGAGTGGGCTAATCGAGAAAACTATGAGTTTGAAATAGAAATCAACGAGCATTTAGATGAAGCATCTGCTATAGATATTAATAACTATGAATTATCTGGTACAGGGATTGTCAACGTAACAGGCCAACAAACAATAAAGCCAGATAGTATAAAATATACGGCATTACCGAATGGGAAATCGAAATTGACAATTCGTATTCCATCTGTAACAGGTTTTGTAAACGATGATACGTTAGTAGTTACTATTCTACCTGGTGTTAAAGATTTAGCTGACAACGAATTCGTAAATAAAAATGTTGTACCTTCCATGGAAGAAGTGAAAAATAAAGCGACTTATGTGCATAGTGACACTCTACCACCTGCATTAAGTAAATTGAAATTCACGAAAAATCCAGATGGCACTTCAGGTTTACTAGAGTTTGATGCAAACAAAGCTGGTACATATTACTATATGATATTACCGGATGACTTTGATATGACGAATATTAAGAATAGAGATTTCTATAATGATTTTACGGATGCACCAACACCTGGAATCTCATTCTCACAGGCGATTTCGAAATATGGTAAGGATGGAAATAATGCTGTTGAGGTAGGGGCAAATACGCCTAAAAACGTTATTTTACCAATTGAGAAAACTGACCCATTTAAAAGCTATTCTCTGCATATTTTAATGAAGGACCGTTCAGGAAATCTGTCAAGGATAGAGTCTGTTCCTGTTATTAGTGATGCAAGAGCGCCATTTATACGCTCGTATGCAGTAAAACCAGTAGAAGGCAGCAATACAAGTGTCAAAATTGAAATTGACAGCTCTGAAAAAGGAATTGTCTACTACAGACGTCTACCTAAACTAGTTGATGATGGTACCGGCACAGGGACAATGATTGACAATCCTCAAATTGCTGAATTGGAGAACTTATATGCAAGTAGTAGTACCGCATTAGCAAATGCAGCGGGAAATATTAAAGCAAGTAATGATCCTATAGTACAACAGCTTGTAACTCAAATCACGGGCTGGACAAACTCAACATTGATTAAGGATCAAAATACAATTACGAATTATGGCTTAAATCCTCATGAAGAGTATGTGTATTACTTTGCAGTTGAGGATACTTTCGGTAATATGACTGTTTTCCCAGAAGGTGCAACAGCAGGGTCTTATAACACAGCGAATAAAATGCTAGCTGAAGTGTATACGGACGGGGTTCAACCAGAAATAGGATCGATTATTAAGCGAATGCTACAATCGGAGTTTGAAACAAGTAATGTGCCAGTTACGTGGGGAGCAAGCTTGACTTCTGGAGACGGTATAATTGAATATAAACCAAATCGAACGTTTTCACTAACGTTTTCTGAAGCAATTGCGCTTTCGGCAGCAGGTGACAAAGTTCCTGTAGATGAAAATACAGTAGCAGTAGCAACCCTTGAAACTTTAAGAACCTATATTGAGAAAACAATTGGTTCAGGTACGATTGCTGATATCGAATGGCAAAATCTAGACGGTGTAGGAACTTGGCAGCAACGTAATTTAATAATTACATTTAAAGATTCTGTAGATATAACTGATAATATTACAATAGACATGAGAGATACAGAATTGGAAAATGTACTTGATTTAGCACGTCATAGCTTTAGCGATTCTCATTCCGTTGCGAAATATGAATATCCAACGAATCTAAGCAACCGTATTAATGGTGTTCAATTATCAAGAGAGGGCGGCTCGAGCGGAATTGTTGATGGTAAACAATATTCAAACACAGTTGAGGCGATTATGGAGCTTGGGGTTACTTTAGAAGGATGGCAACAATCATATTACTATGTTTCGACATTATCCGATAAGACTAGCTTAACGGACGCAGAAGTAAGTAACATAGTTAAATCATTGAATACAAATTCTAGAATAAACATGAGTAATATTGTTGTATATGGTAGAGGTGATATTACAGGATCGGGAAGTTTAAGATATTTATTAAAAACAAGCTCGATGCCTGGTGCAACTATTAATGATGTGTTCCAATATCAACAAAACCTGTTTGTATTTACAATTGATAAATACGGTAACATTGTGTGGGCCGTTGATGATGCTGATGGAACAACGAAATATCGTAAGATTTCAGGATTGCCAACATTGCCGTAAAAAGGGCTTGGGCACGTTGGCTACAGGGATTAAAAAATGTACCATTGAGACTAATATAAAAGAATATCAAGAACCTGTTGGAGAGAGAATTCTCCAACAGGTTCTTTTTTTCTGATGATTTGTGTAAGAGTTTTTCCTTTAAAATTATTTTTGAATGTTAAGAGTATCATTGTATTAATGCACCAAAAAACATTGATTTTGATGAAAAAAGCATGTTTTCAGTTTGGAATTGTATACATATGAAGAATTGAATTAACAAAAATCATAGATAATTAGTATAAAATGTACAGTGCTTATTATGAAAAACACACGAGAAAATCGTCTTTTTTCGCTAAAAACGAATGGAATAGGTCTCTTTTTCAAAAAATGTAGGGTAACGGTTCTGTATGCCTTTCTATTCATTCATTCGCAAATAATATTGTGTTTTTGATTTATTCATGAAAAAAATATGGTCTAATTAAAATTTTTAACACACTTATTTTTTTCGCACATTTCAAAATCGTTAAAAATGCTATTCGGCAGGATTGATATACGACTTATATTTAAATATGTGCCAATTCATGAAAAAAGTCCCTTTTGACACTTATTTTTAAATAAGTTGTATATGATTTCTGACAAATGACGTAAATCAGCATGAAATTTTGGTGTAAAATATTTTACAGTGTAGGTGTAACTTTCCTTTTATTTATTCTGGTGCTTTGAAAAGGGATCGGGTGTTAAAATGGCGGCGTTTAGTTCTTTATAGGTACAATAATTCATAAAAAACCGCATATACGCTTGATAGAACTTGCCGGAGAAAAACACTGGCAAGTTTTTTAGTTAGTGGTGGTACGAGTTTTTTCTTTTTCATTCCTCGCATATAGTTGTTGATAACGGAGTGCATTATACAATACATAAGGGGGATTATATGACTTGTCGAAAATGTAGTCACCAAATTGAAACGAATGCCAAGTTTTGTTCTGCATGCGGAGAAAAGGTACATGATTCAGTTGCCCAAACAAGAATCCCTGTATGGATATGGATTGCTTTAATTGTTAGTGGTATCACAATTGGTGGAGTAGGGTATGGGTTTTGGGATTATTATATTGAGACCAAAAGTGTTCCAATTGACAAGGAAGTTAGTTCTGATGTACATCCTGTAAAGCAAGCAGCTGTTGTTGAAAAGGAAGAGCGAGAAGAACAATACTCGAAAGAGATAGATCGTGTCATGTTAATAAAAGACGTACAGCAAAAAGTATTTACCGTGCTCACGTCGAACGGACACGGATCGGGTTTTTTATATAAAAAGGGCGGGTATGCTATTACAAACGCACATGTAGTAGATGGTGAAGTTCATGTGAAGGTTCGTAATGCAAAAGGGCAGGAATTCGCAGCGACTGTTATTGGCATTTCGGAGCATTATGATATCGCCTTATTACATGTACCGGACTATCAAAACGAAGGTCCGATAGAGGTGGAGACGGATGAGTCACCGGTAGGGCTTGAAGTTATTGCATTCGGTAGTCCACAAGGGTTTGAAAATTCTGCTTCTATTGGCTATATTACTGGACATAATCGGGATATGGAGTTAGATCGCTTTATTTATAAGCAAATCTATCAAATCGATGCGCAAATTGACCAGGGAAGTAGTGGTGGTCCATTAGTCGATGCAAAAACAGGAAAGGTCATCGGTATTAATTCATTGTTATATACGTCAGAAACAAGCACAACTTTTGGTTTCTCTATTCCACTATATAATATGTTAGAGCAATTTGAACAGTGGATCGAGCAGCCGATGTCACGTGAAAATGTACTTGCTGCGGCAGGTGTCTATGAGCAATATAGTACTTATAATGAGGAACCGGCTAATGTAGATATTGATGTTGTTTTAGCAGGGCAGTTTGTACAATCGTTTCGTACGTATTATGAGCTTGCATTGAATGAAAGTGATTTTTTTTGGATAGCCGATATGCTAGCAAAGGGTAGTCTTGCTTATGAGGAATTAGAGGATTATGTAGCGGATATTTCGTATCAAGGGCATTCGTTTTATTTTCTTACGAATGATGTATTAGACGTCACCTATGAAGATGGAAATTATTTTGTACACATGAATGAGAAATTTGATTTCTATAGTGGTACGGGTGACTATCAATTCTATGATCGTTTGAAAACGTACACAGTCATTACCGATGATTATGGTGCATTTAAAATTGCCAATATCCAAATTCACTAATTTATAAATTCGATAATAGGATTTTGTGGAGAATATAGAGTGAAATAGATTACATTACGAAGGGAATAGTCTTTTATAAAAGGACCCGGCCTAGAGAGTATTCTAAGCTGGGTCCTTATTCGTGTTGTTAAAAGGTCGTTTTTTTAGTGCTCGTTGGCCATAAAAGCCCGAGTAATACCCCGACGAAAGCCGGTAAGATCCAGCCAAGGCCAATGCTATAAAGCGGTAGGGTCTCTGTGTAGAATAATTTGATAGATTCTAACAGAGGGAGAGATGCGCCGGGTACACTTTTTACTAATGTGCTGTAGCCGTCGATGATACTTACACCAAATGTGAAGAGCATGGAGATGGCGTAAACACTTTGCTTATGTCTAAATAAAGGTGAACATAGAGCTAATAAGATTAGCACAATCGCTAAAGGATACAGTAACATTAAGACAGGTACTGCATATTGAATAATGTTGTTTAGACCAAAGTTGGCGATAGTAAATGAGAAAGTACATAGAATTAGTACAAACCATTTATAGCTGATTTTTGGATAAACTTGATTGAAAAACTCGCTACAAGATGTAATAAGGCCGATACTCGTTTTTAAACAAGCGAGTACGATAATGATAGCCAATAAAATGGCTCCGAATGGTCCAAAATAATGCTGAGCAACAGCAGCAAAGATCAAGCCACCATTATCATATGTCCCGATAGCCGATACGCTAGATGCCCCCATATACGTGATAAGTCCATAGATGAGTACCATCAATACCATAGCGAAGATGCCCGATTTCCAAGTTGCTTTTGCAATTTCCTTTGGATTTGTAATACCTCGGCTCTTAATGGCACTAATGACAACAATCCCGAATGCAAGTGATGCAAGAGCATCCATCGTGTTATACCCTTCTTTAAAGCCTGTTATAAAGGCTAAATTACTATAGTCACCAGTAGGCTGATCGAAATGCCCCATCGGTTTGATAAGAGCAATAGCGATTAATATGAATAAAAACGCTAAAAAGGCAGGTGTTAAATATTTGCCGATATAGTCAATTACTTTTGCCGGATTTAAAGAGAAATAATAGACAATTGCGAAAAATACAAAGCTAAAAAGCCCTAGATATAAACTACCGTATGCCTGATTGATATACGGTTCAAAGCCTACCACGAAAGGAACTGTTGCTGTTCGTGGAATAGCGAAAAATGGTCCAATCGTTAAGTATAGTGCTACGGCAAAGATTGTTCCGAATAAAGGATGAACCCGACCTGCTAAGTCACGTAACCCGTTACTCCCCGACAAACCGAATGCTAAAATCCCCAAAAATGGAAGACCGATTGCAGTGATTAAAAAGCCGATTAAAGCTGGCCAAAAATTCGTACCAGCGAGTTGCCCCATTTGGATGGGGAAGATTAAATTACCCGCACCAAAGAACATACCAAACAGCATGGTCCCGATGATGGCATAGGTGGAAAATGATACTTTTTGTTGCATAATTGTGCTCCTTCTAGATGAATTTCAACTAATTTTAACACCTATTTAGGACATTAGCCATATCAATTAGAGAAGGTCCAATATATGAAAATAAGAGGGGGCTTCTTTTATTCGCAAACTTGTTAAACAAAAAGCCAATTAACTATGATCATGTTCAAAAATGAACACTGGAAATCGCTCCTCTACGTTACCTAATGATTGTTATGTGCCCATCCTCGTCTTGTAGCTGTTGGGCAACATACCCCTTTAGGTAATATAGAAACTCCTCTTGGAACGAGCCATTTTAACGAAAAACACTTAAAAAACGCTCATAATAGAGGGGAAAGCTATCCGAAATTAATGTATTGACATTTTAAAAATCGAGCATATAATATACGGTATGGGGTATATAAAAACGAAGGAGAGATGGTTATGAATTCAGTAACAGTGTATACAACGTCAAGCTGCTCGTATTGTGTGATGTTGAAAAATTATTTAACTCAAAACAATGTCCCGTTTAAAGAGGTAGACGTAGGAGCAAATCCTGAAATGATGATGAAACTAGTTAGCAAAACAGGACAATTAGGTGTCCCTCAAACAGAGGTTAATGGTCAGTGGGTTCTTGGCTTTGACCCGAACCGAATTATGAATGCTTTAAGAAATTCATAGTATTGCAGCTTAGTTTTTGTGGATGCAATGCATTTTTCGATAGTTTGAAAAAACAAAAGTAAGGGGTTTGATGAAGATGGTTAAAAATCTAAAAGAAAAATATAGTCCGTTATACTTTCTTGCTTCCTTAGGTGCAGGCGGAATGGGTGTTTCGTTCTTTATGTATTTAATGTTTTTAATCCCTCACCCAGATTTCGGGATGCCAGCGTTTGAACATATTTATCCGTATATTGTAGGGGATAATTTATTGATCTCTGGATTAGTAATTCTTGTCCTATTAATCATCGTGTATTTTATCTTTAAGCATTTCCGTTTGTTAATCTGGAATATTCGTGAGTTTTATAAGTTTAAAGAGACAGATGCCTATGTGCAATTGAGAAATAGCAATGCTGAGGTAACTTTAATGGCCATCCCTTTAACGTTAGGGATGAGTATTAACGGATTATTCATTTTAGGGATGTTATTTGTTCCGAATTTAAGAAGTGTCATCGAGTATTTATTCCCGTTTGCGATTGTGGCGTTCCTAGCAGTTGGGATACTGGCACTTAAAATTTTCGTAAGTTATTTTTCTCGTTTCATTATTAAGGGTGATTTTGACTTCATAAAAAATAATAACTTAAGTCAGTTAATTGCCATCTTTGCTTTTGCTATGATAGCAGTCGGATTAGCGGCACCAGCAGCACTAAGTGAAAACATTTATACTTCAAGCGTTGGGATGTTCTTATCTATTTTCTTCGGCATCGTTGCGGTGACGTTAATTATGATTAAAACGATATTTGGATTATATTCTATGTTCCAAAATGGTATTGCGAAGGAAACTGCTCCCAGTCTATGGATTATGATTCCGATATTAACGCTTTTAGGTATTACATTTGTTCGGTTATTTAATGGAATTAGTCACAACTTCTTTAATACGAATGCGAATCCATTTATTATTTTCTTAGTATTAGCTGCGTTCTTGTCACTTCAAATTGTGTTTGGTTTAGTTGGTTATGCAGTTATGAAAAAGATTGGCTATTTCAAGGATTATGTATATGGCAATGAAAAAAGTGCGGCAAGCTTTACGCTTATTTGTCCATTCGTTGCCTTTACGGTATTAGGTATGTTCTTTATTGGCTGGGGGCTTGTACAAACAGATATTGTTGAAAAATACTCTATCGCTCATTTCCTGATTATGATTCCATTTGTTCTTAGTCAGCTGAAAGGAATCGAGTTTATGTTCCGTTTAAATAATAAAATGTTTAAGCGTGAGAAAGTTAGACAAGGTGTACCACAATTTAGTACAAATAAATAAAAAAAGGATAAGGTCGGTAGAGGAAGGTTCTCTACTGACTTTTTTTGTTTAGCCTTAAAAAGGACTTTTACTCTTATTCTTTGATAAATTGCATAAATAGTGCAAAAATAAATATATGCTTTTTCGAATGATGAATGCATTGTGGAAAGGCTAAAGAACTACTCATACATACAATTAGCACTACGGAAGATGTTCGGACAAACATTTTTGAAGCACTATTTACATTATGATGGTATGGAACTATTTATTGGGAGGAGATTTGAATGAAACAGATACTATTATTATTAGGCGGTGCAAGTCTAGTAATTGCCGGGCTATTGGATATTAAATATAAAGGACTACTTTATCAAAAGATCAAAGGGATAACATGCACAAGCTGTAATAAAAATTAAGCTCCGCAACAAAATTAAACTTCACCTCGGTGGAGTTTTTTATTTTTCAGTCAATTATCATTTTTCATAGATAAAATGATGGTCATAGGAGGGAGTTGGAGAAATGTATTTAAAAAGAGTTGGATTAACTGCATTGAGCATCTTGTTATTGTGGGCAATTGCAAATGGTGGAGATATACATGTAAGTGCTGACGATGACGACTATGAATACGATGAACATGAAGATGATGATGATGAATATGATGACGACCATGATGAAGAATACGATGATGACGACTACGACTATGAAGATTATGACGATGATGAACAAGGATATAACGATTCAAATTCGATAGTAAATACGGCTACATGGAATATTTGGACAAGAACAACTGTCATCAATAAAGGAAAATTACCTATTAATGAAACGACACAAGTTCGAATAAAGGTAGAAAATCAAAACAAAGAATGGTCTCTTTATATGATTCCGTTAGAGGGGGAATTGCTTGTTCCAGGTAAATTAATGGCTGAAGTTTTAGGTGCAGAGGTGAAGTTTTACGATGAGAGCAAAATATTGGAAGTGGCTACTGGGAATAATGAATTAATATTTCGAGCGGGAACAAATGTTGTGTACGATAACCAAACAAAAACACCTATGCCTGCTACGGCTCTTTATATGAATAACCAATTATTTATACCGATTAGTGTCATTACTAATGGATTAGGTTATGTTGCAGAATGGCAAGAAGGAACGAACGTAATTATATGTAAGCAAATAGCTATTTAAAGAAAAGAGGGGTGAATGCAATGAAAGATCAAAAGAAGGCTAAATGGCTATTAGGTACATCGGGTGTTCTATTGTCGGCAGTAATCTTAGCTCAGATGAATGATGAGGTGGAATCTAAAGGGGTAACCGAGCAAAATTTATTCAATGAGCCTACGGAAGAAATGTCCCAGCGTGAAAAAGAACTTGTTAGATTAGATTGGACAAATTTTGAAATTATTGGCATAAACAAACCGCAAGAGGAAATTCGGACTGATCGAAAAACAAAAAGATCTTAATTATTGATTTGAGTGGAGATGAAGAAGCTTGGATACCCTTTCGTTAAACTTAATGAATACTAATTTTTATATCGGGATTTCTGGAAATAGTAGTGTGGATTGGAAGGGAAAAGTGGAGGAATGGCTAAGCTATGTTGCGAAAGAATGGTCTAGATTTGAGACTAACAATGAATTAGACAGGTTAAATCAATTAACAGTAGGAGAAATATTAAAGCTCTCCCCAGATTTGTACCATTGTTTGAAAATGGCAGACGATTATTGCATTTTAACAGAGAAATTATTTTCGCCCTATTTGAAGATGCATTTAGAACAGCATGGATACCATCAATCCTTTCCGTTTAAAGAAGGGGAGAGGGCGTCAATAAAAATACCTGAGCAAGTAGGGAATCCATTTCTTTTTTTAGGTGGTGGGTATGTTAAGAAAATGGGAAAACAAGACGTTGATCTAGGTGGATTTGCCAAAGGATATGTGGTAGAAAAAATCGCAGAATGGCTTCAACATGAGATATCTCCTGAATATGGAATCGTAGATGGGGGTGGAGATATGAAAATGTGGTCATCAGGGGAAAAAGTATGGACCATCGGAATTGCCCATCCAAATAATGACGAGCAAGAAATAAATTATATCAGGATAAAAAATGGTGCCATTGCAACGTCGAATCGTATATTTAGAAGCTGGAGTCAGGATGGAAAGAAAAAACACCATTTATTAAATGGACAAACTGGAGAAGTCATTGATAGTCAAATATCTCAAACAACAGTGGTGACAAATTCATTATGTCTCGCTGAAGTGGCAACGAAGTTATGTTTTTTACTAAGTGAAGAAGATTTGCAGCAATGGTTTAAAAAACATAATCTCCCATGTGCTTGTTTTATAGTAAAAGAAGACAATGATTGTGGTTATTGGCTGAAGGAGGGAGGGGGGAATTGATGTTTCTAAGTATTTGGGAGTGGATTCGTTTATTAGGATTTTTAGCTTACTTTTATTTCACAGTTTCGATTGTATTTGGTTTAATAAGAAAAACTCCTGCTATTCATTCCAATAAAAACTTATATTTTCAATTGCACCAAATTAGTGGATGGCTTGGCTTTGTGGCGGTTATTGCACATATGATACTACTAATTATCGATCAATATGAACCGTATCAAATTTCAGAAATCTTAATTCCGTTCATGTCGAGCTATAGATCTATCCTATCTGGTTTTGGTTCAATAGCCTTTTACTTATTTTTCATCGTGATTGTAACATCGGATCTATGGATACGAAAGATGGGCTTTTCAGTCTGGAAGAAGGTGCATTTCCTCGTTTTCCCCGCTTGGATATTATCCCTGATACATGGAATCTTTATTGGAACTGATTCTAAAAATGAGGTTATCATAATTTTTTATGGAATGACTGTCACACTTGTTGCAATCACACTTATTGTAAGGATTATTGGTGAAGGGGATAAGAAAAAAGACATTCGTTTTAAAAAGAAAGAGATAGAGAATAAAGCTATATCTGAATAGCGTTCAATTACCGAGTGGTGTACTTCTTTCCCGTCGAAAGTATCGAAAATGGGCATTACCCATTCAAGGATTGGAATAGGTAATGCCACCGTCGTTACTTTGGAAAAGGGAATGTAGTACAAAATGTTGTTCCTTTCCCGACCTCACTTTTGACTTCTATCCATCCACCATGTTCCTTTACAATTGCTTGTGCAATGGATAGGCCTAATCCTGTCCCATCTCTTTTGCGGACAGAGCTGCTACGGAAAAAGCGATCGAAAATTAATGGGACCTCTTCATCAGAGATGCCAATACCTGTATCTTCAATCAGTATTTTTATCTTATCGTTTGTTTGTAAAAGTTTGATGGAAATAGATCCGGCTTGTGTATATAGAACGGCATTTTCTAAAAATATATAAATTAACTCAACGATTTTCTTTGGATCTCCGACGAATACGACATCCTTTTGGATATCCTTTTTCAGAGAAATTTCCTTTGGTAATGTTCTGTGGAACTTTTCACTGATGTTTAAAAGCAAATCTGTTAAGGAGAAACTCTCTCTTTTCTCTTCTAATTGATTTTGGTCATGACGAGCCAAGAATAACAGTTTTTCGAGAAGTTCTTTCATGAGTTGGGTTTCATCTTTTAAATCTTTAATTAATTCTTTGCTAAAATCACTTAAATTCTTGGATTCATCCGATTCTAAAATATCGAGAGAACTATAGAAAATACTAAGTGGTGTTCGAAGTTCATGAGAAGCATCGGAAACAAACTTTTTCTGTTTTTCAAGAGAGTTGTGAATGGGGACCATTGCTTTGCCAGCCATATAGTAACTTAATAATCCGATTAATAGGGTGAAAAATATAACTAACACCACAAATAGCAAAATCATTTTTTGGAAAAAATGATATTGTGATGTAGTGGATTTTCCTAAAATAATATATCCAAGAAATTCACCGTCGTTTTGAATCGGTTTCGATAATAAAAGGAAATGTTCATCCTGCCAATGTAATCTCTTTACAGAACTTTTTGCTCCATCCTCATTCTGATATATGCTTTCTACTTTTTTAGATAGGCCTTTATAATTTTCATCCCCGTGAACAAGTATATGCTCTTTTGTATAAATATAATAAAAGTACATCCGATTCTCATTGAATTCTACTTTACGATCCCTATCATACATATGCTCAAAAAAGTCGTGATACTGTTCTGTATAATATATTTCGAGCTCTTCAATTTGTTGATAATCCATTAATTTTACAATTGAAAAATATAATATAGTCATAAAAATAAGGAAAAAAATCAAAAAACTAATGGAGTACATTAATGTTAATTTCCTTCTCGTTTTCTTAAACATGTGACGATCTCACTCTAAAACCGATACCTCTAATATTTTCAATAATTGATTTGGATCGGTTTGTATCAATTTTTTTTCGTACAAGCTTTACTAAAGCATCTAGATTGTTGTTCGTCGTTTCATGATCAAATCCCCAAACATAGGAGCAAATTTGTTCCCTTGTTAGCACAATGCCATTGTTGATAAAAAGATACTCTAATAAAAGAAATTCGTTTTTAGTTAATAACATTTCGGCATTATCTCTATAAAGTATTCTTGAATTTAAATCCAGTTTATAGTTATCGATTTGGATGATCTGACAGATAGGTTTATCTTTTCTTCTTAAAACGGCGCGTATTCGAGCTAACAGTTCATCCATCTTAAATGGTTTCAAAATATAATCGTCAGCACCTGCATCTAATCCCTGGATAATATTAGAACTATCATCTTTCGCTGTTAAAATTAAAATTCCGCCCTTATACCCTTTCTTTCGGACTTCTTCACAAACCTCGATGCCACTTAATTCTGGCATCATCCAATCTAAAATGACTAGATCATATTCGTCAAAAAGAATGTATTCTAGTGCATCCTGACCGTTATCGACAGCATCAACTCCATGAAATTCCTTTTGAATAATATGAACAATATTTTTTCGTAGACGACTATCATCTTCTGCAATTAGTATTTTCACGCTACTACCACCTTTATTGCGTTATTAATATCAGTACCATATAAAAATAATATGAAATTAATCTGAAAAACGGTGTGAGAAATAGAGCTATTTAGTATTTATTGTACTCTAGAAAAGCCCATTTAACTGAAAAGTTGAAAAAATTTCGGATTAATATCAGGCTTTTTCAGTGTTTTTTCATCTTTGATGTCTATTCTGAAGAGTACAATTAAGATGAAAAGGAGTTCTTTTATGAGAAATTTGAAAAGATTTCAAAGGATCGTGACAATCCTACTAATCCTGAATTTATTCACTAACTATGTTGTAGTGGCTGATGATGATATTGATGAGGAACACGAATATTATGAAGGAATTGGCAATAGAGAGGAACATGAAGATGAGCTCTATGAGGAAATAGGGGAAGTGATTGGTTGGTGTACAATCATCCTAATTGGTGCTGCAGGGTTATTATTTATAGTAAGAAGGATCATGAAGCCGGTCATTACGACTTTTCCAACATCTAAACACCATTATATATCCTTTACGAAATTTTTAGGTAAATATCATATCCTTATCGGAGTTACTGCTCTCGTATTAGGTATAGCTCATGGCTTACTTATGTATTTTAATGAAGGTGAATTGGATAGTAAGGGCATTATAGGAGTAGCAGCAGTAATCCTCTTCGTCATTGGTGCTATAGATGGTACGATTTTAAATAAAAATAGAAAAAATAAAAGTGCTCGAACAATACACATGTTTTTGGTTGCGTTAGGTGTTGTTTTGGGGGTTATTCATATTGTTATATGAAAAAATGTGACTTCACTCATGTGGAGTTTCAAAGTGTCAAAAAATCCATATTTATTGGAGTTTTCCAGCATTTTTTCCTAATAAAATAATCTGTAAGAAACCGTTGATTTCCTTTCCAGGCGCTCTCTTTCCGCAGGCACGGCTTCAACCGTGAACAACTGGAAATGCCGTCATTCCAATAGCTTGTTCAAGGAGACCATCTTCTTCGTAAAGTAACAATTTCATTTATCCGTTTGAGGGGAAACTGTTTGTGCCAGTTGTCCTTAGAAAATTTTATTAAAATATGTTGGAAAACAAGGAAAGCCCCGCCACGTAGACTTCTGTGGGAAAGCGAGACAGACGAGACCCCGCAGAATTTGCACTAGTGCAAATTTGAGGAGGCTCGGCGCTCGCCCACGAAAAGCGAAGTGGCGGGGCTTGCCGATTTCTAAGAGAATACTTTGTCTACAGTCTGTAACTTCACCCATGTGGGGTTTTTTATTGGTCAAAAAGTGATTGGACCAAAATGTCTTCCACGTTTTGTAAGAAAGCGCTATTATTCTGTACTATAACAAGATTATTCTCGCAAAGGATAATCAATGCTAAATGCCCGTTTAAAACCGGGAAAACGCGTTGTCACAGATCGTTCACTGAAAGCGTTTTGATTTTGAACCTTTTGTGAAAAGCTGAAAGAATAGCTTTCTTTTTTAGGAAATCGGAGTAGAATGAGAATCAAGAAGAGGATGTTATATAACAAGTAAATGAAAAAGTCTTTCGGATATTCCGTTGTTATAGTACACAATTTATTGTAGAGGAGAAATGAAACATGTGGGTAATTACAGTATTTAATAATAGAAACGACATTCGTATTTTTGAATTTGAAAATAAGGGTGAAGCAACAGAAGCATTAAAAGCTTTCGACAATCAAGCAGTGTTATCTTATACGAAATAATCGTCTTTAAATAAAAAATAAAACAAAAGGAGAATGTAAACATGTGGGTAGTTACAGTATTTAATAATCAAAATGATATTCGTATTTTCGAATACACAACGAAAGGTGAAGCAACTAAAGCTCTACAAACCTTCAAAGATAAGGCAGTCCTATCATATACAAAGTAATATAAAATGTTTAGCCCGTAGCCATTATGCTACGGGTTTTGTATTCCTTGCATCTATTGCGTGGATAGATTTTCGTGTTACTCTAGAAGTAGTTATCCTGAAGGAGTTAATGCTATGGTGTATTTGTCGATGATTTTCTTCCAAATTGTTGCGCCAATATTAATAATGCTCGTTGTTGGGGCACTGCTACAGAAAAAATTTCAATTTAATTTAAAGGCGTTATCAGGTTTAATTACATATTGCTTTATGCCAGCTGCCGTTTTCTTGAATATTTATGAAACGGAAATCCAATTTTCGGTTGTCGGACAGTTAACGATTTTTATTGTTTTATTTATAGGAAGTCAGATGATTTTAAGTCATTATTTAGCGAAGCTGCTAAGGCTAGATCGACAGGAATCCGCTATTTTTAAAAATAGTGTCGTTCTTATTAATTCTGGAAATTATGGTATTCCTGTAGCGCAAATGATTTTTGTTACACAACCAGTTGGAGTGGCGATTCAGGTCATTCTTGTCATTTTTCAAAATATCACAACGTACACATACGGTCTGTATAACTTAATTTCTGCGACAAAATCAGGGATAGCTATTATTAAGGACTTTTTGAAGCTACCCATTATTCATGCACTTTGGTTAGGTGGGCTGTTAAATGCACTTGATATTGGTATTCCGCAAACTTTTCGAATACCGATTGAATATGTTGCACAGGGGTTTGTTGCAGTGGCACTTATTACATTAGGTGCCCAGCTATCACAAATTGAAATGCGTACGATTTTTAATAAAATGATATTTGTGAGCTGCTTTACGCGTCTAATTATTGGTCCTGCTGTAGCGCTTGCGATTATTCTATTATTAAATATCGATGGGGTAGTGGCCCAATCCTTATTTATAGCTAGTGCTTTTCCGACCTCACGTAATAGTTCGAGTCTGGCATTAGAGTATGATATTGAATCCTCTACCGCTGCACAAACAGTCCTATTTTCAACAATTGTGAGCTGTATTACCGTAACAGTCGTGATATATCTTTCAACGATTTTATTCCCGTATTAACAAGTGCATCGATTAACTCATATGAAAAAGCCGAATCAGAGCGATTCGGCTTTTTTGGATATCAATGAAACAGATAGCGTAAGTGCCTGTTGTAAGCGATTTTGAAACAGAACACTTAAGTAATAAATAAGGATTAAACAGTTACGTTATTAACATATGGATTTGAAAGGTCCATACCTTCTAAAGATAAGCCCATTGCCTTTGCTACACCTTCACCGTAAGCTGGATCTGCTAAGTAGCAGTGTAGGATGTGACGACGTTTAATGAACTCTTCAACATGTGCCATTTCAGCAGCAGTTGTTTCGAATAGGCGTTGCTGCTGTTCCGCACTCATTAAACGGAAAAGCTTTCCTGGCTGCTCAAAGTAGTTGTTATCATCTTCACGGAAGTCGTAGATGTCAGCGGCGCCCTCTAAAGTAAGAGCTGGATCTTTATATTGTGGTTGAGCCTGTAGAGCACCGTAGCTATTTGGATAGTACGTTAATGCACTACCGTTGTTACCATCCGCACGACCTGCGCCATCGCGGTGATAAGCCATGAATGGGCATTTTGGTGTGTTTACCGGAATTTGGTGGTGGTTCACACCTAAACGGTAACGAGTCGCATCCTGGTATGCGAATAAACGAGCTTGTAACATACGGTCTGGTGAGAAAGAAATACCAGGAACTACGTTAGATGGAGCAAAAGCTGCTTGCTCAACGTCTGCGAAGTAGTTTTCTGGGTTACGGTTTAATTCGAATTCACCAACTGGAATTAATGGGAACTCTGATTTATACCAAACTTTCGTTAAGTCGAACGGGTTGTCCTTACGGTTACGGGCTTGCTCTTCCGTCATCACTTGGATGTACATTTTCCATTTCGGGAAGTCGCCTTTTTCGATTGCTTCGAATAGGTCGCGCTGTGAAGATTCGCGGTCTTTACCAATTACTTCAGTAGCCTCTTCACCCGTCAAGTTATTAATGCCTTGTTCTGTACGGAAGTGGAATTTTACGTATACACGTTCACCCGCTTCGTTAATCATTGAGTATGTGTGAGAACCGAAGCCGTGCATTTGACGGTAGTTCGCTGGAATACCACGGTCAGACATAACGATTGTTACTTGGTGTAACGCTTCTGGTAATGAAGTCCAGAAATCCCAGTTTGAGTTTGCGTTATGCATGTTCGTTTTTGGATCACGCTTTACAACGTGGTTTAAATCTGGGAAGTGTAATGGATCACGGAAGAAGAATACAGGTGTATTGTTACCAACCATGTCCCAGTTCCCTTCTTCAGTATAGAATTTTAACGCGAAACCGCGGATATCGCGTTCTGCATCTGCTGCCCCACGCTCACCTGCTACAGTTGAGAATCGTGCGAACATGTCTGTTTTCTTACCTACTTCAGAGAATATTGCTGCTTTTGTATATTCTGTAATATCATGCGTTACTGTGAATGTACCAAATGCGCCTGAGCCTTTTGCATGCATACGGCGCTCTGGAATCACTTCACGGTTAAAGTTAGCTAATTTTTCGATTAGGAAAACGTCTTGTAATAAGATTGGACCACGGCGGCCAGCTGTTTGTACATCATCGTGGCTTACTACCGGTGCACCAGTGATTGTCGTTAATGGACGATTGTTTAAGTTTGTCATTTTGAGTACCTCCTAAAATGATATGTGAGACTTTTCGTAAATAACTATACCAAATCTAAATCAGAATATCTACTACATTGTAATAATTCTTTTTAAGGAATTTCTATAGCGGGGGTTTTTGAATAATAATCTACAACTTTATATGTTTTTATGTGCTATAAATATTCTTGAAAATGCATATTTACTTTGGAAAAGATTATTAATTCTCGAATTAGATGAAAAATAAGATTGGTTTAAGGAAGAGAAAAAGAGGTTTTCACTATGCTTGTGTTGAAAATAGAGGGGGCTAATTGAAAATGTAGTTCTTCTTCTTATTCTTAATGAGGACTGTTTTTTAACAAACAGGCGACCAATTATTGTTTTTCCGATACAATGACAATGACTATAGAGAGAAGGAGCATGCATTGTGCAACTTACATTTATTATTTTAGGAATAACGATTGTCCTGTTTATGACAAATAAAGTCCGCGGAGATTTAGTGGCAATTATGGCCATACTTGCGTTTGTTATATTTGACATTTTAACGCCTGTAGAAGCATTAGCTGGATTTTCAAATTCGGTTGTCATTATGATTGCAGGGCTTTTTGTTATTGGAGCAGGGATACTACGTACAGGCTTAGCTGGAATGGCGGGTAATCTGTTATTACGATGGTCTGGTGATAGTGAGCTGAAATTATTTATTCTGTTACTTATTATCGTCGCAACGGTTGGAGCCTTTATGAGTAATACAGGAACAGTAGCTTTAATGCTTCCAATTGTTGTTAGTATTGCAATTAGTATAAAGGTCAGCCCATCGAAGTTTTTAATGCCGCTGTCCTATATTGCGAGCATGTCGGGCTTAATGACATTAATTGCATCGCCGCCAAACTTAATTGCTAGTCAAACTTTAGCTGATAATGGCTATGATAAGCTGGGGTTCTTTACAATTACACCAATTGGAATTATCGCGACAATTACGGCGATCGTGTATTTAGTCATTGTCCGTAATATATTGCTTCCAAAAGAAAAGAGTCGCTCGCAATCGAATGGGGGATATAAATTATCGCCTAGAAAAATTGCAAAAGAATATAATTTGGAGGATAAATTATTTCGGGTTGTAATACCTGAAACATCGCCGATTATTGGACAGGCGCTGGCTGATCTAAAGCTTCCAGCAAAATATCATATTTATGTAATGAAAATTCAGAGAAGTGCTTCAGAAGGAATGAATTTGCTCGCCATGACTTATCAGGAGCTGGCTGGTCCTACAACTCTTATGCATAAGAATGATGTGTTATATATACAAGGTATGGCACCGGACGTTGAGCGATTTGTTCTAGACTATAATTTGCAGCTTGAAATATTGGCTGACGCTGATATGCAGGAGCTAATATCAAAAAATATAGGGGTTGCAGAAGTACTGTTAACTCCACAATCTCGTTTAATTGGATCAACTGTTAGTAAAATTGGCTTCCGTGAAAAGTACAATTTAAATATTTTAGGCATTAATCGAAAAGGGGACTATTTGCTTCAAAATATGGCAAATCAGAGACTTCGTTTTGGTGATGCAATTTTAGTACAAGGTGCATGGGATGAAATTGATTTACTCTCCCGAGAAACGCAGGATGTAGTAGTAGTCGGTCAACCTCGTGAGCAAGCAGGAATTGCTGCAGCAACGGGGAAGGCGTGGGTTGCAGGGGTCATTATGCTGTTTGTTGTGGGCCTCATGGTATTTGAGGTCTTTGATGCCGTTATATCGGTTTTGATAGGAGCTGTGCTTATGCTAGTAACAGGCTGCTTACGTAACATGGATGATGCGTATAGCAAAATGAATTTTGAAAGCATTGTACTTGTTGCGGCAATGCTCCCGATGGCAACTGCACTTGAGAAAACAGGCGGTATGACCATTTTGTCGAACGCTATTATTGATGTTCTAGGTGATTTTGGTCCATATGGTGTACTGATGGGGATATATGCTTTAACCGTTATTTTCGGACAATTTATAAGCAATACCGCTACAGCAGTCTTATTTGCACCAATTGCTATGTCCTCAGCCCTTACGATGGATGCAAACCCTTATACATTTATGATTGCCGTTGCCGCCGCTGCTGGAATGGCATTTGCAACACCTATCGCCTCACCTACTAATTCCTTAGTATTAACAGCGGGGGGCTATAAATTTATCGACTTTGTGAAGGTCGGTGTTCCGCTGCAAATCATTATGTTTATTGTAATGATGATTGCTATCCCTATTCTGTTCCCATTCTGATCGTAAAAGAGCGGCTTGTATACGCAAGCTGCTTTTTGAATTCTAATTTATTGGAATTATGCCAAATTAGTCGCTAGAAGCTAATATTTTTAGCATGAATGATTCAAAAGGAGTGTGACAAATATTATAGAAATGTTAAAATGTTAGTAATGAAAATAATGATATTGAACGATGATATATATGATAATAGTAGTGCAAAAGAATCTGTGTGAGTTTAGTTAAGGGGGCTATTTCCTATGGGGTTTAATATTAACTACTATGAAAGTAATATAGATTGTAAATTTTGTAAAAAGCAATATACTACCTACAAGGTAAGACCAAATCGTTATAAAGTAGTCGATGAGCACAGCGATTTTATGCCTATCTATGAGGGACTAAATCCGTTGCTATATGAAGTAGCTGTTTGTCCTTATTGCGGCTATGCCTATCACAAATCGATGGCGAGAACGTATGGACCCTTTATGCTGATGATCGGTGAGCTGTATATAAATGAATTGCAAAAAACGATTAATATTTGTAGAGAACGAACGATAGACGATGCCATTGTGAGCTATAAGTTAGCCTATTTAGTATCTCGTTCAGCAATGGAAGAGCCATTGCTAATGGCGAATTTTGCACTGAAAATTGCTTGGCTGTATCGATTGAAAGATGAGTCAGCATCAGAAAAAAGGTATTTGACTGCGGCAAGAGAGTTTTATAGTAAATCCTTTGCAACAAACCGGGAAGGCGAGGAGCGAATTCAATACTTGAACGCAGAGTTAAGTTTACGTTTAGGGGATATTAAAGAGGCGAAAAAAGGGTTTTCTCGATTAATTGCGGATCGTAGTACATCGAATAAATACCGTAAATTAGCTCGTAATCGTTGGGAAGATTATAAGTATGACGAGAATATTAGCAATGCCGATGGAAATATGGGAGAAGTTATTAACTAGAAGGTAAGGTGTAAGTCAATGCAACGATTCGGGAGAAAAATAGATGCTAGAGAAGAGGATGTATTTTCTGAGCTTCTGCATTTTTTATTAAGAAAAAATAACCGTATGTTATCGCATGATGAAATTGTTGAAATAACAGGCGTTTCTCCGGACTTACTCAATAAGTGGGTAAAGCTAGGGAAATTAAAAAGTACGATTTTCCCGAATTTAGGAGCACCATGCGAACGATGCGGAAGAATTACGCAAGAGAAGCTTTGTGTCAGCTGCTCAGCATCTATCGTTACCACTTTGAAGCAGGAAGAAAAGAACCTAGCATGGTTTAATCAAATTCAGCGTAAGGGTGGAAAAGCTATCTATCATTATAAAGAGTGATATTCAAATTTTATGAAAATAAAAGAGTGCTAGAAAGAAGAAGTTTCTTCTTTCTAGCACTCTTTTTACGTTCTTAATTTTAGTGAATATCTCGCTTTTTAAAGTTACCACCACGAACTTCTGCCACGTCTGAAATAACGATAAAGGCACTTGGGTCGATTTCTTTTATAATACTTAGCATTTTTGTTTCTTCCATTCGGTTA
The DNA here is from genome assembly GCF_036662795.1 of Lysinibacillus sp. 54212. Taxonomy (NCBI): domain Bacteria; kingdom Bacillati; phylum Bacillota; class Bacilli; order Caryophanales; family Bacillaceae; genus Lysinibacillus; species Lysinibacillus sp. 54212. The sequence continues at coordinate 96,326 of NZ_JBAFWZ010000006.1, forward strand.
ATGACACATTGTAAAATATCCGTTTCCTCATTAGAGAATCCGCCACGACCTAACGTATACGTGACACCGCGACCAAGACGATCCTGTACAGCTTGACCAATGATATCTGATTTACTACTAATAACCTGTACCGATTTGGATTTTTCAAGACCAACCTGTACGATATCAATTACAACTTTAGCGATATAATATGTTAAGGCTGAGTAGAGTGCACTTTCTAAAGTATAAACGAATGCAGCGATTGTAAAGATAAAAACATTAATAAATAAGATAACATCCCCTACGGAAAAAGGGATTTTACGTGAAATCAGAACTGCGAGCACCTCGGAGCCATCTAATGCACCACCATTACGTAGTACAATCCCGATACCTACTCCGAGTAATATTCCTCCAGAAGCGACAACTAGAAGTGGATCGTTAGCAGAAAGAATAGGGTCAATATCGTGCATTAATACAGTACCAATGGATAGTGCGGCTATCCCTATGATACTCATGATTGCAAATGTTTTCCCAATTTGCTTGTAGCCTAGATATACGAATGGGATATTAAGTATGAATAGGAATAACCCGAGTGGTAAACCGAAGATTTTAGAGCCCATAATACTTACGCCGGTAACCCCACCATCAATGACACTATTAGGAATAAGAACGGCCTCTAGCCCATATGCAGCAATGGCAGCCCCGATAATGATTAAAATTATTTTACGAATTTTTTGACCTAACTTACTATTCAAATATATTTCCTCCTCCGAACTGGTATGACAGTAATAAAACAATTGATTTGTGTATTAAGAATTCCGTATTATATTAATAACATAACATTAACCGTTTATTTATTGTGTTTGCAACAGAATTGTACAAATACAATATAATTTGAGCATTTCTTTTTATACGTATGTAAGGGCAAAATAGTTTCAAATCCCTATAAGGTTTTTGCTTGTTTTATGTAAGAATAACTTTTTTGTAATAGTTTTTTTAGGTAGTATATCCGAGAAAAGGATATGTATGTTAACGATGTATTGTCTTTTATAGTATGTTAATAACCTATGTAGAGTGGACAAAATGCATAAAAAACCACAAGTGCGCTATAAAAATAGTGCACTTGTGTAGTTATAAACTAGTATGCGCTCCATCCAGCGTCTGCAGCTAAAACGACGCCATTGATATACGAAGATTCCTCACTTGCTAAAAATAATGCGATGTTCGCAATTTCGCTAGGTTGTGCTGCACGGTTCATTAGTTGAACACCGCGAGTCGATTGTTGTAAGCCAAACATATCATAGCCTTCAATCGATTGTGTTAAGCCCGTTTCTACTTGGGCTGGCCCAATTGCGTTGCAGCGGACACCTTGCGCACCATAATGTGAGGCAACATTTTTTGTCATCCCTGATACCGCGTGTTTGGCAGCTGTGTACGTTAAACCACCACGCCCTCCAGTTATCCCTGCAATCGATGATAAGTTGACAATAACACCGCTACCTTGCTCTGTAAATAAAGGTAATACTTTACGCATGCTCCGCATTACACCACCAACGTTAATGTCCATGACACGGTTCCAAATCGCATCTTCTACATTATGTGCAGCTTGCATATAATCTAATACACCGGCGCAGTTTACTAAAATATCAATGCGTCCAAAATGAGCTACTGTACTATCTACCATGTGCTGTACATCATCTTCAACGGCGACGTTAACACGTACACCAAAAACATCATAACCTTCAGCCTTAAAGCTTTCGACCGTTTGGTATAACCCATCTTCATTGAAATCAGCGATCGCCACTTTTGCACCTTCTTTAGCATAAAGTGTAGCGATTGCTTTCCCAATGCCACTTGCACCGCCTGTAATGATTGCTACTTTGTTTTCTAATCGAGCCATATTGGTTCCCTCCTAAGTATTGTTTTCTACTTAAGTATAAAGCCCGAATTATAGAATTCAAAATTTGAAGTCTCTAATTGTAAGTTTAGTGTGAAAATTCGAGTAAAAAGGAGTGTGGAAATGGAGTTTACTACTAGAATTCGCGCGCCACGTGGAAAAACGCTTGCCTGTAAAGGGTGGGCCCAAGAGGCAGCTATGCGTATGCTGATGAATAATTTAGACCCAGAGGTTGCCGAAAATCCTGATGAGCTGATAGTCTATGGCGGTATAGGCAAAGCGGCGAGGGATTGGACAAGCTATCACACATTGATTGCTACGTTAAAGGAATTAGAAAACGATGAAACGCTGCTTGTACAGTCAGGGAAGCCGGTTGCCGTTTTTCGTACATATGAGCATGCACCACGCGTACTGATTGCGAACTCGAATATAGTGCCAGCGTGGGCAAATTGGAATCAATTTTACTCATTAGAGGAGCGCAATCTCATGATGTACGGTCAAATGACGGCTGGGAGCTGGATTTACATCGGGGCACAAGGCATATTACAAGGAACGTATTTAAGCTTTGTGGAGGCAGGGAAGAAAAAATTCGGGTCAGCCGATTTACGTGGGAAATTTATATTAACGGGTGGAATGGGTGGCATGAGTGGAGCGCAGCCACTTGCGGGGAAAATGGCAGGTGCCGTCATAATGGTCGTCGAAGTGGATCGCGCCAAAATCCAAAGGAAAATAAAAGAAGGCTATTGTGATTATTTAGTAGAAACAGTGGAAGATGCATTAACGCTTGTGAAAAGGTTCTGTGCGTTGAATGAGCCTGTGTCGATAGGGCTTGTTGGCAATTGTGCCGATGTCCACCGTGAGCTATTGCATCGTGGTATCGTACCGGATTTTGTTACGGATCAAACATCTGCCCATGATCCATTAAATGGCTATGTACCAAATAACATGACACTTGAGGAAGCTCTGCATTTACGGAAGGTCGACCCGAAGCTTTATGAGCAAAAAGCGAAGGAAACAATGGCAGAGCATGTACGAACAATGCTAGCCTTTCAGGAAAAGGGTGCAGAGGTATTTGATTATGGCAATAATATACGAGCATATGCCAAGGAGATGGGTGTTGAGAATGCATTCGATTTCCCAGGCTTTGTACCAGCCTACATTCGACCACTTTTTTGTGAGGGCAAGGGACCATTTCGCTGGGCAGCCTTATCCGGTGATCCTACAGATATTTACAAGACAGATGCGCTTGCGAAGGAGATGTTTGCTCATGATGAGGGACTTGTAAATTGGATTAATATGGCGCAAAAAATGGTGAAATGGCAAGGGTTACCTGCTCGTATTTGTTGGTTGGGCTATGGAGATCGCCACCGGTTTGCTCTTCGTGTTAATGAGATGGTAGCGAGCGGTGAATTGAAGGCACCAATAGTTTTCGGTCGTGATCATCTTGATTCTGGCTCGGTAGCATCGCCAAATCGTGAGACGGAAGGGATGCTTGATGGCTCAGATGCCGTATCAGATTGGCCGCTACTCAATGCGCTAATTAATACGGCGAGTGGTGCTAGCTGGGTAAGTATTCATCATGGTGGTGGGGTTGGTATCGGATATTCACAGCACGCGGGTCAAGTGCTTGTGGCAGACGGTACACAGCTTGCCAAGGAGAAAATCGACCGTGTATTAGTAGCGGATCCAGGTACTGGTATAGTACGACATGCAGATGCGGGCTATGAGCTAGCAATTCGAACGGCAAAGGAAAAAGGCATTACTATGCCGATGCAAGAGGACTAATTCAATGCCAATTGTTATTCATCATGCAAATGAAGTGCTGACACTTGCCAGTGAAAAAAAGGGTCCACGAACGAAGGATGCGATGAGCGAGCTCAAAATATTAAAGGGTGTCAGTGTGTTGCTTGTAGAAGATAAAATTCAGGCGATTGCTCCCTTAGATGAGTTAGAAAGACGGTATCCGCTTTTAATGGAAACAGCCGAAACCATCAATGCAAGTGGAAAAATTGTGATGCCTGGGCTAGTAGATTGCCATACGCATTTAGTGCACGCCGGGACGCGGGAAAACGAATTTAACATGCGACTAAACGGCGCTAGCTATATGGAGATTATGGGGGCGGGTGGAGGCATTCACTATACAACAGCTAAAACACGGGATGCAAGCTTTGATGAGCTGTATGAAAAATCATACAACCATCTAAATGAATTTTTTAAGTACGGTATTACAACGGTGGAGGCAAAGTCAGGGTACGGCTTGGATTGGAAAACAGAGGAGAAGCAGCTTAAGGTTGCGAAAAAGCTACAGGCAACGCATAAAATGGATGTTGTCTCTACCTTTATGGGTGCGCATGCTGTTCCAAAAGAATATAAAGGGAATGAGGATGCCTTTGTAGAGCTCATTATTGAGGAGATGCTGCCCAAAGTCGCCGCTGAAGGTTTAGCAGAGTTCAATGATGTGTTTTGTGAAAAGGGCGTGTTCACACCCCTACAGGCCCGGCGGATTTTGGAGGCGGGGAAGCGCTATGGGCTAATCCCTAAAATTCATGCGGATGAAATCGAGCCATATGAAGGGGCAGAGCTAGCTGCAGAGATAGGGGCCATTTCGGCTGAGCATCTACTCGTTGCTTCAAATGAAGGGATTCGTCAGATGGCCGAGGCAGGCACGATTGCGGTGCTGCTACCGGGCACTGCCTATTTTCTTCGTGCCCCGTATGCAAGAGGGCGCTACATGATTGATTGGGGTGTTCCGGTCGCCATTTCGACTGACTTTAATCCAGGTTCATCGCCAACGATAAGCTTACCATTCATTCAAAATCTAGCCTGCATTCATATGGGGCTGACGATGGAGGAAGTGATCACAGCAACAACGATTAATGCTGCCCACGCCATTAATCGAGAACATAGCGTTGGTTCTCTTGAGCCGGGTAAACGCGCGGATGTGCTTATTTTAAATGTACCCAATTACAAGAGGCTGCAATATTTTTATGGCATGAATCATACAGACATCGTCATTAAAGCAGGAGAAGTTGTTGTGAGAAATGGTGCGGTTATATAGTGGAATCGTATCAGTAATAAAGAGTCACCCGTATAAAACCTATAATACTAGCTTTTATACGGGTGAAGAAATTACTGTGTATTTAATAGATTTTACTTTACAATTTAAATTCACTAATTGTATTTTTTAAATCTTTTGCCATATCGTTTAAATTAGCAACAGATGTAGATATTTCAACGGAGGATTCATATTGATCTGTTGCGATTTCTACAACGTGTTGTGCATTGTTTGCTAAGCTTTCAGAGATTGTGGAGATATGGTTAATTGTTTCAGCAATATTTGTTGTGTTTGTGTTGATTTCTTCCACGACACCGAACACATCAAGTGTTTGCCTTGAAATCTTTTCAATAATGTTTGTGATATTATTGAATTCGTCTCCTGTTTTCTCAGCAAGGTTGCTACCTACTTCAACTGCCTTTATACCGCCTGTCATGGATTGAATAGCTTTTTCAGTCTCCATTTGAATTTCATTAATTAAAAGTCGGATATTATTGGCTGAATGAGACGATTGCTCTGCTAATTTTCTTACTTCGTCTGCAACAACTGCAAAGCCTTTCCCATGCTCCCCAGCTCTAGCTGATTCAATCGCTGCATTAAGAGCGAGTAAATTCGTTTGGTCTGCTATATCCGTTATGATTGAAATAATTTGGTTAATCTCCTGTGATTTATTTCCGAGATGAGAGACGACATTATTTGCATGACCGACCGTTTGTTGAATCGTATGAATTTGCTGCAGTGTTTGTTGGACAACTTCATTCCCAGACTGAGCAGTTTCCTTTGCATGAAGGCTTAAGTCAGTTACTGTTTGGACAGATTTTGTTGTTTCATACATACCTTGTGATATTTCCTCTAGATAATTGGAGGAATGTGCTAAATTAGTCGATTGAGATTCGGCTCCATCCGAAACATTCTGCATCGCTGTTGTAATATCTTCTGTTGCTGCTACATTTTCATCTGTGTTATGGACTAACAAAGAGGCGTTAGAAAGCATTTTATCTGAGGCTTCATCAATTTTTGTGATGAGTGAACGCAACTCTAGGCGCATTTTTTCAAATGCTTCTGCCAATTTTCCGAGCTCATCTTTACGATTTAAAAGTACAGATGTCCCTAAATCTCCCTTAGCAATTTTCTCTGTTGAAAGAATAATTTGTTTTAGTGGGTTTATAATCGAACGACTCAATAGGAGAGCGATAATAATTCCGATGAAAATGACAAATGAAAACGTCATAATAAAAAAGTTTGTATTATCATTAATAATCTGCTGAATATTTTGTAAGCCATTTTTTGTTTGAGCGACACTTTCCTGTTTTAATTCATCCACCATTGAATTAATAGTAATTGATGTTTCATCAAACTCGCCCATGATTTTATTCCCTTGTTCAGGGCCTCCATCAATATAATTTTGTGCCATTTGTATTCCAGATTGATAGTAAGCATTAAAGGCTTCTTCGATTTCATTTAGTCGATCTAAATTTTCTGGCTGTAGCTCCTTTAATTCATTCAGATTTTTATAAACAATTTGACTATGTTTTTCAGCTAATTCGAAGCCATCATTTAATCCGTCTTGTCCTCGTGTTGCACTAATGTCTGTTAAATACTGCTGTACTTGTACGACTGCTAATTTTAATTCCTCTGTTAAGAAAGTTGTTTGCAATGTAGTGTTTTCGATTTTCTTAAGATGTTTCATTTGGGAATCAGCATTATTATATTGGACAATCCCTACAATAATTAATGTGAAAAAAATAAAAACAAAAGAGAGTAAACCCCTAGTACGTATAGACATATTGACCTCCCCTAAATGTAAATTAAGTTAATTGTATCTAATATATATCATAAACACTATGAGGATAGAGTTAATAAACTTGTAATATTTGTTACATTTTCAGTTATACTTGTTTATCTCGGATAATTTCAATAATTGCCCTCTTTGAATTTTGACTATTATTAGTCATATATGAAAAATACATCTTTTAATTCCCACCTCTTTCGTTGTTCTAAGGATTCCTTATCTTCTACAATGAAACTATTGGAGGAAGAACAATGACTTTAACAACACAGCAAGAGATGAATGAAGCTTTCGAGTTTTTAACTTTATATAAAAATGAGCAACACTTAACGGAACAATGGTTATCTAACCGAATTTGTGAGGTAGAGACTACAGGCGAGTATGTTCCCACGACAGAGGAGCTGACATTTGGAGCGCGCGTGGCATGGCGGAATAGTAATAAATGTATCGGCCGTTTGTTTTGGCAATCACTTCACGTATTTGATGAGCGAAAGTTGACGGATCCGCAATCAATTTTTCAGGCGCTGCTCCGACATATTGATTTTGCAACGAATAACGGCAAAATTCGTCCTGCCATTACCGTTTTTGCACCAGGGAAGGTTCGTATTTGGAATCATCAGCTGCTACGTTATGCAGGGTACGAAACAGTGGATGGTATCGTCGGTGATCCGGATTCTGTTGCCTTTACAAAAGTGTGCCAGGAGTTAGGCTGGCAAGGTGAAGGCACCCCTTTTGATATTTTGCCACTGGTAATTCAAGTAGAGGAAAGAGCACCAGAATTATTTAATATTCCGAATGAACATGTGCTCCAGGTTAACATTACTCATCCCGAGTATAAAAAAGTAGAAGAACTACGGTTGAAATGGTATGCTGTTCCAATTATTGCGAGCATGCGTTTTAATTGTGGCGGCATAGATTTTGCTGCAGCGCCGTTTAATGGCTGGTATATGGGGACGGAAATTGGTGCACGTAACTTTGCGGACGAGAACCGTTACAATTGTTTGCCTGCAATGGCCGAGGCAATCGGTATTAACAGCGATACGAATAGCTTTCTCTGGAAAGACCGTGCCCTAGTAGAATTAAATATTGCCGTGCTGCATTCTTATAAAACTGCAGGCGTAAGTATTGTTGATCATCATACAGCGGCACAGCAGTTCAAATTATTTCAACAGCAGGAGGAGGGGCATGGACGCGATGTAACGGGCAACTGGACATGGCTCATCCCGCCGATGTCACCTGCTACTACACATATTTTTCATCAACCAATAGCGAACGTGATCTTAAAGCCGAATTATTTTTATCAAAAACAGCCTTTTTAAACGACGAAAAACCCGGAACATGCTCCGGGTTTTCTTGCAAAAGATAAGTGAAATTTATTTCTATGCATTCTTCTTTATAAGAAGAGCATTCTTCCTTTTGCTTTGTCTTGAAGCTGTAGCTGCCTCCTGGTAAAAGCTAAGGCTTGCTTATGCTTTCCTAACATTTCGCAGCAGGTGATCAGTCCTTCAAAAATTTCGTTATGAAGATGATAGTCATCAAAGTTCTGAAAGAAAGCTAAAGCCTGCTGTAAAGAATGAAAAGCTCTATTCGGCTCCCTTTTGACAAGGTACATTTTAGCCCATGTAGTCAACGTTCTTGCCTGTTCCTTATATAGGATTGGAAAATCTAGGTGTGCTTCACAGGCGGCTAAATGAGCTCTCATTTCATCAGGACGACGGAGTGAGAGAAGGGTGTCACAGCGATTTAAATGGAATTGAAAAAAAAGACCCGCATCCTCTGCAATTTGCTCAGTATACTTCGAATAGACGTTATTAAGTGTTGCAAGAGCATGCTCGGCATCTCCTAAAAGTAGCTGACAATTAGCCTTTGACAAAAGGGCAAACGCTTTTATTGAAATGCTATTATCATCCTCTGGAAAAGCGGCTGCGTTTGAAAATAAACCTAGAGCAAGCTTGTATTGTTGCTGCTGTAGCGTGTAATATCCACGTATCAAAAAGTGCGGAGCTTGTTGTTCGTTAGATTGAAGTCGCTCCAGCTCTTTATAGTGGGAAAGAAAAACGTTCATTTCACCACGCACATAGGCAATACAAGCAAGATAAAAAAGACAGTGTTCAATTTTATCTTGTTGCTTTTTTCTTTTATATGTTTTCAATAGCTGATTAATCACGATTTTTGCTTCTTCGTATTCAGCTGTTTTACAGCGTGCAATAGCATAATGCATTCGCTGCTGGAGACTATCCATAAACATCACTTCCTTATAGCGGAGCTCCTACTAATTTCGCTGTTAAATGTAGTATTAATAACCTTGTATGTGTTCATACATAGAATAAAAAATTACGGCAAGCTGCAAAATAAAAAACCTCCAAATATAGTTTTGGAGGGTAAAATATACTTATTTTTTATTCAAAATCAAGTCAATTAGCTCTTGTCGATCGATTAAATATACATCGTTAATGTTCGCTAGCTTTATTGCTTGTTTTGTAAAGTAGCTATTCGTCACAACCCAAGCTTCAGTAGCTTCATACATTTTAATAGCACCGATAATTTCCTGCACAGCCTTTACTCCGACAGTACTTGAATAGCGTTTCGCCTGTACAGCGATAATGTCTTCACGGTCCTTTAAAATCAAATCTGCTCCGTAATCGCCAGAAGTGGCTGTATAAGTCACTTTAAATCCTCGACGTTTAAACAATTCACCTAAAAACTGCTCGAATTCTTCGCCTGTCATTACATCGACTTCCTTCATACCAGCTTTTCTAAGGCGCGCGGTTTTACGTGATTTACGCCAAGCCTTAAAGCCTATCGATAACACAAAATAAAGAACAATTGCTGCTCCGATTCCTTGCAATGTTTGGGTGAAATACCAGCCAAGCGCGGCAACGATTAGTATAGGAAGTGTTGGCAGTATACGAATGCGTCTTTTTTTCTTTGCTCTACGTTTACGCAAAATTATGTTCTCCTTTGAAAAATCATCCTCGCCATTATTATAGCACAAAAGAGTACATACGTTTGCCTTATTCGTGTATTGTTTTATTATTACCTGCAATGTATCCGGAGATGAGCAATGCAATGGCAATGGCAATAAAAATCGTATTCGGTACGAACCAGCTTCCGGTAACATCTTTAATAAATCCGAAGCAGGTTGGTCCGACTGCTGCTAGTAAATAACCAATTGACTGTGCAAATCCCGATAATTCTGCCGCTTCATAAGCAGTACGCGTACGAAGAGTAAAGAGCATCATAGCGAGTCCGAACGATGAACCGCCAGCAAGACCTAAAAATATCATCCAAACTACAGCGTAATCCGTCCATTCCATAAGCACGCCAGTAAATCCGATAAGGTAGAAAGTCGAAAATACTAGTACTAATGGACGTTGTGTTGTAAGCTTTGCCGCAATAATCGGCGTAATAAAGGTCATAGGGATTTGTGCAAACTGCATGACAGAAAATAGCCAGCCAGCATTTGCTGCATCAATACCTTGTGAAATATAAATCTCTGGGATCCAAGCAGCAGTTGTGTAAAAAATGAAGGACTGCAATCCCATGGCGAACATCACTGCCCAAGCAAGTGGGGAGCGAATTAGAGTTGACCACCCTGCTCCTTTTGATGTTCCGCTAGATAGCTGGACTTTTTCCCCTCGCAATTGTGGTATCCAAAATAAGGTTGCTGCAATTGTGACAACAAGCGCAATAGCTAATGCTCCTTGCCAACCGACTGTAGTATTAGCAATTGGATAGCTGACACCTGCACCAAGACCACTCGATAAATTCATCGCCACTGTGTAAATTCCAGTTAACAATCCAATATGTAACGGATATTTCATTTTGAAAAAGCTTGGTATTAAAACATTTCCGAAAGAAATCGCGACGCCAATTAACACTGTGCCAACGAGTAGTAGTGACGTTGTTCCGAGTGAGCGTAGTATAATCCCGAAAGTAAGTAGGATGACTGAATAAAATAACGTCCACTCCATACCAAAGCGTGATGCAACACGTGGAGCAAATGGCGATACAATTGCAAAAGCGAGTAATGGGATAGTCGTTAAAAATCCTGCTAACACATTGGAAATACCAAGTCCATCTCGAATAAATGACGTAATCGGTCCAACAACGGTTAGTGGTGTTCGTAATGTCATAGCTACAAGGATAATAGCAACAACAAATAAGATGACCTTGCTATTGAATTGTAATTTTTTGCTCCTATATTCTTTTGTTGATGCCATTGTGAATATTCCTCCTATTGCTTTTCTTATTGGTCTGAATAGTCTAAAAAAACTGAAAAAGCAAAAATAATTGATAACAAAAATTTGCTATGTTAAACTCGAAGACGTTATCTAATTTAATAGATTTTGCCTCATTTGAAAATGGGGTAGAGGTCGCAATCATTATGACTAGTATAGCTGAGATTTGGAGAATCGGGGAAGCTTTATGAAAGGAATGGTTGCCGAAGTAGTTTGTCACTACCAGGGCATACTATTGGGGCTGTTTTCGAATAGGAACAGAACTGCCGCATTTTAGCGGGTGAGCTATCGTTTCAAGTTGATGAGGACTTAATATAAGCCGTCACATTACCTTGTGGCGGTTTTAAATTTTTCTCATTGCGATGAAAGATGCCAAAAGCATTTTAAATCAAAAGGAGTTATAAAAAAATGAGTGAAGTAAAAATAGATAGGCTTGGACATAAATCTGAGTTAAAAAGAGGTTTAAAAAGTCGTCATATTACGATGATTTCTTTAGGTGGGACGATTGGTACAGGATTATTCCTAGCATCCGGCGCTTCCATTGCACAGGCTGGTCCTGGCGGTGCGCTACTTGCTTACGCATTGATTGGTATTATGGTGTATTTTTTAATGACAAGCTTAGGGGAGATGGCGGCATTTATGCCAACATCCGGCTCTTTTAGTACGTATGCAACAAGATTTGTTGATCCAGCACTTGGGTTTGCGCTTGGCTGGAACTATTGGTATAACTGGGCAATTACAATTGCGGCAGAAATCGCGGCAGTATCATTAATTATGAAATATTGGTTCCCAGATAGCTCTTCAGCGTTGTGGACAGTTATGTTTATCGCTGTCGTATTAACGTTTAACATGTTGTCAGTTAAAGCATATGGCGAAAGTGAATATTGGTTTGCGATGATTAAAGTTGCAACGGTTATTATTTTCATTATTGTTAGTTTCTTAATGATTTTTGGGCTTTTAGGTGGAAATGATCCTGTAGGCTTTAAAAATTTCTTTGTGGATGAAGCACCATTTAACGGTGGCTTCCTAGCAACATTTGGTATATTCCTTGCAGCAGGGTTCTCTTTCCAGGGGACAGAGCTATTAGGGGTGACGGCAGGCGAAACGGATAATCCAGCAAAAAGTATTCCGAAAGCGGTACGTTCGGTTTTCTGGCGTATTTTACTGTTTTATATTTTTGCCATTGGTGCAATTGGGTTATTAATCCCGTATACAGATACACGATTATTATCAGATGATATCGCTGTATCACCATTTACCATTGTTTTTGATAATCTAGGTGTAGCATTTGCTGCCTCTGTGATGAATGCCATTATTTTAACGGCTATGCTATCTGCAGGAAACTCAGGTCTATATGCAGCAAGCCGTATGCTCTATCAGCTTGCGGTAGACGGAAAAGCACCAAAGTTTTTCATGAAGGTGAATACACGTGGTATTCCGGTATATTCACTTCTTGCTACATTGGCAGTAGGAAGCTTAGCATTTTTAGCATCCTTCTTCGGTGATGGTGTCGTGTATATGTGGCTACTAAATGCATCGGGTATGTCCGGTTTTATTGCATGGCTAGGAATTGCAATTAGTCATTATCGTTTCCGAAAAGCATATATTGCGCAAGGACGAGACGTATCGCTGCTTCCTTATCGTGCAGCACTATATCCATTTGGACCACTCTTCGCCTTTATCGTGTGTATGATTGTCATCCTTGGCCAAAACTACACAGCATTTACAGGTGACTCGATTGACTGGTACGGTATTTTAGTATCGTATATTGGCCTTCCGCTATTCGCAATATTATGGCTAGGCTATAAACTAAAACATAAAACAAAAATCGTTCCATTACAGGAATGTGATTTGGACTATAAATAATGAGAAAGCGGCTTGCATTGGGCAGGTCGCTTTTTTCTTTTTGAAACATTTATAGAATTCCCATGTTTTCTCAGCTTCTAAATTACTATAATGAAGAAAGGACAGATATTAATATAAGGGGCGAATAAAAGCGTGAACATTCAAATTGAACCATACATAGAGGATGGAAAAACAATCATGCCATCCATTACATTATCCTTGAACACTTCTATAGTTGGCATTTATACAGATGTTAAAAAGATAGACTATGTGATGCAAGCATTAAAATCAGTTGGTTATATACACCCGATGGATGAAGGACATTATGAGCGATTAACGATAGAAGAGAGTTTTCGTTATTACTGTGCACTTTTCGATAGGAAGGATGAGGTAGAAGAGCTGTTATCAGCTTTTGGATTTTCAAAGCAACGGAAAGTAAAAGTAAAGGATTTAACGAAAAGCGAGAGGAATAAATTACATTTTTTAAGAGCCTTTTTACAGACGAGCCAATTGCTAATTATTGAAGAGCCGCTACAGCAAATGGATGAGGACTGTCGTGTGATCGTCACACAATTAATGATGAAATGGATCGAATCAGGGCGCTTTATCCTACTGCTATCCAATAATTTAGAGGATATACTTATTTCGACTGGCGAAATATATCGCGTAGATCAAACGGGCTGTCATCCATTAGACTTTGCAGACGATTCACCGCCTACCAAAGCTGAAGAAGATATATCATTTAAAATAGAAAAAATCCAAACGAAAAAGAACGACAAAATTATTTTATTTAATCCACCAGAAATCGACTTTATTGAAAGTATGGATGGAGAGGTCCTAGTTAATGTGGCAGGTGATGCCTATAATTGCGGGATGACGCTTCAGGACTTAGAGAAAAAATTAAAAGGCTATGGATTTTATCGCTGTCATCGCTCCTATATTGTTAACTTGCAAAAGGTTCGTGAAATCATTACATGGACTAAAAATAGCTATAGTTTAAAATTAAATGTTGGTGAGGGAACAGTTATCCCGTTATCTCGCGCTAAAATTTCAGAATTAAAAGAATATATTGGCATTTCGTGAAATTTCCTGGGGAATATTGTAGATTAAACAGATCTCCTATAGTACAGTTCACCGTCAATTTGCTACAATTCATCGGAAAAAGGCTGTAGCTTCAATTCTTTTCGAATACAGTAGGTGTAACGAAACGGTTGAAGGAGGATGTTGCACATGCTAGTTGCAATTGACGTACAAAACGTAAAAAAGACATTTGGAAAGTTTGTAGCGCTTGAGGATGTATCATTTTCAATTAAAAAAGGAGAGATTTTTGGTTTTCTGGGTCCAAGCGGCTCAGGTAAAACTACCATGATAAAAATCTTAACGGCGCAGCTCGAGCGTACAGCAGGTCAAGCACACGTATTAGGAATGGACGCTATTGAAATGAAGAAAGGCTTCAATAGAGAAAGGTTTGGAATCTTAACAGATAATAGTGGTCTGTATCAGCGATTATCTATTGAAGAAAACTTACTACTATTTAGTAATTTATACAACTTGCCGAAATCAGCCGTAAATGAGGCACTCTCATTTGTTAACTTAACGAATGATCGCAAGAAGAAAGTCAATCAGTTATCAAAAGGGATGATTCAGCGGGTTACTTTGGCGCGAGCAATTATGCACAAACCAGATCTACTATTTTTAGATGAGCCAACATCGGCATTAGATCCTGTAAATACACAGCATATTTATAATGGATTACGAAGGTTAAATGAAATGGGTACTACTATATTCTTGACAACACATGACATGCAGGAGGCAGAAACTTTATGTGATCGAGTTGCCTTTTTGCATAAAGGGAAAGTTCAAGTAATTGGTCAGCCTTCAGAGTTAAAGAAAAGGTTCCGAGATGAGACAATGACCGTCGAGCTGGAATCGGGCGAGCAGCATATTATACCGATGGATGGAACTAAGGCTACTGAACTACTAGAGTGGATGCAGAACGGACGGGTGTCAAGAATTAGAACGAATGAGCCATCATTAGGTGATATTTTTATGAGTATGACGGGGAGTGAATTATAATGAATATTTCAATAAAACGAATCCAGGCGATTTTCTTAAAGGACTACAAAGAATTTTCACGTAACTATGCAATCTCGACGATGGCTTTAGTGCCACTTGTTTTAGCTTTTTTCTATAGAGATCTTGCAACAACACAAATGATATTTTTACCGATAAATATGACATTTGCAATGGTTACAACATATATTCAATGTTGTTTAATTGCAGAAGAAAAGGAACGTAATACACTTCGGGGACTATTGATGTCACCAGCAAGCGTTGCAGATATTTTAATCGGAAAAAGTTCTTTAGTTTTTAGTATATCAGCCATCATTATTGCACTTACTGTGTATCTAGTAGGTTATGAACCTGCAAATATCGTTGTATTATCATTAGCGATTATTGTATCGATTGTTTTTTATATCATTCTAGGTACAATTTGCGGATTATTTGCGAAAACAATTATGGAGGCGGGTGTTGCAGTTTTACCAGTTATGTCCGTTTTTTCATTTGGGCCTACAGCATTAATCATAGCAGACCGATATCCGATTCTTGAGCTTGCGCAATGGTTACCGAGTGCACAGCTGTTGCTATTGGTAGATGCACTAGAAGCAACGGCACCTATAAAAGAGATTGCTATACCATTTGTAGTGATCATTGTGTGGATGTTAATAGCTACTTTTGCTGCAAGTATTCTTTATAAAAAACGAATGACAGACGAATAACTTAGAAGGAAGCTGTCTCAACGTGAGATAGCTTCTTTTTAAATTTAGACTTTGTTAATGTTTGTTGTTTCAAAAAGGAATTTATCCTAAGTTAGTTGAAATAGTCATTCTAAGTAAGCTTGTTAATGTTATTAATGTATAATTTAATGGTTAATTTATTTTCTTATTGAGGAGGGGGAAATTGCAAACACTATTTAAATATAACTGGATGGTAAGAGAAGACTGGTATCGTTGGTGTGAAAATGTAAGCGAAGAAGAACTTTTACAAAATCGAACGGGTGGAATGGGAAGTATATTACATACACTTTTCCATATTATTGATGTTGAGTGGAGCTGGATACGTCTCTTACAGGGTAAAACTGACTTTCAGGAGAGTTTCAATAATTATAAAAGCTTGAATAAGGTTCGAACATTAGAAATAGAATTTCATTTAGAAGTGGAGAACTTTGTTAATAACTGGAATGCTAATATGGAGAATCAATTATTTAACTATACCCTACCAGATGGAAGAATTGAAACGTATACTTGGGGGGAAGTTATGAGGCATACCATTGCTCATGAAATTCACCATATAGGACAATTATCAATTTGGGCAAGAGAACTGGGAAGAAATCCTGTTTCTGCAAACCTTATCGGACGGGGTCTTTCCTCTCAATCTGAAAATAATATAAATAGAGATTAGCGGCTAAATTTAAAAAGTCTTATTTTAAACAGAAAATTCAAAAAACTTACACAGTTACCCCTTCTAATACGGATAATATTATCTGTTAAATAATGTTATAATATAGAAAAGAGGGGGGATTTGGATGAGTTTAATTGATAATGCGACACAATATATTGCAGCAAAACATGAAGGGCAATACCGTGGTGGGCTGAAAGTTCCGTATTCTACACATTTATTTGGTGTAGCCCGCATTTTAAAAATTGCAGGATATTCAGAAGAAGTGGTCATTGCAGGTCTTTTGCATGATGTATTAGAGGATACGGATGCTACAGAGGAAGAGCTGCGAGTGAAATTTGGTGAGAATATCCTATCACTTGTAAAAGCAGTATCAGAACCAGACAAATCTCTCAGTTGGGACGTTCGAAAGCAGGAAGGAATAAATCAAATTCAGTTTAAATCTGAATTTGAACTAGCTATAATGCTAGCAGAAAAAATTCAAAATGTTAAATCAATCACGTATGAGGTAGAAAAGCTTGGAGAGCAAACGTGGAAAAACTTTAATGCTGGAAAGGACAAGCAGCATTGGTATTACATTAATATTATTGAACAGACGAAAAAGCATCATCCTAATGCGAAATTATTACCTGAGCTAGAAGAGCATGTTAATCTATTATTTTGCTCTGTAAAAAGCTAGAGGAGGTATACCGATGGCAGTTTCAATAGGGTTTTATAGAAAAATTACAGATTGGATTCTATCCTGTGACAATCGGAAAATAATATTTCGTCCATTTCAAGTAGAAGGGAATCCTTATAAATCTCGTGTCTTCTTAGTAGGTGCGTTTCCACACCCTCCATTGGATATTTCCCTAGATGAGGCTTCGATGTTTGCAGAGTCGCTAGTGAATCCAGAATTATTCGATCATCTTTACGGAAATCTAACGGGAACTAAAGAAAATATAGGAATACAGCAATTTATTAGATGGATGAAAATCACACTAAATGAAAATATTCTTTGTACAAATATAAATGTATTACAGGCAGATTCTTTACAGCATCTCAAGCAATTAAAAATGGCAAATCGTGCGGATTATGAAAAGGGTTTTACAATTTTCCAGCATTTAATGGAAGAATTCCAACCAGAATTAATTATTTTGCACGGAATGGAAGCGGTTAAGCAGTTTCGAATACAGTTTTACGAGCACCTAGTGGATTATCATGCTTCGATTGAAAAAATCCAACATTTAGAGGGGCTAGGTGTATTTGCAGAAATGCGTTTTGATAATGGCAAACGTGTAAGAGTAATGGCATGTCGAAGTCTAGTGTATTACGGGAAATCTGGTGAAAGCTTTGCCTCCTTTAAAAACTATGTACAAAAAGTTTTAACGTCAGAGTAGGATTGAAAAAACGAACGTTAGGTAGGAGCACGTCGGTTTAACTCTCCAATTTCCGAATAATCCGAATCATTTTATTATTATAATTACCATTGCATTTAGAATAGCGGCTGATTATAATTGTAACATTCTTAAATTATAGCTAAATAGACTCACTCATATAACAGCGGGAATAAGGCTCGCAAGTTTCTACCAATCTACCGTAAATAGGTTGACTATGAGGGACATGCTTAACTTTAAATTGTCACATTAAAGTGATTTTTTTAGTTGGATTCTTTTGACGATAACTCGAAAGACTTGTTCTCCTCTAGTAGGTAACGGGCTTTCGGGTTTTTATGTTTGAGTTGAATTAGAATAGAGGAGGAGCTTTCAACGTGAAGCTTTTAAAGGAGAAAATCGAGCAAGAGGGCAAAGTTTTATCGGATGTTGTTTTAAAGGTTGATGCATTTTTAAATCACCAAATTGATCCACAACTAATGAAGGAAATTGGTGAAGAATTTGCAAATCGCTATTCAGACGAAATCATCACAAAAGTATTAACAATCGAATCTTCAGGAATTGCACCAGCTACATTCCTTGGCTTAACAATTGGAGCACCAGTTGTATTTGCCCGTAAACGCAAATCACTTACATTAACGGATAATTTATATTCTTCAAAGGTACATTCTTTTACAAAAAATGAAACGAATGAAATATCCGTTTCGAAAAACTTCTTATCTCCAGAGGATAATGTCATTATTATTGACGACTTCCTAGCAAACGGTGAAGCGGTTAAAGGGTTACTTGATATCGCCCAGCAAGCCGGTGCCAAAGTTGTGGGTGTTGGAATTGTAATCGAAAAAGGATTCCAAGACGGTGGAAAACAACTCCGTGCACAAGGTGTTCTAATTGAATCTCTAGCTAGAATTAAATCGTTAGAGGACGGAAAGGTCGAGTTTTTTGACGATGGTGAATTCTAATGAATAACGTAAAAGCATTAACATTCGGCTTTCAACATTTGTTAGCAATGTATACAGGCGCTATTTTAGTACCATTAATTATTGGTGGCGCCCTAGGCATGTCAAGTGAGCAAATTACGTATTTAGTAGCAATTGATTTATTTATGTGTGGTTTAGCTACCCTACTGCAAGTTTGGCGTGGGAAAGTTGTTGGCATTGGCTTACCTGTTGTACTTGGGTGTACATTTACTGCCTTAACACCAATCATCACAATAGGTTTGGACGTAAGCATCAATGCAATCTACGGTTCAATCATTGCATCTGGATTAATCATTGTGTTAATTTCGGGTGTATTCGGTAAAATTGTACGTTTCTTCCCTCCGATTGTAACAGGCTCAGTTGTAACTATTATTGGGATATCGTTACTTGGCACAGCCATTACAAATATCGGTGGTGGCGATGTAAAAGCAGATAATTTCGGTTCAAGTACAAATTTAATACTAGCTGCCGTTACATTAATCACTATTATTGTCGTATATCGTTTTACAACAGGCTTTATGCGTGCTATTGCGATTTTAATGGGGATTATCATAGGTACTATTTTAGGGTTAGCGATGGATGTTGTTGATTTTACAGTTGTAAAAGAAGCAGGTTGGTTCCACACGATTCAGCCATTCTATTTTGGAGCACCAGAATTCCATTTAGAGTCCATCATTACGATGACATTAGTTGGGATGGTATCTCTTGTAGAATCAACAGGTGTATACTATGCATTAAGTGATATTTGTAAAAAGCCTATAGACTCTAAAGACTTAGCAAAGGGCTATCGTGCAGAGGGATTAGCTTCCGTAATCGGTGGTATTTTTAATGCGTTCCCTTATACAACATATTCTCAAAACGTTGGTTTAGTAAAAATTACAGGTGTTAAAGAACGTAAAGTCATCTTTATTACAGGTGGTTTATTAATCGTATTAGGTTTCTTACCTAAATTTGCAGCCTTAACTCAAATCATTCCAACACCAGTACTTGGTGCAGCGATGATTGCTATGTTTGGTTTAGTTATTACACAAGGGATGACAATGCTTGCACCAGAGATTACAAAATCTATGGAAAACTCATTAATCGTTGCTTGTGCTGTTGGATTAGGTGTTGGTGTTTCCGTAGTACCTTCAGTATTTGCGAAATTACCAGATTCGCTTTCATTACTATTCTCTAACGGAATCGTAACAGGCTCTGTAACAGCGATTGTGCTTAATATTTTATTTAATATGATTGGCAGCAAGAAAACAGAAACTGAAATCAATACAGTAAGCAATTCTCAAAAGGTTAATCAATAAGGTAAAGCGCTTCTCAAAATGAGAGGCGTTTTTTTTATTTTAAAATTCTATTTGAATGGAGTGAATTTTATGTGGATTAGCGATATACTAATAGTAACTATATCAAAAAGGAGTGTTGCCCATGGTGACCGGTCAGTTAGAGCAGGCTTTTAAATTAGCAGAAAAGCACATGCTCGAAGTTCAAACAGTTTTAGATTTAAAACGTATTATTGCAAAAGAGGTAAAAGCATCACCGAGAATGGAGGAAAAGATTCTTCAGTCGATGATACAGCTTCTTGAGAACAATAAGACGATCTTACAGGAGGCAAAATAATTGGAAAAAACAATCGAAACATACGACGATCAAGACACATTTGATTAAAGGCGCTGCTCAAGCAAAGAAATACGAGCAGCGCCTTGATGTATTTATGGGCACTTTTTTATAAGGAGCTACATTGAATATCCAATTTTTACATAGTACGTTACATTTACGTAAAGAATGTTAGGAAAATACCATAACCGAAATTGATTTTGGTATTCTAGTGCAGGGAGGGATAGCATGAGAAATTATTGGGAAATTTTTATTGTGTCATTAAAGCTTGGTCTGACATCATTTGGCGGACCTACAGCACATTTAGCGTATTTTCAAAAGGAGTACGTCGATCATCGCCAATGGTTAAATCATAAGGAATATGCGGAATTGGTAGTACTTAGTCAATTCTTACCTGGACCTGCTTCGAGTCAAGTGGGGATGGGCATTGGGTTTATAAGAGGAGGATGGTTCGGAAGCTTTTGTTCGTTCCTTGGATTTACATTTCCGTCCGTGTTCTTGTTAATGCTATTTGCGACTATTTTGCAAAACACAGCTCTTGCTATGGATTGGTTGGATGGACTTAAGCTTGTAGCCGTTGCCATTGTGGCACATGCAATCGTAGATATGGCTAAAAAAATACTCGTTACAAAGCGTCATTGGGGTATTGCAATTGGAAGCTTAGCCATTTTACTGCTATGGACGGGGATACTTTCGCAAGTAATCGTATTAGCAGTAGCGATATTATGTGGACTATTCTTTTTAAAGCCAGGGCAATTTGAACAAAGTAAGGAACGTGCCCTACCATCATTGAAAACGGGCTTACTATTACTCTTTGCATTTTTTGTCGGGTTAATTGGACTACCAGCTCTTCTCGGAATTTTTCCGAATGATTGGCTTCAAATGGTTAGTAGCCTCTACGTATCAGGATCACTTGTTTTTGGTGGCGGACATGTTGTACTTCCATTGCTAGAAACACAATTTGTGCAGGCGGGTATCATTTCAGCGGATGAATTTTTAGCCGGATATGGATTTACACAAGCAGTACCTGGTCCGCTATTTACATTCGCATCGTATCTTGGTACGACACTATTTGGCTTCTTTGGTGGGCTTGTAGCAACTATTGCTATTTTTCTACCTGCATTTTTAATCCTATTTGGCGTATGGCCAATCTGGTATAAATTAAAAGGTAATAGTACCGTACGTAAAGGGATGGCAGGATTAAATGCTGCCGTAGTCGGGATATTAGCTGCTGCTTGGGTCAATCCCATTGTTACTACTTCTATTCATAATGGAATGGATATTATCGTCGCCATTATTTTTTATGCATTACTAGCGAAAGCAAAGCTACAGCCATTATGGATTGTAGGATTAGGTGTGATTGTAGGTATCCTTCTTTAACGTGAAAAACATTATTCAATTAAAATGTAGCGAGTATGTTTAAGTGTTACCGTATGCTTTTCACTTAACCACTCAAGTAGAAATGGTTCGCTACTGTATATTTGAATATTGCATTGTGTATATTGATTTTTTACTTCCTCTATATAATCTGTAATAATTGCATGGTCACCGAGAAGTTCTACCTCTACAAAGAAGGGCAAGAGAATTTCATGTGGGCATGTAATACCTCTTTTAATATAACATTGCTGATTTTCATAATATCGAATGGGTAACTGTCGATTGCTAGCAATAAAACACTTCATTAGTTTTTCTCCTTGTGGCAAATTTAAAAAAGAACATAGAGAATCCTTAAGTGACAGGCTCCTCCATGTTCTTCGTTATATAAGTTTGCTACTTACTATAGCAAATTATTATGAGAAATGCATGTTTTACGCTACTAAAATTAATTGTTTACATTTTATTGAAACAGGAGTAGAATAAGCTCACTTACCAAAATTTAATCGGCTTAATCTCAGCGTTTGCTGGGAACGGAGGAACCAATCTTTTGGGGTTAATTCTGCAGTTGTAGAAGGGATGATAAGCTCTTTCGCCATCCTACCCGTCAGCTAACTTCGTCGGCTAAAGCGAAGGAGGTCAACGAGACCACCCTTAGTAAGAGGCTTTTTTGTCGTGGGCAAAAAAGAAATGCACTTACAATGCTGTAGGTCTTTTTCTTATGCCTTCTTTTAAGGCTTCTTTCAAGGAAAAGTAAAAATAAAAGCTTGTTATATTGTTATATCCATCCCTGTAAACATACGACTAGCCTACTATGTGATAGCTAGACGAGAAGGAGAAAGCGATGAAAACAAGAAAGAACAAACTGAACCCACCGAAGATTCTCGTGTTGGGCTTTGCAAGCATTATTCTGCTGGGTGCTTTTTTATTAACATTACCGATTGCTACTGAGAATGGGGAAGGTCTTTCACTATTAGATGCCCTATTCACTGCAACCTCAGCAACCTGTGTAACGGGGCTTGTGGTAGTAGATACGGGGGATACATTTTCAACCTTTGGAGAATTAGTTATTTTATCACTTATTCAAGTCGGTGGTCTTGGCTTTATGACGTTTGCAACATTCCTATTTGTCCTATTAGGAAAGAAAATTTCATTTAAGGAACGGATGCTGCTGAAAGAAGCATTTAATAATAGTTCATTCGCGGGTATGGTAAAGCTCGTAAAACGAATTTTGCTTTTCACGATTATTGTTGAAGGGATTGGCGGCATTATATTAGCCATTCGTTTCTCATTCGATATGGAGATAGAAAAGGCTATTTATTTTGGCTTTTTTCATGCCATTTCAAACTTTAATAATGCGGGCTTTGATCTAATGGGGGACTTTAATGGATTAACCTCGTATGTAGATGATCCAACAGTTGTTCTTACGATTTGTGCACTCATCACAATTGGTGGGCTAGGGTTTATCGTCATGAATGAAATTTATGATTATAAGCGTACAAAAAGGTTGTCGCTACATTCAAAAGTCGTACTAGTAACAACCGTCATTCTTACTGTCGGGGCAGCGTTTGTTATTTTTATATTTGAATTTCATAATAGTAAAACATTAGGTCCATTATCCGACACCGGCAAAATATTAGGTTCGTTTTATCAAGCAGTAGCACCTAGGACAGCGGGGTCGAATACTTTACCGATTGGGGATTTAACACATCCGGCGCTGTTTTTGATTATTTTCCTTATGTTTATTGGAGCAGGATCAGGCTCGACAGCAGGTGGGATTAAAATTACTACCTTTGCTGTATTAATGGCAGCTGTCTGGTCACAGCTAAGGGGGAGAAATAGTGTAGTGCTTTTTAAACGTGGAATTGTAATGGAGACAGTTTTAAAGGCGATGACGGTTGCTTTTTGTGGCTTAACTATAGTTGTAGTAGTCACAATGCTTCTTAGTATAACAGAAGAGGGTCATGAGTTTATCGTCTATTTATTTGAAGCCACCTCTGCATTTGGCACAGTAGGGTTATCGATGGGTTTAACACCAGAGCTGTCTCCACTAGGGCGACTAATTATCATCCTGGCTATGTTTGCTGGTAGGTTGGGTCCGTTAACAATAGCATTTTCAATTGCAAAGCAACAAAAGAATACACATTTTCATCATCCAAAAGGCAATGTAATGATTGGTTAATGGTGTTCTAATAAGGAGAGGATTCTAATGTCAATGAAACAGTATGCTGTTATTGGTTTAGGGCGATTTGGGAGAAGTGTTGCTAAAAGATTGTACGAGGCCGGGCAGGAAGTATTAGGGATTGATAGCAATGATGAACGTGTAGAGGATGCAGAGTTTTTTGTTACACATGCATTAGTTGCAGATACAACAGAGGAAAAGGCCCTAAAAGCCATAGGGATTACCAATTTTGATTGCGTAATCGTAGCGATTGGCAATGATATTCAATCGAGTGTGCTGACCGTTTCTTTACTAAAGGAGCTTGGTATCAAAAAGGTTATTGCGAAAGCTCTTGGAAAGCGACATGGTCAGGTGCTCGAAAAGGTTGGAGCTGATTGGATTATTTTCCCGGAACGAGATATGGGGGAACGGGTTGCAAATCAGCTGCTATCACCAAATATGCTAAATTATATTGAATTATCAAAGGAACATAGTATTGAAGAAATGATGATTCCAGAAAAAATGGCGAATAAAAGCTTAAGAGAGTTAGATATTCGAGCAAAATATAATATAAGTGTGATTACGATATTAAAAGGGGATGATATTATTGTTTCCCCGTCTCCGGATCAGTTAATCGAAAAAGGGGATATCCTCGTGATGATTGGAAAAAAACGTGATCTCGAAAAATTCTCAGCAATAGAGCATAAATTAAAATAAAACGAAAAGCGGCGTCAAAAGTTTTAATGACGCCGCTTTCATACTTACACCTTACTTCTTAACTGCTGGCTAGCAAGCTTTCTATAAAAGCTATGGCCTTCAAATAATTCCGCATGCTTTCCGGTACCTGTAATTGTACCGTTTTCTAATACGACAATTTGATCGGCATCGAGTACCGTGGAGAGTCTGTGGGCAATGACAAGTGTTGTTCGATTCGCCATTAATTGCTGCAGCGCCTTTTGCACGAGGTGCTCGGATTCACTATCTAAATTTGAAGTAGCTTCATCTAATAATAGAATTTTCGGATTGCGGATAAGCGCTCTTGCAATAGCAATTCGCTGGCGCTGTCCACCAGAGAGCTTCATGCCACCTTCACCAACCTCTGTGTTTATCCCATCTGGAAGCCTTTCAATAAATTCAAGTGCATTTGCTTGTCTAATCGCGTGCTGAATTTCTTCCTCTGATACATTAGTGTCCAAGCCATACAAAATGTTATCCTTAAACGTGCCTGACATTAATGGGCTTTCCTGTGATACATAGCCAAATTGACTACGCCAGGATAGGAGGTTGAAGTGCTCTATATTTTTATCACCAAGCTTTATTTCACCAGAGCTAGGTGTATAAAAGCGCTCTAATAGTGAAAATAAAGTTGTCTTTCCGCTACCACTTGGACCGACGAATGCAGTCATCTTACCACTCGGAATGGTTAAATTGACCCCTTTAATAATTTCATTGTCGGCATAAGAAAAGGATAAATTTTGAAACGAAATTGGTCCATTTGCATTTTCAACCTGCTCTAACAGCTGATTGTCCTCACAATCGACGGCGAGAATTTCTTGGATTCTTTCAGTTGCACCAAGTGCCTTTTGTAGGGCAGTAAAGAACGATGCCATTTGTGTAAACGGCACGACAATTTGAAACATGTAAATGATAATCGCAACTAATGCGCCAGCCGTTAAGGCACCGGAAGCTACCTGCACCCCACCATAACCAATTAAAATAACGAGCACAAGCATCATCACAAATGTCATAAAGGGAGAAATGAAGGCTAGAATTTTCGCTTCTTTTAGTCCGAATTGAAATAAGTTATGGATATTTTGATTACCATAGTTACTTTCCGCTTGCTCAGCATGGTACGCTTTCACGAGACGAATATTCGATAGAACCCGCCCGAGATTTCCAGAAAAATTCGCCATTTCATCTTGAGTAGCGTTTGAGATTTTATACATTTTTTGTCCTAGTGGCAAGATAAGTACAATCGACAGTGGAACAGAAATAAGCATGATAACAGTCATTTTCCAATCAATAAGTAATAGGAAAATAATCGAACCGATTATGGAAATGATCCCTGTCATAAAGGTGATCAAATGCTGTGTAATCAATGTCTTTACGATATTTGTATCCTGTGTAATTCTACTCATCGTTTCACCTGATTGATGCTCGTCGAAAAACGAAACAGGTAGGCGTAAAACATGCTGCCATAATCGACTACGAATAGATGAAACGATGGACTCTCCAATATAGGTCATAAAATAAAAGGATAAGCCTGAAAAAATAGTTTGTATGATTAATAAGCCTCCGAGTAATAGCATGAAGGATATTTTGAAATTGGCGCTTGCTAATTGATCGACTAAATCCATAGTAAATAATGGTACTAATAAACCAGCAGCTGTTTCGACCAATCCTAAAACGATAGCGAAAAAAATAATCCACTTTGGCGGGTTAGAACTTTTAATGAGCTTCATAAAGTCCTTCCATTGGGCTGTTTTTTCTACATTATTACTCTCCATTCGAATCTACCTCTCTATGTTCCCAATAGTATTGAATTACATGTGCTAGCCATTCTTCCTCGTCTGGTGAGAACGGAGTAGGGAACAACTCGAGGTTATCCTCTATTTCAATTTCTTGATCCTGCAATTCTTGAACAAGCTCGAATGCACCTGGGTAAACCTCTAGTGCTAAAGCAAAATAATCGTGAATCAAAGCCTGCACATGCTGGCTTGTTGGGTCTTGCCCAGCGACTCCCTTTAACTTATCAAAAAGGTGAACCATCTTACTGTTTAATTCCTTCAGCTCTTCCTCAGATAAATTGTATATTTGCTCTACAGAATCCTTTGGAAAATAGTTTTTCAACCATTCCTTTTGCTCATCTTCATTATGAATATTGTGGATGAGTGTCATAAAAATTGTAGAGTTTATCGATCCTTGCTCCTCCATCATAAATAGTGCGTGGTCCAGTGTGCGAATAACGCGGTCAATTTGTGCTCTTTTTTGTAGCATTTCCTGCTTTTGAAATTGTAGGGATTCTTGAAGATCCCAGTCATGTAAATGAATGTATTCATGAATTTTTTCTAACGGATAGCCTAAATATTTTAGAGAAACTATTTTTTGTAGTTGAATCATATTGTCGTCTGAATAATAGCGACGTCCACTAACTGAAATAAATGAAGGCTTTAATAAGTCAATTTCATCATAATAATGCAGTGTTCTAATGGTTATTCCTGTCTTTTTTGCAAAATCGCCAATTGAATATTGCTTGGACATTTCTGTACCCCCTTGTTCAATTCTTATTTCTTATTTTAAAAGCTAACGTAACGTTAGAAGCAAGAGAAAAGTACATACATTTACTTAAGGTCGTTCAATTTATAATTTTTTCTAAATTAGTAGCATAACTTGTACGGTGTGTTTTTAGACGATTGAGTAAATATTTGTACAAGATATAGATCAATAAGTGGTTCATCACCGTAAGTCGGGGGGGCTATATATGCATCGCTATCCTCTATGCTCTTTATGCTAGCGGCAAAAAATCGTGGATGGGACATGTGTCCGATGATTGGGTTTGATGAGGAAAAGGTAAAAGATATTTTACATATACCGTCTACTCATGAAGTCGTATTAATGATAACGAATGGGAAAGAAAAAGAGAGTAGTCGAAATTTACGAGGATATCGAAAACCGGTAAATGAGTTTGTAACATTCCAAAAATAATAACATTATTAATCCCACGGGCATCGAAATGGCTCGTGGGATTTCATATTTATATTCAGAAGAAAGGGTGGTTTGTGTGTTTATGTGAGAAAGCAAAAAGTTACTACTCTGCATTTGGATAAATCATCGTTTTTGGATCTACATATTGGTGGAATTGCTCTTCTGTCAGTAGGCCGGACTTAATGGCAGCTTCCTTCAATGTTGTACCTTCCTTATGAGCATTCTTGGCTATTTTGGCCGCATTTTCATAGCCGATAAAAGGGTTTAGTGCAGTGACGAGCATTAATGAATTTCGTAAGTTTGCATCCAATACTTCCTTATTGGGTTCAATGCCCACTACACAATGATCGTTAAAGGATTGCATTGCATCGGCTAAAAGACGTACCGATTGTAAAAAGTTATAAATGATAACAGGCTTAAATACATTGAGCTCAAAATTACCTTGCGATGCTGCGAAGGCAATTGTTGCATCGTTTCCGATGACCTGTGTAGCAACCATTGTCATGGCCTCAGATTGGGTTGGATTGACTTTACCAGGCATGATTGAAGACCCTGGTTCGTTTTCTGGAATTATTATTTCACCAATACCTGAACGTGGTCCACTTGCCAACCAGCGAACATCATTGGCAATTTTCATTAAGTCCGCTGCTAAGGCTTTTAGTGCACCATGGGCTGTTACGATTTCATCATGAGAAGTGAGTGCATGGAATTTATTTTCAGCGGTTATAAAATTTTTCCCAGTAAGCGTAGCAATTTCATTTGCTACCATCTCGCCGAATTTTGGGTGAGCATTAATGCCGGTTCCTACCGCTGTTCCACCAATCGCAAGCTCTTTCATAAATTCGGTTGTTACGCGAATCATTTTTTCTGATTTTACGAGCATATGGTGCCACCCCGATATTTCCTGACCAAGTGTCAGTGGTGTGGCATCCTGTAAATGTGTACGACCAATTTTAATAATGTCTGTAAATGCCTCTGATTTTTTCTGCAATGTTGCCTTTAATACGCTAAGGCGCGGTAATAGGTAATCTTCCACGCTTTCAACAGCAGCAATATGTAATGCTGTTGGGAATGTATCATTGGAGCTTTGAGATTTGTTGACATCATCGTTTGGATGAACTTTTTCATCAATGCCTTGAGTCGTAAGGATTCCATTGGCACGAAAAGCAAGTACTTCATTAACATTCATGTTAGATTGTGTACCCGATCCAGTTTGCCATACTACAAGCGGAAATTCTTCGTCCCATTTTCCTTCTAACACTTCATCCGCTGCTTGCACAATAGCGTTTGTCTTCGCTTCTGATAGTTTCCCTAATTTATTGTTTGTTATTGCTGCTGACTTTTTTAAAGTAGCGAAAGCACGAATTATTTCGATGGGCATCTTTTCGCCACCAATTTTAAAATTTTCTAGGCTACGTTGCGTTTGTGCACCCCAAATCTTATTTGCCGGTACTTTTACTTCTCCTAAAGTGTCTTTTTCAATACGATATTCCATGTGAAATCGCTCCTTTGATTTTTTAGGTTACATAGAGAAAATGACAAACCTCCCGTGCAAGATTTGCCATTTTGTACAATATGAAAATAATTAAGGGAGGGTTCGAAACTCTTTCTGGGGGGTGGTTTCGAATAGTGAGAACTCAGTAAAAACTGAATCCTTATAACAATAATGATAATCATTCTCACTGCAGATGTCAATTATTGAAAATGAAACAATTAAAAAACAACAAAGTCTAAGAAAAATAGTCTCTACATATGTAGTATGCCTCTCATACGAACTTTTATGAGGAAAATGTTATGAGAATGATAAAAAGCTAGCATGTGTTCTTTTGAAATCTAATTGTCATTTTGTTAATACCTAGTAAATAAATAGGTAATTTTGTTTATTGCAGAATTATCTGAAATCAATATATTATAAAACATATAAACTTACTATGTATTAAAAGGAGGAATAATACTTCATGTTATATTCAGTCTTAACAGGTTTACTTTGTGGAGCTGCATTAGGCTTTGTTATGCAACGAGGGCGATTTTGCTTAACAGGTGGCTTCCGTGATATGTATATCGCAAAGGATAATCGTATGTTTTACTCATTACTTTTAGCAATTGCTGTTCAAGCTGTGGGTGTCTATGCACTAATTAGCTTTGGTATATTCCAGTTTACAGCTGGGACTCTATCCATTTTGCCTGCCATTATTGGTGCCTTTATTTTTGGAATTGGAATTATTTTAGCTGGTGGCTGTGCAACAGGTACATGGTATCGAGCAGGAGAAGGGCTAGTAGGGAGCTGGATCGCGCTAGCAGGTTATATGTTAATGGCTACAGTAATGCGAACAGGTCCATTAGGCTGGATTCAGTCGCAAGCTTATAGTAACACGAATGGAACGAATTCAATTGCAGAAACATTGGGTGTTAATGTATGGATAATCGTTTCGATTTTTGTAGCAATCGTTGCATTTATTATCATTCGTGAATTAAAAAAGCCAAAAGTGAAAATTCCTGGATTAAAGCCAAAGAAAACAGGAATAGCCCATATTTTGTTCGAAAAACGCTGGCATCCATTCTTTACAGCGATTCTGATTGGCGTTATTGCAACAGCAGCATGGCCATTAAGTGCAGCTACAGGCCGTATGTTTGGTTTAGGTGTAACAACTCCATCTGCCAATATTCTTCAATATTTAGTAACTGGTGATGTGAGCTTTATTAACTGGGGCGTATTTTTAGTGCTTGGTGTTTTATTGGGCTCGTTATTCGCGGCAAAAATGAGCGGCGAGTTTCGCTTCCGTATGCCAGACGTTAAAACAGGGCTTAATAGCTTCTCAGGTGGTTTATTAATGGGCTTCGGTGCTACACTAGCGGGCGGTTGTTCAATTGGTAACGGCTTAGTAATGACAGCAATGATGACTTGGTCTGGCTGGATTACATTAGCATGTATGATTTTAGGTACTTGGACGGCATCGTACTTTGTGTTTGTTCGTCCACTGAAAAAAGCGGAGGCAAAAGCGGCACAAGCTGTTACTGCTTAGAAAAGGGGAAAATGGTATGGCAAAAGTATTAGAAGTGATGGGAATGGTATGTCCTTTCCCATTAGTAGAAGCAAAAAAAGTAATTGAAGAAATTCCGTCAGGTGAAGAGCTAGTCATTAATTTTGACTGTACACAAGGTACGGAGTCAATCCCACGTTGGGCGGCTGAAGCAGGTCATAAAGTAACTAATTATGAACAAGTTGGTGAAGCAGCATGGACGATTACGATTCAAAAAAAATAATGTAATAACAGCACCGCCTTATAGAATGCTTATTTTAGCACTCACATGAAGGCGGTGTTCTTTTGTGAATTGAATTATGCTTCATCTCTAGTGATTACAGAACTTTGACGTAAAAATCCCGACCATCGTTAATGCCCACAATCTCAACATCTTTTTCTGTTTTGTAGTAGTTTGCAATATGTCTTGCTAAGCCTGAGTGACCGTTAAAATACGTACCACGTTCAATTTTTTTGGCTACATTGTGAAAGTCAAAGTATGCTTTTGTGTCAGGGGACATACGATTTACGATGTCATTGAAATCTTGCTCGGGGATATGAATACCACGAGTATAACGGCACTCTCGTCGATATGTGTCGTGTGAAATGTTAATCGGTGTACGTTCTAGTACCATTTCAATTTTATTCAAAATTGCCAACCCCTCTCGTATGTTAGAAAAGCTAACTTCCTTCACTGGAATTATATCAAATATCTCGCGATAATAATCAGAAAGTTCAGTTTAAATTATGAATAAATTTTGTATTTTTTAAAAAGGCTCATTTCACCATTCTTCACGTTGCATTTCCTCAGCAATCACCTGCAAATCATAAGCATTAATACGTAAAAGTTCGTAACGATGGCTTTCCATAAATTTTTCAACAAGCCGTAATACATATTTAGGTGAAGCTTCATTATCCTCGTCATAAACGAGCAGCATGCCATCCGTATTGTTAATAATAAATTTATCCTTCTCAATAAATTGCCACGGTGCTTCATAGGGGCGCTTCGTTACACTTGTTACAAAATCGGCCTGGTTACTAATGTGAAGATATTGGGCTTGTTTTTGCTCGTTCCAGTTTTTCTCCTGTTCTAGAAAAGGCGTAATAATTGAATATTTTAGTGCCGGAAATTCCTGCTTTAAGGATAGCACTGTCTGGGCAGTCCATGTTTCTACCCCAGGCTGACCACTAATCACAACCCATTCTAGACCTTCATCTGCAAGTGTATATAGTTGGTCGTAAAGCGCCTTTTTAATGATGGCAATACCAGGATGCTTGTCATTAAATATACCGAGCTCATGTGGACGGTAGCCTGTAACGTAAATTGTATTCAAATTGTGAACTCCTTTTGATAATTTTTGATTATTCTTCGTAGTTTTGTAGAAAATCTGAAACTATTATAAGAAAATCGCGTAGTAATAGTATAAACTTCATTAGAATTAGCAGAGGTGTTTTATATTTTATATTATAAGTTGTTTGAGCATGAAACAAGCACTGAGTGGGTGTTATTTGTGCACGGTGCTGGTGGAAGCTCTTCTATTTGGTTTAAACAGATAAGAGAGTATAGAAAGTATTTTAATGTTGTATTACTCGATTTACGTGGTCACGGAAAGTCAAAAAAACCATTACTCGGTAAAAAGGATTACACATTCGATTTAGTAAGTAGGGATATTATCGAAGTAATGGATCATTTAAAGATAGAAAAAGCCCATTTTATCGGGATTTCCCTCGGGACAATACTTATTCGTAGCATTGCAGAGCAACATCCAGAGCGTGTACAAAGCATGGTGCTAGGTGGGGCGGTAATACGCATTACGCCGAAGCTAGATGTGCTGCTAAAGCTAGCTAATGCATTGAAGTACTATGTACCATATATGTGGCTATATCGTTTTTTAGCATGGATTCTTATGCCGAAAAAATCACATAGGCAGTCACGCTTCTTATTTGTTACGGAGGCGAAGAAGGTTCATCAAAAGGAATTTTTACGATGGTTTAAGCTTACCTCCTCTATTGCTTCAATTTTACTTGAATACGGTGAAAGGGATACAAAAATACCGACGCTTTATATTATGGGGGCGGAGGATTATATGTTTTTAATTCCAGTACAAGAAATTGCAAGTCGCTTTGAGCTAAGTAGCATCGAAGTTATTTCGGACTGCGGACATGTATGTAATGTTGATCAGCCAAGGAAATTTAATGAACTATCCATTGATTTTATCGAGAGGCATGCAATTGTATAACAACTAGTAGAGGGCTAATAGGGGAATATTTCCTATTAGCTTTTTTGTAGAGTATTAATGGTAGAAGGTTGTTTTGTTGAGTCGCATTTGTTAGGTTGATGGTTTTTGAAGGATTGTTAATATATACTAAATATGTAATAAGAATTAGCGGATAATCGGGGGTTATTATTGTGAATGTAGAATTAACAAGATTTAGAGTGAAGAAGGGGAAATCAGAGCGTGTAGATGAATGGTTAGCATTTCTAAACGACAATATGAAAGACGTACTTGTAACCCTTGAAGGTGAAAAAATGTATGTTGAAACGATATTTAGAGAGCTGTTAAATGGTGATGAGTATTTATATTGGTATTCGGTTCAAGGTGTAGGTGGTATTGAAGTAGATGATTCAGAGCATTGGATCGATAAAAAACATCTAGAGTATTGGGAAGAATGTATTGACGAAACATTTAGGCCTGTGGATTTAAAAACAGAAGTTGTCATGATTCCTGAAAAAATAAGAGAAAATATGATATAAATTCGACCTCCTATTCGAGGTCTTTTTCTTATTATTAAATATTGATTTTAGAAAAAAAGACTGCAGATCATCTCTCAAAGATTTTGGAGTTATCTACAGTCTACATCCTTCAATTAAGAGGAGCTATTTCTATATTTAAGAGAATAAAGAGCGTATTTTTTCAATTGCCCAGTCCAAATCCTCCTTAGAGATGATTAATGGTGGGGCGAAGCGGATAACTGTGTCATGCGTTTCTTTGCATAGTAAACCTTTTTCCATTAGTTTCTCGCAATATGGTCGTGCAGCTTCTGTTAGCTCTAATCCGATAAATAGACCGCGTCCTCGTACTTCTTTGATGGAAGGGTGGTTAATTTGGCGAAGTGCCTCCTGAAAATAATTTCCGAGCTCTAGTGAACGAGAGACTAAGCTTTCATCCTCGATTACGTCTAATGAAGCAATCGAAACAGCACAGGCAAGTGGATTCCCACCAAATGTAGAGCCGTGTGAGCCAGGGTTAAAGACACCTAACACATCTTGGTTCGCCACGATGCAGGAAATAGGGAATACACCTCCACCAAGAGCCTTTCCTAAAATCAATACGTCGGGTGTAATGTCTTCCCATTCGTAGGCAAACATTTTACCTGTTCGGCCTAGTCCAGTCTGTATTTCATCCAAAATGAATAGGACATTGTGCTCCTTACATAGCGCCTCGGCAGCCTTTAAAAACCCTTCAGGTGGAATAATAATGCCTGCCTCACCTTGTATTGGTTCGACGATAAATGCGGCTGTATTTGGTGTAATAGCCTTCTTCAATGCTTCGATATCCCCGTAAGGAATGAGACTAAACCCCGGCAGTAGGGGACCGAAGCCACGTTGATATGCTGCCTCAGATGATAGCGAAATAGCAGCCATTGTTCGACCATGGAAGTTGCCAGTACAGCCGATTATTTCTGCACTGTTTTCCATTACTCCCTTTACATCATAAGCCCAACGACGTGCCGCCTTAATGGCAGTTTCCACCGCTTCAGCCCCAGTATTCATTGGTAAGACTAAATCTTTTTTTGATAATTTCGCTACCTTTTCATACCAAGGTCCAAGCTGATCCGAATGGAATGCACGAGACGTTAATGTCACACGGTCTGCCTGATCCTTTAATGCTCGAATAATTTTAGGGTGACGGTGTCCTTGATTGACAGCCGAATAAGCAGATAGCATATCCAAATATTTATTTCCTTCTGGATCCTTTACCCATACGCCTTCCGCTTCTGAAATGACGATCGGTAGGGGGTGGTAGTTATTTGCACCGAAGGCAGTCGTTTGCTCAATGAGTTTCTTAGTTTTTGTCATGGTGTCTCCTCCTAGTAGCTTTCAGAAATTGTTTTTGCCTGCATATGCAGCGCTAAATAGTCTGGGCTACCTGCTTTAGAATCCGTACCAGACATATTGAAGCCGCCGAATGGTTGGTAGCCAACGATTGCGCCCGTACATCCACGATTAATGTACAGATTTCCAACCTGGAATTCTCGTTTAGCTCGTGAGATATGGTCAGCATTATTTGAAATGATGGCACCTGTTAAACCATATTCTGTGTTATTCGCAATTGTTAATAAGTGATCGAAGTCCTTTGCCTTGCAAAACGCCACAACCGGCCCGAATATTTCTTCCTGCATAAGACGGGCATTTTCATCAACATCTGCTATAATCGTCGGCTGTACAAAGTAGCCTGTGGAATCATCGGCTTCACCACCGTAAACGATACGGCCTTCTTTTTTGCCGATTTCGATATAGCTTGATATTTTTTTAAATGATTTTTCATCTATAACTGGTCCCATAAATGTTGCTTGCTGGGCAGGGTTCCCTACTCTAAGTGCCTTTGTTTTTTCTACAACCCTTTCAAGCACTTCATCGTAAATACTTTCATGAATCACTGCACGAGAGCAGGCGGAGCATTTTTGCCCTGAAAAACCAAATGCAGAGCCTACGATAGATGAGGCAGCTAGCTCTACATCAGCGTCGCTGTCAACGATGATCGTATCTTTACCACCCATTTCTGCAATGACACGCTTTAACCAAATTTGCCCATCATGCACTTTTGCAGCGCGCTCATAAATTCGACAGCCAACAGCACGTGATCCAGTAAATGAAACAAATCGTGTCTGAATATGGTCCACTAAGTAGTCACCAATTTCAGCGCCAGACCCAGGTAAGTAGGAGAGGACACCATCTGGTAACCCAGCCTCTTTCATTACTTCTACAAATTTTGAAGCGATAACAGGCGCCGTTTCTGCTGGCTTTAATACGACTGTATTACCCGTAACAATCGCTGCGACAGTTGTTCCAGCCATTATGGCAAGTGGGAAATTAAACGGTGAAATAATGATTCCTACACCTAATGGAATATAGCCAAATTCATTATGCTCTCCGTCTCGACTCATCACTGGCTTGCCTTGAGCGAGCTCCACCATTTGACGTGCATAATATTCAAGAAAATCAATACATTCCGCCGTATCTCCATCAGCTTCATTCCACGGCTTACCGACTTCCTTCACAAGCCAAGCTGAAAATTCATGCTTTCGACGACGAATAATTGCAGCAGCGCGGAATAAAATCCCTGCCCGTACTTCAGGGTCTGTATATTGCCAAGTTTTAAAACTTTCAGCCGCAGTTGCAATGGCTTTTTTGGCTAGTTCAACATCGGCCTGATGCACTGTTCCGATGACCTCATTTTTATTTGCGGGGTTAATCGATTCGACAGTATTATTTGTTTTATATGCCACGCCGTTAATTTGAATTGGGTATTCGAGCCCTAATTCGCTATTGACCTTTTTAAGCGCTGCAAGAAAAGCTGTAGCTTCCTGTTCGTTTTGGAAATTTGTGAATGCTTCGTGTTTATAGGGTACTGGCATAGATAAAAAACCTCCTC
Organism: Lysinibacillus sp. 54212; assembly: GCF_036662795.1. Lineage (NCBI taxonomy): Bacteria > Bacillati > Bacillota > Bacilli > Caryophanales > Bacillaceae > Lysinibacillus > Lysinibacillus sp. 54212. Next base: position 132,469 of record NZ_JBAFWZ010000006.1, read on the forward strand.
GAAATTTGTATGACTATCAACTTTCTGAAAACTTATCATCCTAGCTTCCTATGGATTAATTTAAGGATAACAAATCTACTTACAATTATGCTAATAAAAGGATAGTAGTGAAAATAAGAAAAGCGCATTTGCTGCGCCCATTTGTACGTGACAAGCGCCTGAGAGCGTGCGGCGCGAATGCCTCGAAACTTTTTAAACTAAAAAAGGGGCTGCTTCAACGCAGCCCCTTCTGGAGAAGTTACCCAATTATGTCCATGAATCGCCCAATAAATTATAGAGTTCGCCCAATTCCTAGGGAGAATCGCCCAATTAATTAAAGAATACGCCCAATTCGCCGGGAGTACCGCCCAATCTAAAGATTCCTCAAACTTAAGCGTAGCTTTTCGGTTTTTTCCAAAATAGAGCAAGAACAAATCCGATGGCTAGAACAATCGTCGCAAAATAGTAAGGGTAGTTTAAATCGACATCAAATAAAATACCACCGATGATCGGACCGAAAATATTTCCGATACTTGTAAACATAGAATTCATTCCGCCGACAAAGCCTTGCTCATTGCCTGCTATTTTAGATAAGTAGGAGGTAACGGCCGGGCGCATTAAATCAAATCCGATAAATAACACGAACGTGACAAGTAAAATAGTGAAATACGTATGGACAATCGTCATTAAGAAGGTAAGGACTGCTGATACAAGAATGCTGTAACGAATAACACCAATCTCCCCAAGCTTTCTTGTTAATGGATCAAATAACACGATTTGCCCAATGGCGCCAACAATGGCACTCCCTGTAATGACAATAGCAATATCCTTAGGTGTAAAAGAAAATTTATGATCTACAAATAAACTAAATAAGGATTCGAAAGCGGCTAGTCCAAATGAAAAGATGAAAATAATAATAAACGCAATAAAATATTTAGGTACAAAAATTCTGGCAAGTCCAGTTTTTTCACCTTGCTCAGTAGTTACTGCTTCTTGTTGACGTTCTGGCTCTGTAAGTAATACAAGGGAAAGAATAGCTGCAACAATACCTAATACACCTGCAGAGTAAAACGGCATACGCGTACTAATTTCGGCTAAAAACCCACCAATTCCTGGACCAATAATAAATCCTGTAGAAATTGCGGCAGACATGTAGCCAAGTGCCTTTGATCTTGTCTCGGTAGTTGTAATATCAGCGATAAAGGCAGTAACAGCTGGCATAATAAATGCGGCACTCACTCCACCTAAAATACGAGATAAAAATAATATTTCAACCGTTTTTCCTATACCGAATAAAAATTCAGAAATGCCGAAGATGAATAGACCGATTACAATCATAATTTTCCGTCCGAATCGATCTACCCAACGACCCGAAAAAGGCGATACAATTAATTGTGTGATAGCGAAGGCCGCCACCATATAACCAACAACTTTACCGTTAATGGAAAGTTCATTCATAATCGTTGGTAGGACGGGTATAACAAGTCCAATCCCTAAAAAGGCGATAAACAAATTCATGAGTAAAATACTTAAGGTGACTTTTTGTTTTTTCGATCCCATGTTAATTCTCCTCTATCATTAAAAAAGTTACGTAAGCAAAAAAAGAAACCCTGAGAACAGGGCTTAAAGTGCATTGTAGTATTGTAATATAGCGGCAATGTAAGTGCTAGTGAAGTGACTTAATTAGCGCGATTTTTTTAACTCATATGTTCACTTTGCTGACAATTTAATAGTACAGCTTTTCGCTGTGTAAGTACTTGTCCGATAAATAAAATAATTAGTGCAAAGGCGACGATAGAACCAGCAAATATCAACGGTGCCTTGAAGCTTTTAAAATAACCTTCCAATATACTAGCGATGACAGGTCCAATAATTTGTCCAATTGCATAGAACGTTGTAAGAACGGAAACTACGACCCCGCTTTGTTTTGGGAAAAGTTGTCGACCATACCCTGTAGAAAGGGTAACAAGTCCAACAAACGTCATCCCGAATAAAAAAGCCGAAAGTAATACACTCCAAACGGTCTGAGTTAGTACCGGAAGCAAAATACCGAACACTTGTAATATGTATGCTACGTACATAATGGTTACGGGTTTAAAGCGAGACATGAGTGCCATCCAAATAGGGGCAGACGGTATGGCTGCAAGTCCAACAACGACCCAGCTATAGCTTGCATAGGCTCGTAAATTTTCGATGTTATAAATAATATCTACTAAAAACGTCCCTGTAATAATATAGCCTAAGCCTTCTAAACCGTAAGCCGCAATTAACCATGGCATAATACCACGCCAAATATTTGTATCATCAGTTTTAGGTAGCTTTTCCCCATCTTGAACAGATATACGTCTCCATAAAAATAATGTTGTGCATAAAAACAAACCTGATAAAAGACCAAGCCCTATCCACGTACCCTCCCAAGAATAGAATGCCTCAATAGAAGGAACAAACAATCCGGATATAGCAATACCGAGTCCAATCCCGCTAAATAAATAGCCAGACCACCGTGTCAGGTTATGCTGGGCTAGATAATCCATTATTAGGCTAGATGTTAAGACGAAAATAAATCCACTTGTAACGCCTGCAATTAAACGTAGGATCATCCAAAGAGCAAAAGAATGAGTGAAACCCATAAAAATAATTGCAGCTACATTCAGTACAACATTCCCTAATAAAAGCTCTTTTTTTCGTTTGTAAATGAAGGCCGCACCTAGAGCGCCTATAAAATAACCGATATAATTGCTTGAGGCTAACCAACCACCTGCCTCAAAAGAAAGTTTCTCATCGATTCGCATAAATGGCAGTAATGGTGTAAACGCGAATCGACTAATTCCCATGGCAACTACGAGAAATAATATTCCCCCAAATAATACTCCTGCATGTTGACGTGTCATAGCATATCCCCTTTATGAAATTATTCCCCTAAAATTATCTTAACATTGCGAAAAAAGCTGTGGTAGTTTATTTTAGGAAAACAACGAAATTAAATTTTAGAAGACGAAGGTAGTTTGCTCAATGGACTCTTCTGAAGTGTTTATTCCATCGTATTTACGCTACAATTACAATGAGAATTTATCCAATATGCTGTGAAAGGAAAGATCATATTGCTTTATAATCTAATGTTATTTATACATATTTTAAGTGCAGCTATCGCAATCGGCCCATTATTCGGGGTTTTTCCAATCCTGAACCGAATGAAAGAGGCACAGGATGCTAAAATTCTTGGGATGATAGAAGGACTACGAGGTTCAATACGGGCGATAGAGCTAGCGGGGCATGTACTCGTACCGAGTGGACTAGTTCTTATTTGGCTTGGTGGCTGGTCATGGACAACCTCGTGGGTAATCGTCACAATTCTTGTTATGTTAGGCTCATTATTTTTTTTAGCAAGGGCATTTAAACCAGCATGGCGGTTAGTTAGCGCGGAGGATTTTTCCAGAGAGCAATTTATTACGGTAATGAAAAATGCCACAATTAAATATATAGTAATAATGCTCATTATGCTTTGGCTTATGGTTGCCAAGCCTCATTTTTGGTAATTATGAAGTGGCTGAAGTGAGGGCAATTGTTTTCAGTTGGTATACGATTAATCTATTTTTATTTAAATGAAACAGCGCTCTGTGCATATGGTAAAATAATTTTAAAAATTTTCTGAATTAGAAAGAGGTGAACTAAAATGATGAATCTTTCATTATTTTTGATTATGTGTATCCTACTCATTATTTTACCGGGACCTGATACTGCAATAGCAACTAAAAACACATTAACAGTTGGGCGTAATGGCGGGTTAAAAACAATGCTAGGCTCTTGCAGTGGTCTCTTAATCCATACACTAGCTGCAGTAATCGGACTTTCAGCTATTATTGTTAAATCAGCCTATGTATTTGCCATTCTTAAATATGTCGGAGCAGTATACTTATGTTATTTAGGTATAAAAACACTATGGGCATTAAAAGCACTGCGTACACAACAGGAAGAAGCAGTGGGAGAGCTAAATACAACCGATAAATATAAAGATCACTCTTGCTTCAAGCAGGGGTTTTTAACGAATGTAACGAATCCAAAGGTTGCAGTGTTCTTTTTAACCTTTTTACCACAATTTGTTGATGGGAAAGGCGAGACATTCCTACCGTTTTTAATGATGGGCGTGATATACACTGTATTAACGGCTCTGTGGTTTATTTTTTATGTATATTTACTAGACCGGATTAGTGCTTTTATGAAAAAGCCTAAAACAAAGGTAATAATTGAAGGGGTAACAGGTGCCATCTTAATAGGCTTCGGTATTAAGCTTGCGTTCGAAAAGAGTCAATAAGAAGTGGCGCTACTCTAAAAATAAAAGAGTTGTCTATAATTAGGCAACTCTTTTTATGTTGCAAGAATTATGAAATTAACGATTTTATAACCTTCGAAACTACTGCACCTTCAGCTTTTCCGTTTAATAATGGCTTGGCAATTTTCATTGCATCTCCCATATTCATACCGCTTGCGATCCCTGCCTCGGATAATACAGCAGCGATTTCGTCTTCAGATAGTTGTTTAGGTAGGAAGCTTTTTAGTAAGACTAATTTAGCCTCTTCCTTTTCAATAAGGTCTGCTCGGTCAGCCTTTTGAGCACCGTCTAAAGCTTGGTTTGTTTGCTTTACTTCACGATTAATAACGGCAATTTCCTCTGCCTCTGTTAAAGCTGAACCTTTTTCCTTTTCGGCAGCATCTAGTCCAGACTTTAAAAGAGTTAGTACACCTTTTGCCAACGCATTTTTTTCCTTCATAGCAACTTTTAATTGCTCAAATACTTGCTGTTTTAACATATGCCTCTCTCCGTTTCTTTAAAGGATAAATTTATTATAGCACTTTGTAAAAAGGGAGAAAATTTTAGAAGTATTTTTGACGGAATGAGGGAAATGCTAATTTACAAAAGGGGCTAATTAACTTTAAATTCTAAATGTTTCTAATTAGAGTTAATAGTTTTAAATTTAATAATTAAATGCTACACTGTTTTTTGTGAAAAAAATCACAAAGCATCGAGAGTGAGTCGTATTTATCCAAAATTTACTTTTTATGCTCAGTGTATTAGGAGGAATTTCTTATGAATCGTGTACAGAATAAAGTTGCACTTGTTACAGGTGGAGCATCAGGAATTGGTTTATCAGCATCAAATTTATTAGCAAAAGAAGGCGCAAAAGTAGTTATTGCTGACTTTAATATTGATGGTGCTAAAGAAGCTGCAGAAGCATTAGTAAAAGAAGGCTACGAGGCATCTGCCATCTTCTTAGATGCTGGCGACGCAAAATCTATCGAGGATGCGGTTAACTTTACTGTTGAGCAATACGGCACTTTAACAGTTCTATTTAATAATGTTGGTTTAACTAACCTTCAAAAAGACTTAGACGTTTTAAATATCGATTTAGATGAGTGGGATCGCTTAGTAAATGTAAACTTAAAGTCAGTCCTACTTGGAAGTCGTTTCGCTATCCCTCATATGCAAAAAGCAGGTGGCGGCTCGATTATTAACACAGCTTCAATGGCAGGCTTTGCAAGCGATCAGCTTCGTACTGCATATGGTGCGACTAAGGCAGGCGTTGTAAATATGACAAAATATATTGCAACACAATACGGAAAAGATAAAATCCGTAGTAATGCAATTGCACCAGGCCTTATTTTAACACCAGCAGCTGAAAGAAATATGCCAAAAGAAATGCAAGATATCTTTATGAAATTTAATGCATTACCGTACCACGGTGAAGCAGATGATATCGGTCATGCAGTAGTATTTTTAGCTTCAGATGAATCTAAGTTCATGACTGGTCAAACACTTCAAATTGAAGGTGGCCACTACCTTGCTAATCCAACAATTGCAGATACGAACAATTGGATCGCTTCATTACAAAAGTAACAGTTAGAAAAAATATATGGGCTGTCCCTAAGGTCATCATCATGGCTTTTAGGGGCGGCCTTTTTTATTGTTAGAGGAAGAAATAACAGTGACACAACCCAATTATGATATTGATGCAAAGCCTAATGTATGTTCGAAAGATGCTGTAGAATGGGCAAAAGAAAATGGTATATCCTATGGCACTTATCTAAAACTCCCAGCTACACGAGAAGAACTAATTACAATGATTTATAATGTACAAACTAAATTGAAATGAGTTAAAGCCCGTTATCACTTTAATTAGTGGTAGCGGGCTTTCTAAATAAATACTATTCTAACAAGTTAATTATTTGTTGTTAAATTTGTAACATTATGTTAATTGTTATTTGTATTCTCCTTGTAAAGTAGGGGGATTGTTTTTTAGTGAAGTGAAGAAATAAAAGTGAAGAGGAGAGTTGAATCTTATGAAAAAAGTTTATTTGCATTTCTGATTTTTTATAACAGCGATGACGATTAATGGTAGTACAAATGCAGATATTGGTACAGTCCGAGTGTTTCATCTTATGGATTAACACCCCATGTTGACCACGCTATGGCGAATTGGAATGGTGTATCATCAAAAGTTAGCTTAAGTAAAACCAGTTCAAGTTCAACAGCTAATGCAAAAGTATATGTTGGGAGTAATAATCTTCCTCAAGGCTGGTATGGTCGAATTGATATGTATTCTTATAACTGGTTAGGACAAATAGTGGAACACAAACCTTCTGATGTAAAGAATGGGACGAATTTTGAAAAGGTAACGATACATATTGATAAAACACAAGCTACAGGTAAAGGTTTTTCGAGTTGGAATCAATTGGTGAAATTAGTTGTCATGAAATGGGCCACAGTTTGAGTCTAAACCATTTTGAAGATACTCCTGCGCACTCAAATTTTAGGTCATGGATGTATACGGGAGTATTTACGGATGGTGCTTACCCACCAGCAGACGATAAGTCGCATCTTCGTAGTAAATGGGGGAATTGAGAATGAAAAAGAAAATCATTGCTTCTCTAATAGTAGTTATTGGTATAGCTATTGGAGGATATATGGTTGCTGATCAAAAAATAGTAGAAGTAACTAATATTGAAAGTGGATTCATGATTTCATATGATAATTATCAAGATCGACTGGCTAATAGTGACTTGGTAGTAGTTGCCCAGTTAGCAGATGATCCAGTAAGTGTGGAGACTACTCTTAATGGTCTTTCAGATGGTTACCATTTAAGTAAAATTAAAATATCAAAAATTATTAAAGGTGAAATTAAAGGTGAAATTAATAAAAAAGTTATAGAAATTAGAGAACCGTATTTTATAAGAGAAAAAGGGGCTATGCCCGGTAAAGAAGAAGTATATTATGGGGACTACACAAAAATGGAGAAGGGTAAAAAATACTTGCTGTTTCTCGGATGGGGAGAAGCTTGGGGGCAGTATGGCATCTCTTCTTCACAAGAAGGAAAGTTTAATTTAGATGGTAAAGATAAGAATGAACTTAAGAAATATCAAGAAAACGATAAATTATTAAAATTAAAAAATGATATTTTTAAAAACAAAGAGATGCTAGAGTTAAAAGAATAATAGAAACTAGTTATCACTTATGGTGATAGATTATTTATAATAAGAATGTGCCCTTCACAATTAATGAGGGGCCATTTTTTATTGTCAAAATACAAACGAATATTCGTATATTAAAAGGGGGGTGGCAAAATGAAACGGCAGTTAATCAAAGCAATGCAGTATAATCAGTTAATCAATATAATGTACATGGCAAAAGACAACTCAATTACTAAACGATGTGTGAAAGTAATCAAATTGACTGGCGATACTATGCAAGCTTACTGTTTCATTCGCCACGCGAAACGTACTTTTAAAATTGAATACGTATTAGCTGTAATGCCAATCATCGATAGAGAGCGAATGGTTATATGATGGATTTTTTATGGAACTAAGGGAAGAAATAAGTCGATACGTTACACTAGAAGTATTATTGCGAACATTAGAGCGTGATAAAAACTATTTAACCAGTTTGAAAATGTCTGAGGTATTTAATGAATGGTACCAATTAAAAGTAAATGAAGTGTATGAAGAGTTTAAAAACGTAAAGAAAACGCTATACAATGCCGGTTGTCGAATTGATAAAGGCGAAAATGACGGCGTGATTACACAATATTTCGTGTTAATATGTGGTAAAACAGAAGAGAGCAGATACAGCAATATTACACTTAAAAATCGTGTGACTAATGAGATGCGGAAATTACTTGGAATGGAATACCGAAAACCATATGAACAAAAAGAGCCTTCCACAGATTGATGTGGAGGGCTTGTTTGTTGAGTAAATTAAAAAGCTAATCTACTTCTTCTTTATTAAATTTGATCTTTAACATTATCAATAACGGAATCAAATTTTTTATCGGTATCTAAACTTTCTGTTATCGTAAAGATATAACCATCTGGATCTTCTAAAGTTAATTCTTTTGCATTCCAGGGTTGAACTGTTGGTTCTTGAATAATATTTGTATTATTCTCCAACGCAAATTGATAAATTCTATTAATATTATTAGAAAATATATTGATAATTACTGAATTAGAAGAGTTGACCTGCTCATCCTGTATTAACATTAAATCTTGGTACTTTATCCCTCTTAAATGTGACATTGTTATTATTCCATCGACACCTGGAAAATCGAATACCGAATCAAAATCCAACACGTTTTTATACCACTCTTTTGATTTTTCAATATCTTTCACTTTTAGCTTAATAAATAGGGGCATCTGATAAAATTCGTGCATTTTCGTTTCCTCCTTTAGGATTATACAATAACCATAAGGGTTTACGCTGCGTTAAAGTCAATACAAAAAACAGACAACATTATTTGTCGTCTGTTTAAAATAGTTTCTTAATTGATCTTTTTAATGATGGCTTACGTTTCTTTTTGATTAATGGCTTTGGCTTCGCAATCTTAACTGGTTTAATTTCAACTGCTTCATACAATGTCTTTTTTGCTTGCTACTTGGCTTGTCTCTTCTTTTTACTAATCAATCGTTTAAGCATGGTTAGCCCTCCACAATTCATAATCTACTTTACCAAATCATGGCAGAAATGAATAACTGTGTGGAAGGCGGTCTTTGTTATTGATTATTTTTAATTACAAAGAATTGTAACCCCGATTTAACCTCAACGCATATTCAGGAACAAAAAAGCACCTCAACCATTTTGGTTAAGATGCTGTATAAATCTTGATATAATAATACTTAAAGTAAAAGCCACGTATGCCGTATGTCTTATAGAAAGTTTTAAACCACCACTCCTCAAAGTGGGTGTTCGCAAAAGTTATCCTGTTTATCCTCGAGCACAAAGGGTCGAGGCCCGCCATTCCAACTTCGATGTAAAACTCCCTGCCATAGTATAAAGGTTAAAACTTAATATTTATACGTACAACGTAGCTTCAATATGTATTGTAATGCAGGTTTTTAATATGTGCAAGTAAGTGGTTTGCAAGAAAATTGTCAAATAAAAGAGCGTCGATTTCGAAAGTATTTCATGGTAAAGTCGTAAAAAATTCTTTGCGTTCCTTTTTGTTGCTTAATTTTCCGGATTCCGACCTTCGTTACAAACTATTTTATAAAAAAATAAAAAAAGCCTTCCATCTTGCGGAAAACTTTGAAGTCAGTTATTTATTTTGTAAAATTTCTTGGGTTAAATGAGTTAGGTCAATTTGTGTTTCCTCTGCCATGGCATCGTTTAATATTTCGTTTCGGAAATATTGAACACTATTTTTTAATGGTATTTCGATTAGCTTTGCTAATGCACTTTGATACATGTACACAAACTCTTTGTCCGTATTCCCACGTTTCAGCTCTGCAAAAGCCTCATAAAATTGGTCGAGCTTATCAGCAAATTCAAGTAACCGACCTTCTATAGTGCTGTCCTTGCCCTCTTTCATACGTTCAAAGAATATTTGTTGGTAATCGGGCGGTATTTCTTCCCGTATAAATTTTTCCATCATCTTTTCTTCTACATGGGCAAGCATTTCCTTTAATTCTGGAGAAGCGTGCTTCACTGGTGTTTTAATATCACCAATAAATACTTCGGCAAAATCATGATTAATCGTTTTTTCGTATAATGATTTCCAGTTGATCTTTGCACCATTCATTTCCTCAAGTGTACCGAAAAACATTGCATATTGAGATACCTTCCATGAATGCGCAGCAACATTGTGTTCCTCGAATTTGAAACGACCTGGACAACGAATAATTCGTTCTAAATCATTTAAACTTGTAAAAAACGTATGAATGCCTATAATAATCACTCCTTTTCCGTTTGTAATCTTATCTTACTATATGTATTCCCCTCATTGATGGAAATTTACTCTTATTTATAAAGAATTAATATGTCCTTAACATTAAAGGGTGAAATATGCGCAAAATAAAACACATCTTGCTCTCTTTAAGAGGGCAAAATGTGTTAAGTATCTACACTTGTATATCGATCGTTTGACCTTTGTGCGGATGTGTAGCGGCGGGCTGCTCAGGCATAGTTTCAAGCATTTGTACTGCACCAGCAGCGCCCATATTCATAGCTTTATCCATAATGCTCATTTGTAGAGTTTGCTGCAGTTGGGCAACTTGAGCTGACATAAGTGAATTGATTTCCATCCTAATCCCTCCTTTTCCTTTATATCGGATATATCAAATAGGTTTGTATAATAGTCTATGCCTGTTAATGTTACGAAAAAAAGTTATACGTCTGTAATAGGATGATGTGTCAAAAGAAGTCGCTAAATGCTATTAATAAGATATTCTAAAGTAATATACATACAAAATTATTCGTTAATATAGAAAAAACTGTATGGTATTTCGAAATAGTATTGTAAGGATCAATAGTGAATTTTGTTATCGGACTGCAATATTCTTTCTGTAGAGTTGATTCCGAGCACGACCGTGGAAAACATGCGGTATGAAGGACAACTTGGAGGGCCATCGAAAGACGAGGCGCTCCAATGAGGTTGTAAAACGGTCACAGTGAAAATTTTAAATTAAGATGAGTATTCCTTTGCCTCTCTATTCGTGATAAACGATTAGGAAGGTGATTTTATTAATCTGTCTTTGCAATTCCATGTATTTCAAGCATATTCCGATGTTTTTTAGTCCATGCTAAAAACACATCAAGGAGGGATTGCATGAAGAAAATATTTTTAGTAATGCTGCTATCGGTTGTAGTAGCTGGCTGCTCGTTATTTGAAAAGAAAGAGGTTATTCCGGTGACGGCACCAACGCCATTAACTGCTACTGCGAAGCTACAAAATAGTAGTGGAGAAGATGTTGGAGATGTAAAGTTCACACAAACAGAAACGGGTGTGGAGCTAACTGCGAATTTTGAAAATTTGCCAGAGGGTACCCATGCTATTCATATACATGATGTCGGTAAATGTGAGGCACCGACCTTTGAAACGGCTGGCGCGCATTTTAATCCACAGCATAAGGAGCATGGCATAGAAAATCCAAAGGGTCCTCATGCTGGTGATCTTCCGAATTTAGAAATTGGAGAAGATGGTACATTAGAAGTACGGTTTGTTTCGAAGGAGTTTACGCTAGAAAAAGGGAAGGATAACTCCTTATTTGATGAAGATGGAAGCTCTATTGTAATCCATGAGGGTGCAGATGATTATAAAACAGACCCTTCAGGAAATTCAGGAGCAAGAATTGCTTGTGGGGTTATCGAATAGTGAATAAATATTACAAAGTATGCGCGTTATTTCTCGTGCATGCTTTTTATTTGCTATAAATAATAACCTTCTACTAAAATACCTAAATTGTAATACTATTTGACATTTTTCGAAATATATATGTACAATAAACTATATTTTAAGTTTTCAGGGGGGAAAAACAAATGAAGAACAATAAGTTTCTTTTGTTCGCCATTTTAAGTGCATTCGTGCTAATTTTAGCTGCATGTGGTTCAAGTGATGGCGACAAGTCTACTGGCGATAAGTCAGGGGGAGATGACGCGGGTTCAAAAGATTATGGTGTAAAATATTTGAGTATTTTAACAGGTGGAACACAGGGTACGTATTATCCTTTAGGTGGTACATTTGCGGAATTCATTAAAAGTGAGACTGATATTAATACAACAGCTGAAGTTTCACAAGCATCTGCAGCAAATATGACAGCTTTACAAGCGGGTGACGGTGAAATCGCTTTCGTACAAACGGATATTGCTTACTATGCAATCAACGGCTTAGAAATGTTTAAAGAAGAGAAAATTGATACAGTTTCAGCTTTAGGTGCACTTTACCCAGAGACAGTACAATTAGTTACATTAGCAGACTCAGGCATTAAATCTTTTGAAGATTTAAAGGGTAAAAAAGTTTCAGTTGGTGCTCCAGGTTCGGGTACTTACGCAAACGCAGAGCAACTTCTTGAGATTCATGGATTATCTATCGAGGATGATATCGAGGCGCAAAATTTAGACTTTGGCGAATCGGCTGATGGAATTCAATCAGGTCAAATTGATGCAGCTTTCATTACAGCAGGTTACCCAACTGGCGCTGTTGAAGCATTAAATGCTACGAAAAATGTAAATATTATTCCTGTTTCTGCAGAAAAAGCAGCGGAATTAATTGAAAAATATCCTTACTATGCTGTGGATGCAATTCCAGCAGGCACTTACGGCTTAACGGAGGAAGTTCCAGCTGTATCGGTATTAGCGATGCTAGCAGTTAAAAAGGATCTTTCAGAAGATCTTGTATATGCAATGACAAAGGCAATATATGGTAACGCAAGTAAAATTAGTCACGCTAAAGGTGCATTCATCAAGGCTGAAACAGCTTTAGATGGTATCGGTATCGATGTTCACCCAGGTGCTAAAAAATATTTTGATGAAGTAAACAACTAATCAATGTAGGTGGGGCTCTGTTGCGTATAGCTTCGGAGCCTCTTTTGCATTGTGAGAGGTTTGGGAAGGCTTGAAAAAGATAATTTTTCTGCTAATTGCAATTATAGGTGCATTAGTTTTTTTGTTTTTGCCGATGATACCAGCGTATACTTTTTCTGAAACACGAGTGGATCAACCGACAATATATTATACATTATTAAAAGAAGATCGAAATTTTCAAATGACGTTTACTCATTCCATCCATCTAACAGAGGTTTTGGAAGCGTATAATGTACAGCCCTCTTTTGCTATTCGTCTAAAGTCAATGACGTATAGTGACGTTGCAATAGGGATGCCAGCTCATGCTGAAGAAGGGGAAACATTAGTTTATGAGGATGGAATGTATACGTTATTTTATGATGATAAGGTGTTACCGAATTTCACCTTATTCATTGGTGATGTTGACTATTCTTTACATTTTGTATATGAAAAAAAACGTTATGATCTAAAAAAGGAACTGAAACGTGGAAAGTCGTATTTATTTGAAGTGAAAAAAATATCTTTATATGAAAAGATGAAAGGAGTCGAGCTAAATGGAAAATAACAAAGAAATAAAAGAAAAAGATACATTCGACCAAATATCAGATGCTGACCAACAGGCTTTACTCGAAAAATACGATATTGAATCTAACACTCGTAATGTTGGTGGCATATTTAAGTGGATTATTTATTTTGGTCTTTTAGCTTTTTCATTGTTCCAACTGTATACGGCGATACAGGGCGTATTTCCAGCACAAATCCAACGTACAATCCACTTAGGGTTTGGATTAACATTTATTTTTTTACTATTCCCTGCAAGACGTAAAACGAAAAAGGATCGAATACCGTTTTACGATATTATTCTATCGTTGTTATCAATTGTTGTTGGTTCATACTGGACGTTAAATTATGAGCGACTTGTTAAAATGATTGGTCAATTAGAAACGATGGACTTCTATATTGGGATTTTGGCTATTGCTCTTGTTTTAGAAGCAGCAAGACGTGCGGTCGGTTTACCGATTACTATTATAGCTGGATTATTTTTAGCTTATGCATATTTCGGCCCGTACTTGCCAGCGTCTATTGCACACAGAGGGCAAAGCTTAGATAGTATTGCAAATCTTATGTATTTCTCAACAGATGGTATTTTAGGTACACCGATTAGTGTTTCTGCTACATTTATTTTTGTATTCTTACTATTTGGTGCATTTCTTGTGAAAACAGGTGTTGGTCAGTACTTTAACGATTTAGCAGTCGCGCTAGCGGGTAAGTTAACTGGTGGTCCAGCAAAAGTAGCAATCTTCTCATCTGCTTTACAAGGGACAATTTCAGGGTCATCAGTAGCGAATGTTGTAACATCCGGATCATACACAATTCCGATGATGAAAAAACTAGGCTACAAAAAAGAATTTGCTGGTGCTGTTGAGGCAGCGGCTTCAACAGGTGGGCAGCTTATGCCTCCGATTATGGGTGCGGCGGCCTTCCTAATGGTTGAGTTTATTGGTCGAGGGGTTACGTACTGGGACATCGCTAAGGCGGCAGCAATTCCTGCTCTATTGTATTTCGCAGGTATTTGGATTATGACGCACTTTGAAGCGAAGCGTTTAGGTCTTCGTGGCTTATCACCAGAAGAGATGCCAAATCGCAAGGAAGTCTTTAAAAAGATATATTTATTAATACCGATTATTCTAATTGTTGTATTAATGTTAGTTGGGGTTCCTGTTATGAAGGCGGCTTTATATGGTGTGCTAGCTAGTATTTTAGTTGGTATGTTTAATAAAGAGACGCGACTGGGTCCTTTAGATGTTTTAGATGCTTTAGTGGATGGTGCTCGTACAGCTCTGGGGGTTGTTGCAGCAACAGCATGTGCAGGTATTATTGTAGGGGTAGTCGTGAAAACTGGTTTAGGCTTAAGTTTAGCTAATAGTTTAGTAAGTCTAGCGGGTGGAAATATTTTATTAACTTTATTCTTTGTAATGATTGCTTCGTTAGTATTAGGAATGGGGGCACCAACTACTGCTAACTATGTTATTACATCAACTATTGCGGCGCCGGCTATTATTGCCCTATTGGCACCAGGTACGCCTCAAGAGCTAGTTCCGGTCGTAGTGTTATTATCAGCACATTTCTTTGTATTTTACTTTGGGATTATTGCCGATATTACACCACCTGTTGCGCTTGCAGCTTTTGCAGCTTCGGGTATTTCGGGTGGAGACCCAATTAAAACCGGTGTAAACTCTGCTAAGCTCGCCATTGCAGCGTTTATCATTCCGTATATGATTGTCTTCTCACCGGCGTTACTTATGGTAGATGTAACAGCAGGTCAAATCCTTTGGGTAACATTTACAGCTCTAATGGGAATGACTGCGATAGGTTCTGGAATCATTGGTTTTTGGTTCCGTAAAATTAATTGGCTAGAGAGAATTATTTTAGTAGGTGCAGGACTTGCTATGATTTACCCAGAATCGTTATCGGATACGGTTGGGCTAATTGTCTTTGCGGTAATGATTGCGTTCCAATGGTTCACTAAAAATAAAGGAAGCGGTTCAAATTTAGCTTCTTCATAGGAAAAAGAGGGTGTCCAGAAAGTTATTACTATCTGGACACCCCTTTCATCTCGTTTTGAGATAGGTTTTATGCTTATTATGCATACGAGTGATAAATTGGTTGAAAGTATAGAGTACTCCGTGTATAGTTTAATTATCAGAAAATTCTATATACAGGAGGTAGTTCAAATGACAAATTTATTACTTTCTAGATTCGAAACGTATTTATTGGATGAAGAGGTCGAAATGGAATGTTATGAGCAGCATGAAGAGCAAGTTTATCATATATATCTTGAACAATATCCAGAAGGTTTTTTCACAAGTTTATAACGAATAATTGAAAAGCTGGCATAGGCTAGCTTTTTTTCTTTTTAGCCTATAAATCAGTATAGAATAGGTGATTATCTACATTAGAAAAAAACTCATCTCACACTTTTACGAAACGAAATTTGTTTTTCGAATAAGTAGGCATTCTCGGTTAAACTTTCGGAAATAGTTATGTATAATATATTAAGTTAATTCGAAAAATTCGAGGTGCAAAATATGAAACAAGTGGCAACTATGAGAGACATCATTTTCGAGTGGTTTCATCATTTTCATGAAAATCCAGAAGTAAGCTGGAAGGAAGTTAATACAACAAAGAAAATAGCGTCAATTTTAGATTCTTTCAATATCAAGTACCATCTATTTGATGATGTGACGGGCATAATAGCTGAAATCGGTGAAGGAAAAGACGTGATCGCTGTTCGTGCAGATATTGATGCGCTATGGCAAGAGGTTGATGGCGTTATGAGAGCGAATCACTCTTGCGGCCATGATGCTAATATGTCGATGGTGCTAGGGGCAATGTATCAATTAAAGGATATGTCACTAAATAAACGTATTCGATTTATTTTCCAGCCTGCGGAGGAAACAGGTGGTGGTGCCTTGTCGATGATCGAACGTCATGTATTAAAGGATGTAACACACTTATTCGGCGTGCATTTAAGACCTGCCGAGGAGCTACCACTAGGTAAAGTAGCACCAGCTATCCACCATGGTGCGGCTGTATTTTTAGAGGGTAAAATCCATGGAATTGATGCGCACGGGGCTCGTCCACACCAAGGGAAAAATGCAGTGGATGTATTAATGGCTATTCAACAATTGCTGAAGAATTTGCACGTGGATCCATTTGAAGCATATTCAGCTAAACTAACAAAAATGGTAGCGGATGGCGGCAGTGTTAATATTATTCCTGGGAATGCAACATTCTCTCTAGACGTACGTGCGCAAAAAAATGAAGTGATAAGTAAGCTTCAAGCTCATATTGAAAAAGGCTTTACGAATATTGCAGCTCTATTCGACGTATCGATTGAGTGGGAGTGGCTCGATATGACACCTGGCGCAGAAGTATCAGAAGAGGCAGCCAGTATTGCAGAGCGATCGATTATTGAGGAGCTTGGAACAGACTATTTAGCGCCAGCAGTAGTCACGCCGGGAAGTGATGATTTCCACTTCTATACGATTCAGGAGCCGAGTTTAAAGGCAGCTATGATTGGTGTAGGAGCCGACCTAACACCTGGCTTACATCACCCAAAAATGACTTTTAAAAAAGAGGCTCTACTAATAGGAGCAAAAGTATTAACAACAACGTTAAAAAATGCAGCAAGAGGATGAAAAACATGAAGATTAAACAGTTAGAAATTTTTGCAATCGATTTACCATTAGTTGAACCATTTATTGTGAGCTACGATACGTATCCATCTATGCCTTCAATTATCGTTAAACTAACAACAGAATGCGGCTTAGTCGGTTGGGGTGAATCTGTGCCAGATGATCACGTTACAGGAGAAACATTCGAGGGGACATATGCTGTCATAAAGGATCGATTGGCTCCTAAATTAATCGGTGCTAACCCAATGGAATTTGAAAAAATCCATGAGCTCATGGATAAGCTTGTAAAGGATGCGCCAGCAGCAAAAGCAGCAATTGATATTGCATGCTTTGATGTAACGGGAAAAAAACTAGGTGTACCTGTTTATCAACTAATCGGTGGCCGTTATCATGAGAAATTCCCTGTTACCCATGTATTAAGCATAGGTGAGCCGGAAAAAATGGCACGTGAAGCCGAGGAGCGTGTTGGCGAGGGGTATCGCTCATTTAAAATGAAGGTTGGGCGGGATGTGGCAAGTGATGTTGCCCGTATCCAAGCGGTACGTGAGCGTGTCGGAATCGACATTGCCATTCGTGTAGATGTCAATCAGGGCTGGAAAAATAGCGGCAATACGTTACAGGCGCTTCAAGCCTTACAGGGAGCAGGTCTTGATTGGCTAGAGCAGCCTGTTGTAGCAGATGATATCGATGCTATGGTTGAAATTAAATCCAAAACAACAGTACCAGTCATGATTGATGAGGGTCTTTGCGGAGTACGTGATATGCGCGAAATCATTGCCAAGCGTGCGGCCGATAAAGTAAATATTAAATTAATGAAGTGTGGAGGCATTTACCCTGCCATGAAGCTTGCAGCAATGGCAGAAATGGCAGGGATGGAGTGCCAAATTGGGTCGATGCTAGAGTCTTCGGTAGGTTCTTCAGCTGGCTTCCATGTTGCCTTTTCGAAAAAGGTTATGACAAGTGTAGAGCTGACAGGTCCCTTGAAATTCTCGAAGGATATTGGCGATTTAAAAGCGAGCTATAAAATTCCTTTTATTGAGCTTGGAGCAGGTAAGGGTCTAGGCGTGAAAGTTGATGAAGGCATTTTAGCTGAGCTAACACAGTATAGTGATGTGGTGAAAGGGTAATGGCGCTAGATTTCACGTATCGACTGTTAACAGAAAAGGACTTAATATCGATCCAACGACTTCAAGAGGCGGTTTGTGCTGCTCTTGAAAATCCAGAAATTTTACAGCCATTAAGTGAGAGCGAGCTCCTGCATATATTAAAGGGGCGTGGCGCAATGCTTGGTATTTTCGTGGATAGTCAATTAATAGCGTTTCGAGCGCTGCTAAAACCAGATGTAGAGGAAGAAGAGCATTTAGGTATCGATGTTGGTGCAGAGGATTTATCACGTGTACTGTATCAGGAAATTTCAAATGTACATCCGGAATTCCGTGGTCATGGTTTGCAGAAGACGATGGCAAAGTTAATTATGCAAGAGGCTGATCTAAACGCAGTTGATTGGATATGTGCTACTGTTATGCCTTACAATATTGCTAGCTTGAAGGATAAATTTGCACAAGGAATGCAAATTTTTGCGCTAAAGTATAAGTATGGTGGGAAGTTACGATATGTTTTTGGTAAAAAGCTTGGAGTAGAGGTAGCCCTTACTTCAGAAGAGGTTTTAGTATCGATGGGGGATACAGAGGCACAGCAACAATTACTTGCAAATGGCTATGTAGGTATCGGAATGCAAAGCTCTAATGGGGATTGGTTAGTTCAATATAGGAAATAATTAATTAGTAGCGGTTCGAAGCTTTTTAGTTTCGAATCGCTTTTCTTTTTTTAGTGCTTTGACAGAAAAAGCTCTATTCAGTCTGATCTATCTAGAGAAAAATAGTTCCAGTCAGGCTATCGGTATAGCGATTATAGCAGGAACACTATTGCATTAACGTTACCTTTAGGAGGTTGATTATAGAGCTTTAATTTCTAATCAACCTCATTGCATAAATACATTGTAGAGCTTTTATAACACATCTAAAAAGGAAGTGATTATTTCAGCGGGCAGAACCCACAAGCGATTAAGCCAGGAATATCCTTAGAAAAGCAGCAGCTTTTACGGACCGGTACATTGATGAGCTGAGAAGGGTTTAATCCACCTGTATATTCACGGAATAAGGATTTGTTAGAAAAGTAGCGCCATACGTTGACGTCCTCTAGTATTTCGATATCTTCAAAGGCACGGTCGGAAAGCGCTGGGTTTTCTAGCAACGTATGATAATGCCAAAGCATGTATCCAAAAATATTTTCCCATATTGTTAATGGAGAAATCGTAGTTGTTTTACGAAGCTGCTGTACTATTTCGTAAGTTTGTTTAAATAGTATTTGTGTCATAACAGCTTCTCGCTCTTCATCCTCTACATAACGAAAATCATTCTGAGTAATAAAAGTCCCTAACGTACGAATACCATATTCCTCTATCACTGCAAAGCGAATGTCCTTGAAATTTCCGTCCCAAACCTCATCGTATGCTGTTAACATATAAAACTGCATTGCAACAAACATACCGTAGCGACGACTGAAATGTGAAATCGCAGCCGCTTCGGTAGGAGCATTAGTAATCCCCATCATTAAATTGCGAAAATCCGTTAAATAAAAATCCTTTTGTAGATTTGCTAATGTGAATAGGGGGCGCTCAGGATCTTCTGTAAAAATGCTATATGAATTCAATTGACGAACTTGATCGTAAGAAAGTGCTGGCATAAAACTCACCTTTTCATCTTTTTTTAAAATAGTGTACCACTTATCACTATACAAAACCTTAAAAATTGTTTAAAATATATAAAACATATAAGAAAGGTTGGTTATTAAATGTCATCTATACCTTTATCAGTTCCTCGCCCGTTAGTTCGTGTTAATCAATGGACCATATTTATATCCGTCATACTTACTTGGGTAACAGGTTATGCATGGATCATATTAATTCCTCTTATTGCAAATTTACTTGGCATTACATTTGGGGTTAATCCGATTATGCGATTTGCCAAACTGTTTTTATTAAAGGAGCCAAAGAGCTATATTCCAGAGGATCCGGTTCAGCAAAGATTTAACTCAAGTATCGCCACGTTTTGCTTAGCGGGTGGCTTTATTAGCTTTAGTATCGGTTGGAATACTATTGCATATATATTTACAGCTATGGTTGCTATCGCTTCATTTATTGCTATTCTTGGCTTTTGTGTGGGCTGCTTTGTTCATTTTCAGCTAAACCAATTAATTTACAGACGTGCGCAAAAACAACGATTAAAAGAAAATTAAAAAAGTGTAAAAACATGTTGACTCCATAACTGATAACGATTATCATTATCACATAAGCAATATTACTCGCTTGCAATTCAGTGCAGGTGAGTTTGAACTTTAGCTGCTTTTCTCCAGAAGTTCGCTAGTTCATAATTGCGTTCTAAACCCCCCTCATTTTAGAACGTATTTTCAAATGTAACGGCAGCATAGATTGTTTGTCGTTGATTAGTTTTTCACCCTTTATTTTCTTCAAAGCTTCTCTTATTGTAATAAGAGAAAATTACACGCCAAAATCCTTCGACAAGATTTTGGCGTCTTTTTTATTTTGAATTCCGAAAAGCACGAACATTATTTTGGATTGAAGGGGAAGATGGCGAGTGTAGCTGATGGGATTCGCCTTTCCCTACAGAACATTGTTTTTTAGCACTGGAAGTAAAGCGAGTGAAAATATACTAACATTAGTAGTTCAAATGGCTAATAGAATCGGAAAATTGGCGAGTATTCACCTTGAAAGGCTAGTAAAATTTTGGCTCCGTTTTACATTGGCTAGTAAATTTGAAATTTAGGCTAGTATTTTGAAAAAAGTGGCTAGTATTTTCGGAATTTCGGCTAGTATTTAAAAAAATGTGGCTAGTAAAGTTATGCGGAAATCCTTTTTGATTATTATCTCTTGTAAGAAAATCGTTTGAACTAGGTAAATATAAAAAAGACATCCTTCAACGATTAACTTTGAGAGGATGTCTTTGCATTATACATCAATCAATTTAGCCTTTTTAGCAACGAGCATTGTATGATAGCTATGAAGAAGCATGCCTCCGATAATTACACCAATACCGGCAAGTGCTATAGGCTCCGGTAGTGCTACACTTAGTAACATCATTTCTCCAACCATTACAAATAGAACCTCGGTCGATTGTGTCGCTTCAACCGCAGCTAGCTTTCCTTGATCATGTCGTGCGCGGTCTGTTGCTACGAAGAAAAGGGTTGTTGCAATAACCCCAGAGCTAACGGCAACGAGTAAGCTTTGGAACACTTGGCTACTAGAAGGTAGACCTACTGTAAATAAGGCGATACCGGCCAGAATAATCCAGGCAGGTAGGGAAGCAATCGTCATCCCAAGCACACGTTGAAATGTATCTAACCGACCACCACAAATGTCCATCATTTTGCGGTTACCTAACGGGTAGGCAAAGGCCGCTATCATGACGGGGAAAATACCAAGTAATAGGGTCTCAGCTGAAACAGAATTTGCTTGTGGAACTTGAATTAATAGGATCCCTATTAGGATGATACTAGAAATTAAGAGTGAGATCATCGGGATTTTTTGTCGTACTTCTACTTTACCGACCACCGTGACGAATAGTGGAGCAAGTAGTACTCCTGCAACAATAGTAAACTGCCATGTTCCAGAAACTATCCAGCCTGGCCCGAAAGCTGCTGCAAATGTTAAAGGGGCATAAAATAATACAAAGCCAACAAAGCTCCATAGTAACCATTGCTTTGGATGGGCACGTACTTCATTCCGTAGAGTAGGGAAGCCTTTTCGCATCCAAACGATAACGATTAAAAAGGGAAGCATAAAGAAATAACGTAGAGAAGCGCTCCATAACCAACTGCCTCCATCCAGCTCCATGGAGTGATTAAGAATAAACGTAAAACCGAAAAATAAAGCTGATATAATACCGATAATAATTTCTTTCATCTTTACACCTTCTTTTTAAAAAACTTTCAATATTCTGTCTTTTGTGAATAAAAGAAAAGCGACGTGTAAGAACACACCGCTTAATTTAGAATTATACATGGTTATCTAAAGAGAATGCATTATTTTTTTTCAAATAGTTGAACAATTTCTAGTATAACTTCGGTTGCCTTTTCCATTGTCTCGGCAGAAACGTATTCAAATTTACCGTGCATGTTTTCGCCACCTGCAAAAATATTTGGTGTAGGTAGACCCATATACGATAGTTGAGAGCCGTCTGTACCGCCACGAATAGGTTCTACGATAGGGGTAATATCTAGCTTACTCATCGCCTCTTTTACAATATCTACGATTTCCATCACAGGCTCGATTTTTTCGCCCATATTGTAGTATTGGTCCTCGATTTCAACTGCAATTGCAGATTCGCCGTACTCAGCTTTGATTTGCTTTTCTACCTCAAGGAAATGTGCTTTTTTCGCTTCGAATTTTGCTCGATCATGGTCGCGGATAATATAGCTCATTGTTGCTTCCTCAATATGTCCAGTAAAGCTCATTAAATGGATAAAGCCTTCATACCCCTCCGTTTTTTCAGGCACTTCATCAGCAGGCATCCCGTTTTGGAATTTGATTGCTGTTGTTATAGCATTGACCATTTTGTTTTTTGCTGAGCCAGGGTGCACACTTGTTCCGTACGTTGTAACTTTTACTCCGGCTGCATTAAAGCTTTCATATTGAAGCTCGCCAAGTGGTCCGCCATCCATTGTATAAGCATAATCTGCACCGAATGCTTCGACATCAAATTTATGTGGTCCACGTCCAATTTCTTCATCAGGTGTAAAGGCAACACGAATTTTTCCGTGCTTTATGTCAGGGTGCTTAACGAGGTATTCCATCGCCGTCATAATTTCAGCAATTCCAGCTTTATCATCAGCCCCTAAAAGGGTAGTACCATCTGTTGTAATTAATGTTTGCCCTACATAATTTTTTAAGTTTGGAAAGTAGTCAACAGACATTACTAAGCTTTCGTTTAGCTTAATATCCTTGCCGTCATAGTTGTCGATTCGTTGTGGATTCACATTCGTACCTGTAAAATCTGATGTTGTATCGACATGCGCTAAAAAGCCGATTGTCGGTACATTTTTTTCAGTATTAGCCGGCAATGTAGCGAATAAATAGCCATTTTCATCTAATGTAATGTCAGTTAATCCGATAGCGGCAAGCTCATCCTTCAGTACGTGTAGAAGATCGAATTGTTTTTGTGTAGAAGGGGTTGTAGAGCTAGCAAAATCAGATTGTGTATCAATTTTGGCGTAGCGAATTAAACGCTCGATTAGTTGTTCTTTCATGTAACGTATTGCCTCCCTTTGTGTCTGTTAAAATTATTGTACCATCTTATTTCGAGATGCGGAATATTCTGTGATGCTAAGTGCGATGAAAATTTGCGCCCCATAATACGTGAACATAATAAGCTGATGTGAATAGGGTACATCTAGGATGAACTTATTTAAAGCTAACACCGTATCGGATATAAGGAATAGCATGGCGCCAATGATTGCAAAGCGTGAGCCTGTTCTAAAGGAAGTCCAGCCCATCGTCAGAATAACAGCAACATAGGCAAATACGGCAATTGCTAGCACGAGCTCTCCGCGACCGATGAGCGTGCCGCTTATTACGCCGACCATAATTACCCCTGCAAGTAGCAGTATACCTTTAGCGGCAGAGGGCACCTTTTGCTCGTTTGTTCCTAAAAAAGCCGTGATATAAAACAAATGCCCAATTAAAAAGCTCACTAAACCAATAATGAACCACTGAATAGTATAATCACCTATAGCACAAATAATAAGTCCAATGCATATCAGAAGATGATATCGAGGCACCTTTTCCTTTGATGTAAAAGCTAAGATGATAATGAGAAGCATAGGAATAAGTTTGAACAGCATTATTAGGCTATCATCAATCATAGAGATGAAAAATACATAAAATAAACCAAAGATTAATATGAGTGAAAGTAGAATGTTTCTTTTGATAGAAATCCCTCCTTAAAGTTGCGTTCCATGTGCGTACAACACGAAACTTAATTAGTCGAAAAGAAATGATTTTTTAAGCATCACTACATAAATATGAAACTTTTTTGTTAACTATACCGTATTACAAGAGAGAGAGGATGATTGCCATGGGGCAGCTTATTTTACTGTCTATTATAGCTTCAATTATAAGTGTTGTACTAATTATTCCGCTATCAGGAAAAGTTTCGAAAGGCAAGTTAACCGTTAAGCAACGAGGTATATTAGGAGCAACTGTAATCATTATTAGTTTTATATGTGTATTTTCCTTTGTGTATATTTCTAAAATTGATGTGCATTGGACAATTTTCTTGTATGGTCTACCGGTTGCTGCATTAGTAGGGGCAATATTTGCAGTAGGTGTGGAGCAGAAGGTTAAATCTGCTATTGTGCTTGTAAGTATCATAGCCGTTACATATTTTTTAAGTGCACCATTTTGGAATGCAGCAGAAAAATATGACTCAGCAGCAATGGTAGAAGAGGTAGAAATTGCACCTTTTGATGAAACAAAAACACCTGCCAGTGTACCGCCGAAATTTGTGAAAAATAAAATGAAAAAGGCATTTGGGCAAGTACCAAATACGAGTTTTTATGAGCTAGGTAATTTGCAAATTCAAAGAGTAAATGGTCAGTATGTGTATATAGCGCCAGTTGAATTTTCAAGCTTGTTTAAATGGTTTAATGGCAAGACAACGCCAGGCTATTTTACGATGAGCGCGACAGATTCAAGTGATAATCCGAAATTTATCGAGTATGACATGACGTATGTACCGTCTGCGTTTTTAAATAAAAATTTAGAGCGTCATATGCGTCTTCAATACCCTACGCTTATTTTTTATGGAGAGCCACAGCTTGAAGTGGATGATGATGGAAAGCCTTATTATATTCGTTCGTATGGTGAATTCATTTCTGCACGAAACGGCTTTGATGTAAAAGGGGTCGTGCTTGTAGATGCAGCAACGGGGTCGTCAGAAAAAATACCTTTAGAGGATGTTCCGGCGTTTGTTGATGGGGCAGTGTCTCCAGAGGCTGTTAGCTTACAAAACAGTTATTATGGAAATTATGTACATGGATACTGGAATAGTATGTTTGGGAAAAGGGATGTTAAGCTTCCGTCAGACGAAGGGACTGAGGCTAACGTATCACCAATCTTTACAGAGAGTGGTGAAATGTATTACTTTACTGATTTTACAAGTCCGAAAGAGGGCGTAGACTCAATGTTAGGGTATTCGTTAACGAATGCCAGAACAGGTGAGGCCACATATTATACGGGGAATTTAGAGGAGTCCTATATGGATTCTCAAGGTGCATTAGATATTATTTCTAAAAAATTCATTGAGAAGGAATGGGAAGGCGAAATGCCGATCCTTTATAACTTCTATGGTGAGGCAAGTTGGTTAACGGCTGTACTTGATTCTAATGGCTTCTTACAAAATTATTTCATTGTATCTGCTGCGAATCCTGAAATTTCGGCGTATGCCTCTACACCAAACGAGGCACTTAAGGCTTACAAGACCGCGTTATCGAAGGGAAGCTCTACTGTAGATGGCTCCTCAAGTGCGGAGGAAGCAAAAACGCAAGGAAAAGTAGAGCGCGTGTATAAGGAACGAGTGGGTGATTATACTCTTGTATCGTTTTTACTAGAAACAGGCGAGAATTTTATCGTAAGCTCTGAGGTTGTTCCGCTAGCTGTTTATCTAGAACAGGGCGATACAGTGTACGTGACATTTTATGCAACAGGGGAACAATTCCAACCTGTAAAGGAAGTAACGATATCAGGGTTACGAACACACTAAAAAAGGGCTAGATGCTATTATGCATCTAGCTCTTTTCCATGTTGACGAAGACTATGCTGTTCTACAATATACTGTAGCATTTTTTCTTTTCGTGCCACGATTTGCTCGTCCTTATAAGGCTTTAAGCTATCAAATTCCATTTGCTGCTGCTTTAAAATTTCTCGCTCTTTCCCAAACTTGTCGGCAGGCTCTTGTTCAAATATATAAATTAAGTGGAAGATTTGTAATAAGGCTATTTCAGGACTTTCTAAATTATATACAAATTTCATATGCCAAATATCTGTGTAGGATACGAATTGATTCACATAATCCGATGCGTCCTTGTATTTCTCTTTATCGATATAGGGCCCGATACTGTCATGTATTTTTGCAAGAGCTAGGTTAATATCTGCCACAGAAAGGTAGTATTTGCGCACTTTTTTCATTTGTTGCTTTTCGATGGAATTGGCAACATAATTATTTGTAGTAATCTGAAAAACATCCCTTCATAATGAACATGAATACTACTATTTTAACAGATATATAGTATAAATATAACTAAAAAGAAAATAGAGTTATACGGACTTAGGTCATGTATAACTCTATTTTTATTATAGGTATTATGACAACTAGCTTGCATGTGACGTTGCAATGTGATTGTTAATACAGGATATTTATTTCCAATTGAACCCTTTTGACGATAAAAATTCTTTAATAAATGGTCGTTTTTGATCAATTAAAAAATCAGCCATTTGCTTTGTCCACGTTGCCATCTTTTGGTTAGAGGAACGGCTCGCATAATATTGCTCCATCGTTGCATCATAATCATCTAAAAGCGTATTATATTGCTCAACATCGTACGTATTTTCATGTAAAACAGCTTGTACCGGCAAGCGCGGCTTTGTTTCGTTTTTCTTTGTTGGTGTTCCAATTGTCATAGCGAACAGTGGGAAAACGAAATCTGGTAAATTGAATAGCTCGCTAATTTCAGCCGGATTTGTACGAGCGCCGCCAATATAACAAATGCCGTAGCCTGCAGCCTCTGCAGCGATAACAAAGTTTTGTGCAAAGAGCGAAACGTCAGCAACGCCAACGAGCACATTTTCTGCAGAATCCGCAACAATATCAATCCCGTGCTTTTGTCCTGCCACTTGAAGGCGCTTAAAGTCTACGCAAAATAGGAAAGAGGCACCTGCCGTTTTGAACTGGAAATCGTTTTTTGATAGTTCCCCTAATTTTTGTTTTTTCTCTTCATCTGTTACCCAAATAACACTATAGGCTTGTACAAAATGTGAGCTAGCTGCCATCTGTGCTGTTTCAATCAGATCAAGTACTGTTTCGCGTGGTATTTTTTCCCCTGTATATTTACGTACGGATGAGTGACTACGTAAAAGTTCTCTTGTCATCATATACTTCTCTCCCTTAGTGAAAATGGGCTTGAATGAAAGCCCTCTAAGCCCATATTATACTATTTATTATGACAAACCAATCCATTTCCTAGGACCTTGAAAGAGTAGTCCAAAAGTGTTCACTAAGATAATCAGGGGAATCCTTGTAAGGAATACTTTAATAGCGGTGGATTTTTTGAAAAGCTAGTAGGTTAAAAAATAAATATTTCAGAAAATTTTCAATTAATAGTTGACGGATTGATTTTTTGTGTTTTATACTGTGAAGCAACAGATGGAACATGAATTATATACTCTTATCGAGAGCGGCGGAGGGACTAGGCCCTGTGATGCCCGGCAACCAGTAATTCTTTTACTAAGGTGCTAATTCCTACAGATTCGAATCGGGATCTGAAAGATAAGGGGAGGAAAACTTGCTCATTCGCAGCCCTCTTCTTAATTTGAGAAGGGGGCTTTTTTATTCGCTCATTTGCCAAGCAAGTAAGCCCTTGACTCATACGAAGAGAGGTTTAGTTTTCTAAATCCTCCTCAAACCGATTAGTCCATCGAAATTTATTAGGAGGAAGATACATGTCAAATTTAAAACCGGAAACATTATTACTTCACGGAGGTCAAAAGCCTGATCCTGTGACAGGTGCAATCGCGGTACCGATCTATCGCTCAACAGCTTATGCATTTAACGATACAGCTCATGCTCAACGACTTTTTGCACTTGAAGAACCAGGGAATATTTATTCACGTATTATGAACCCGACAGTAGGTGTGTTTGAGGAGCGAGTTGCCTTACTTGAAAAAGGAACTGCCGCTGTAGCCCTGTCCTCTGGGATGGCAGCTATTAGCTTTGCGATTTTAAATATTGCAGGGACTGGTGATAACATCGTTTCAGCAGGTTCACTGTATGGCGGTACGTATAATTTATTTGCTACAACTCTTCCACGCTATGGTATTACAACTACATTTGTTGACGAGCGTGATCCAGAAAACTTCCGTAAAGCCATTAATGAAAATACTAAGGCAATCTATGCGGAAACAGTCGGCAATCCGTCATTAAATATTTTAGATATTGAGGCAGTAGCAGGCATTGCACATGAACATGGCTTACCATTAATTATTGATAATACATTCCCATCTCCATATGGTTCCAATCCAATTGATTTCGGAGCAGATGTAGTTATTCATTCAGCTACAAAATGGATTGGTGGGCACGGGACTACAATTGGCGGAATCGTTGTAGATGCTGGTAAATTCGATTGGACACAGGGTCGCTTCCCAGGATTTACAGAGCCTGACGCAAGCTATCATGGTATTCGCTATGGTATTGATACAGCAACTGCCGCATTTGCAACGAAGCTACGTGTGCAACTGCTTCGTGATTTTGGTCCAACACTTTCACCTGATGCCGCATTTAACTTTATTCAGGGCTTAGAAACGCTTCATCTGCGTGTAACGAAGCATAATGAAAATACAAAAAATGTCGGCGAATATTTACAAAAACACCCATTCGTGGAGTATGTAAATTATCCAGGCTTTGAGGATTTTGCATCACATAATTTAGCGGAGAAATATTTGAAAAATGGCTTCGGCTCTATTCTCACATTTGAGATTAAAGGCGGTCGTGATGCAGGAAGAAATGTCATCGATAATGTGGAGCTATTCTCTCATGTTGCGAATGTAGGAGATGCACGCTCGTTAATTATTCACCCTGCATCTACAACACATCAGCAATTATCCGCTGAAGAGCTAAAGGTAGCTGGTGTATCAGAAGGGCTCATTCGTCTTTCAATCGGCTTAGAAAATGTTGAAGATATTATTGCAGACTTAGACCAAGCATTATCAAAAGTTGCAGCCTCATTTGGCGCAGGAGCAAAAGCTTAAGTATATAACAAAGTTGTAGCGGTTTGACTCGTATCATTTCACGAGTAAATCGCTACATTTTCAATTAACTAAAATAGTGATAATTTTAATTCCTAGTATTTTTATAAGTATTATTGACAATGTGTAGTACATAGGGTAATATTTACATAATGTAAAGGGAAATCCCCATCCATTGTTCCAAAACAGAATGAGACAGCTTACAAAATGATAAAAGGAGTGTTGACTATGGGAAATGTCTACAGTGCACAAAATATTACTGCTTATTTCGTATATGAATTAAACGAAGTTGAAACATTTATTAATCAGAAGGTTATCCAAAATTTATTGGCGGCTGTTGATACTATGTGGAAGAAAACTTTTGGGCATAGTGCATTTTCAGAGGAAACACACGACCTTGCATCAACAGGCTATGTTGTAAATGAAGTGTACGAGGCATATAGGGAGCACGGGGGAGATCACATCGTTATGCCAGCAAAGGAATGGTACTTAGCCTATGGTCAATTCCAGCTCGTACATCGTACATATGGTATACCAGCATTTACAAAAAAAGAAGAAATTATCGTGAGAAAGATTATGGATCGTTATCGTGCAATATCCTCTAAAAAAATCTTGATCGCAGTATAAAATAAATCTGTGTAAAAAAGATGTCTAGTGTCCAAAGACATCTTTTTATTATTATCAATAGTAGAAACTCTAAATGTGTCGAAATGATGAAAGCTTTTTGAGGATGTAACCGCTTAATGTACATTTTACATAAACATTTGTTCATCTAGGGGAGATTTTTCTTGTTTTCCTGTATAATATAAGATAGAATTTTTTTATGTAAAATTATTAGAATAATTTGTTTATATAGATTTATCGATGATTTTGGGGGAGACAATATGGCAACAATAAAGGCAGCCATCTTAGGATTTGGCACAGTAGGTCAAGGGATATACCATATTTTAAATGAAAAGCGTGAAGAGCTTCGTGAAAAGCTTGGTGTCGAGTTAGAGGTAGCGAAAATACTAGTAACAGACGCAAGTCGTGAGCGTGTACCGGGTACGAAGCATTTAATGACAGAAAATATTGACGAGGTTCTCGCAGAAAAGGGCCTGCAAGTTGTTTTTGAGGCAATCGTTAATGAGGAGCCGGCGTATACCTATTTAAAACGTGCGGTGGAGCATAAATGTCATGTTATTACGGCGAATAAAGTGATGTTTGCAAAGCGTGGAACGGAGCTTCAGGACCTAGCGAAAAAGAACGGTGTTTTTGTAGGCTATGAAGCGACAGTCGCAGGTGGCGTACCAGTCATTAAAACAATGAAAAATATTTTACTTGTAAACGACGTAAGCCGTATTCAAGGGATTTTAAACGGAACAACAAACTATATCCTCACAAAAATGCGTGGAGAAGGCTGGAGCTTTGATAAGGCACTTTCAGAGGCGCAACGTTTAGGCTATGCAGAGGCCGATCCATATAACGATGTTTCAGGTCAGGATGCATTTAAAAAATTAATGGTATTATCTTCTTTAGCGTTTGGAGAGCAACCAGATTGGTCAGAGGTTGAAGTGATCGGGATCGATACGATTTCGACAGAAGCCGTTAAAGAAGCAACAGCAAAAGGTCTCCGCTATCGACATGTAGCGCAGGTAGATAAATTATCCGACGGTCGTATTGTAGGGAAGGTGGAGCCTATTTTAGTAGATAGTGAACACCCACTATACCCGATAGATGATGTATTTAACGCTGTTACAATGGAAACAAATTATATTGGGACATTAACATTAGTCGGTCCAGGAGCAGGTATGTATCCAACTGCTAGTGTAATGGTAGAGGACTATGCAGAAATTATTGGCAAGCGTGCAGGCTTCGTCGTATCGATTTAATAATGAAAGGCTTTTGGCTAACCGGATGTACCGGATGTCAAAAGCCTTTTTTGCGACGAAAGCTCCACCGTTTGGCAAAGCAAAAAGGAAACTAATCTTCTAAATAATCATATTTTCTTGCTTCTTCCGCCTCGAGTCGTGAAATTTGCTGTGTTAATATGTCTATTTCAGAAATAGCTAATGAATCCAGTTCCTCATCCATTCCGATTTCCTCTGGGTCGTCATATAAATCATTATAATTATCAAAATCACCTTCAAAATCTGAAGGGGTTTCAGATGTACCGTATTGCGCAACCGTTTGGAAGGAATCTTCATAATCATGAATATCATCCTTGTCATCTCGTCCAGCAAAGGAGTTATCGACAGCTGGTAGAATGACCTGTTCCTCTACAGGGCGATCATTTGGCACAGACCTATCCTCGGAATGTGAAAGACAAAATGCAGTGTACGGAATGGCGATTAATCGCTCATACGGAATATCGACCTTACATTTTGCACAAACTCCATACGTACCGTTTTCCATTGCATGAAGTGCAGCGTCTACCTTTGATAATTCATCCTCATCGTGAGCCTTGAGCGCTATATCCTTTTCGCGTTCAAAAAGTTCGGTTGCTAAATCGGCAGGGTGATTATCGATAGTAGATAATTCGTCTGTTGCATCGCGTAAGCTCCCTCCCTCTAATAAATCATCATCTGCAACGACTCGCTGTAATGCTTCTTGTTCTTCCAGTAAGATTTTTTTAAGTGTTGCCTTTTGTTTTTCGGTTAGAATCGTCATCACGTCCTTCCTTTTCAAACATAGTATGGGCGAATGAAGGCAAAGTTATTTATTCCAGTAGAGGATAAAGGTTTTTGATATTAAGGTAAAACGTGGTAAAATATGTAATTGAAGTCAATCTTCGTCCTTCACATCTATATCTTCTGGGATTGGTGTGTTACGCCAAATTTCAATTTCTTCTTTAATACGTTCGATTTGCTCGTGATACGTATCGAATTGACCGCTATTAATTAAAAATTGTTCGCCGTCGTGCACTGCTCTAATGCGTCCGTTATAGATGTAATGTAGAATTTGGTGCTCAGGCATACCTAAGTCGCTTGCTGTTTCTGCAACTGTTTTATACATGTTTATAATCTCCGTTTCATATATGTATGTTTATTATAAGCATATTTATAAGAATGTACTAGAAAAGCATGAGATTAAGGGAGGTTGTAATCTTGCGTATATTACCATACATATTTGTGTTAATTGCCGCTGTTCTTTGGGGGACGACTGGGACTACTAGAATGTACTTACAGGAAGGGATTTCTTCATTTGCTATAGCTGGTGTTCGTTCAGCTATTGGAGGCGGTCTACTATTAATCATCGTGATAATTTTAGGAAAGCTAAAGGTCCGTCATTGGTCATGGCGATGGACATTCCTTGCAGCAATTAGTATTGCGCTGTTTCAAGGTTTATTTTTTACATCAATTCGTTATTCAGGCGTAGCGATTGGGACGGTAGTTACGATCGGAAGTGCCCCTGTATTCTCGGGTGTTATTGAATGGTTATTTTTCAAGGCGAGACCAACAAGAGTATGGATAATTGCTACAATTTTAGCGATTATCGGCTGTTTATTATTATTTGTTCATAGTGGAGAGGCAAAGGTTGAACCATTGGGTGTTTTAGTTGCATTAGGTGCTGGTGCTATGTTTGCCACATATACAAATGTTAGTAAAGAACTTATGAAACGGGAGGAAACGCTTCCCGCAGTTGCGATGACATTTACATTATGTGCAATTTTGCTCGCGCCTCTTGCTAGTATGGATGGTGTATCCTGGGTAACCGTTCCACAAAATATAGCACCAATGTTATTTATGGGCATTGCAACAACAAGTGTTGCTTATGTTCTTTTTTTGAATGGATTACAAAAAATAAATGCATCTTCAGCTGTAACCTTAAGCTTAGCGGAGCCATTGACAGCTGCCCTGCTCGGTGTGTTTTGGCTAGGGGAGTATTTATCTTTCACTTCTTGGATAGGCGTATTTTTATTGTTAAGTGGGATTGTCGTGTTAACGTTAGGATCTAAGGCTACGGACTAAACATGTCTTATGTATTTCTTAAGAATTTCTTCATATTTATGATGATTGAAAGTTCATTTTTATAATTTAAGATAAGCGTATAAGGAAAAGCAGTGAGGTGTGTGAAATGAATAAACTGACTGTACTAGTAACAGACGACGATCAAGATATTCGTGATGGTATCGAGATCTATTTACGAAATGAAGGCTATAATGTGTTAAAGGCTGCGGACGGTGTAGAGGCATTGCAGCAGCTTGAAAAAAATGAAGTACATTTAATTATTTTAGATATAATGATGCCGAAAATGGACGGAATAACGGCAACATTTAAAATTCGAACTGAGCGAAATATCCCGATTATTATGCTCAGTGCAAAGGCAGAGGATTCGGATAAAATTCACGGATTATCAGTAGGGGCAGATGACTATTTAACGAAGCCATTTCATCCACTAGAGCTCATGGCGCGTGTGAAATCGCAGCTGCGTCGTTACGTCGAGCTTGGGACATACGCGAAAGAGGAAAATATTGAAGTGAATGGGCTTTCGTTAAATGCAGAGGCTCGAGAGGTACGTTTAGATGGTGAACCTGTAAAGCTAACCCCGATTGAATATAAAATTACAGAGCTGCTACTAAAAAATGCAGGGCGCGTATTTTCTATTCGTGAAATTTATGAGCTCGTTTGGAATGAAGAGGCGTATAATGCAGAAAATATTGTGGCAGTGCATATCCGAAAAATCCGTGAAAAAATCGAGGCTGACCCGAAAAATCCTCGCTATTTAAAAGTCGTATGGGGATTAGGTTATAAAATTGAAAAATAAACTACAGGCCGTTTGCTCAACATGCAGTATTATTGCTGCAGCGATTGGGATTGTATGTATCGGGACATACATATGGCAAGTGATAGATGCACATTTCATGGATACGATTCAACTATTATTAAAATTATTTTAGGAGGAAGGTCAAATGAAAGGACGATTATTCCTCACACTTTTTCTTATGTTTTTAGTAATTGTTTCAGGCTATACGTTTCTGACGAAATCAACTGAAATTATTGGACAAGATTATTTTGAGTCAACGGACTTTAAAAATATAGAAAATAGCTTTCAAGAGGGATTGAAATCATATGTGTTAAATCCAATTACTCCTGAGAAAGCGAAGGAAAAGATTACGGTTTCTGATGATGAAATTGCGCAGTATCGCAATTATTACGGCACATTAGCTGAGCAAATCACTAAAATTAAGGAGCAATATGCGCAACAGCTTGGAAGTGAAGATGCCGCTGTGGATCAAGATGTACAGGAAGCGTTAATCAAAGAGCGAGATGCTAAAATTGCTGATGTGAAGGCAAACTTTGAGGATACCGATACCGTTGAGAAAAAAATTCGTGCCATTAAGGAACGAGCTGTCGATGCTTATTTTAAAGAGCGGGCGAATGACTTGCAGCAATTTAAACAAGATTATAAATATTTTTCTTATAACTTAACGAATACGGATACGGACGAAACTTTCTCAAATAACCTAAATTACGAACTCGTATTTAAGAAAAATTTTACAGAGGATAATCCGCTTGTATCTGATGGTGGACATAGCATTTATTTAGGTGAGTATATTCCAGGTGGATCAGGGGTGTCTGGTGAAGAACTATACTTACCAATTGAACGTGCGTATTTTTCAGGAACGATTTCTATTTCAAATGCGATGTTGGAGCATACAGATTTCCAGCAGAACTATAAAACATTTAAGATACAGAAAATCAGTTATTTTACGCTATGGATATTGGGGATTATAGCATTAATCCTTCTTTTGACCGTGTTAAAGCCGAATCGAGCTATTTTTTCTGCATTTCCAGAAGTGGAAGGGAAATTTAAACAATGGACGATTGATATCCAACTGGCAATTCCGATTACACTAGGGATGTTGGGCTACTTCAACTTAATTGATTTTGAGTATACGATAGAAGGTATGGCTTATTATTACGATAATGAGGGTTATCGTGGCGTAGAGATATTTACTGAATATATGTTTTTTTACCTTTTTGATTTTGCGGTTATTGGTGGCACAATTTTAACTGGTATTTGGCTATATGATGTATTAAAAGCGGAGAATCGTATGGTGATACTCCAAAACTCAATTTTGTTCAGAATTAAAGATGCAATAACGGATTCGTTTTTAAATCGGTCAATTGGGGTTCAATCGATGTTTGTGCTGGCTGTATTTTTCCTTGGTGGGGTTGGGATCACTCCGATAATGATGCAACCTGCTTTATTACTTATTTATATCCCTTGCTTCTTTTTCGTATTATTGCCGGTGTTGTATGTTTTCCTGCGTCGAATTGGCTATCTCAACCGTATTATGCAGCAAACGAAGGATATGGCTGAGGGAAGATTAACGAATGATATCAAGGTGAAGGGGAAATCTCCTTTTGCAGATCATGCCCGTCATTTAAATGATTTACGTGAGGGTGTTCGAAAGTCGATGAGCGAGCAGGCGAAAAGTGAACGTTTGAAAACCGAGTTGATTACGAACGTTAGTCATGATTTACGAACACCGCTAACATCGATTATTACGTATACGGATTTATTGAAAAATCCAGAGCTAACAGAGGAAGAGCGTTTAAAATATGTAAATATTTTAGATAAAAAATCCGAACGACTGAAAACATTAATTGAGGACTTGTTCGATGTATCGAAAATGGCAAGTGGCAACATTGAGCTGGTTAAACAACGAGTAGACTTAGCGCAGCTTTTACAACAGGCTGTAGGTGAGCAGAAGGAGGACTTTGTTGCTGCGGGCTTAGATTTACGTGTTTCCATTAGTGAACAGCCGATTTTCGCTTACGTAGACGGTCAAAAATGGTGGCGTGTGATTGATAATTTAGTTATCAATGCACGTAAGTATAGCTTAGAGGGCACGCGTGTTTATGTGACACTAAAGCAAGAAAACGGGGTAGCTGAGTTTACAGTGAAAAATGTGGCGAAGTATGAGCTAGGTGATA
The DNA here is from genome assembly GCF_036662795.1 of Lysinibacillus sp. 54212. NCBI lineage: Bacteria > Bacillati > Bacillota > Bacilli > Caryophanales > Bacillaceae > Lysinibacillus > Lysinibacillus sp. 54212. Next base: position 168,487 of record NZ_JBAFWZ010000006.1, read on the forward strand.
ATGTGGAGGAGCTAACAGAGCGCTTCAAACGAGCAGATACATCTCGTCATACAGATGGCTCAGGGCTAGGGTTAGCAATTGCACAGTCAATTATAGATTTACACAACGCCCAATTAAATATCGAAGTGGATGGCGATTTATTTAAAGTGAAGGTCGTTATTCCAACTGCTTAACTATGTGGCACGCTTCTATTTTAGTAGAGGTGTGTTTTTTTGTGATATTTGTAAATTATGGACTCCCGACCTAATGTGTATATGAATAAAAGGTGGTGCTATGTGCACGGTATTTACACAAGATGGTGGATTTGACTACGGAAGGGTGGCTATCCGCAATGGAAGGTGGGCGTCTGAATATGAGAGTTGTTTATCCGAAACGAAAGGAAGTCGTATCCGAACAAAAGCGTGCTATCCGAACAAGAGGAGGTCGTATCCGAACGAAAGGGTGTGCTATCCGAACAAGAGGAGGTCGTATCCGAACGAAAGGGTGTGCTATCCGCACAAGAGGAGGTCGTATCCGAACGAAAGGGTGTGCTATCCGCAC